>JAYVUD010000048.1:0-2693 GCA_043788335.1 Chloracidobacterium sp. | reverse complement strand
AATTCGCGGGCCGTATCGGGTCACTAGATCAATTATACCAAATCGTTGCAGGTATTGGTGCATATTTTAAAGATGCAACGGCGGATCTTGTTCCGCGGCTGATCGGATCCGGCTTGAGTGTTACGCCCTTGCTTACGCCAGGGGCTTGGGCAGGTGTTGCCAAAGCCCCTGGCGTCAGCAAGGGCGTTAGCGAACCGGCGGGCCCGGTTTCCAACAGAGATCGCTCCAGCCAAACACCCCACGACCACATTTAACGCTGGCAAAATCTAGAAATGGGTGTATTCTGATGGTAGTCAGACAGTCTGCCGCTCGACCAGCTATCTGTTTGATCAACCGGCGCATTTTGTGTCGATCTGTAATATATTGAACGACGGCTCCGAAAAGGAAATCAGGGTCAAGAGGAAAGCGGAGTCAGACGTGCAATCGTGCAATTCTAGTGTCGAGGTCGAGGGTGGGTTGTATAATTCGGATATATCTGACCTTTTAAGCATCAACGCCTCAACCGTCAGCCGCCGCCGCGATGCCGCCAAGAGCAGAATGGTCGTCGATCAAAAGGTCGCAGAAGAAGTTGGAAATGTCGTCACGAAATAAAGATCTATTAAGACCGGCAGCGGGAGAATTGCACTATTGCATGCCTGACCCCGATTTTCTGCCCACGCTTGGTAAAATGGTGCGGGTGGAACAGGGCAGCCAGAACAGGTATTTTATGTACGATTCGCTAGGGCGGACGATCCGCGTGCGCCAGCCCGAACAGGAAGTGAACACGGGTTTGAACACGTCTGGCAACCCCGACAATAATGGTTGGTCCGGAGCGTTCACCTATGATAATAATGGGAATGCTCTGACTGCTACCGATGCAAAAGGTACAACGATCACGAGCACCTACGACGCCCTTAACCGCCCACTGACCCGCACATATTCCGACGGGACACCCGCGGTCACGAACACCTACGACAACCCCGCTATTCCCTACTCAAAGGGCAAGCTGGCCAAGGTCACAAGCTCCGTCTCCGAGACGCAATACAGCGGCTTTGACCTGGCAGGGCGACTGACCGAGAGCAAACAGGTCACCGACGGCACCACTTACACGTCCAGTTATCAGTACAACCTTTCGGGTGCTCTGACGCAGGAAACCTATCCGAGCGGAAGGGTTGTGCAGAATGTTCTTGATCGGACGGGCAATCTTTCGATCGTTGAGAGTAAAAAGGACGGGGATCACGGTTTCTGGCATTACGCGGATTCCTTTGCTTACAACGCGTCGGGTGCGATCACGAAGATGCAGTTGGGCAATGGTTTGTGGGAAACCGCACAGTTCAACTCAAGGCTTCAGGTATCGGAACTTGCATTAGGAACGACGGACTCGAATGCAAGCGTCTGGAAGAACGATTACGAATTCGGTGAATTACAGACGGGCGGCACGGTCGACCCGACAAGGAACAACGGCAACATTGGAAAGCAAACACTGACGGTCCCGGGAACGAGCTTCGTGCAGTCTTACCAACACGATCCGCTCAACCGGTTGACCGAGGCACAGGAAAAGACGGGCTCGACGCAGAACTGGGTACAGCAGTTCGGATACGATCAATATGGCAACCGGACGAGTTTCAGCCAGACGGTCGGGAGCACGACGACAAACACTACTCCGAGCGTAAATGCGTCGACTAACCGCTTTAGCACCGGGCAGGGCTTCGGATACGACGCGAACGGCAATGTTACGGCCGATGTCGATCCGATGACGACCCACAATCGCTCGTTCACATTCAACGGTGACAACAAGCAGACGCAGGTCGCCGACACCACGGCAAGTCAAACGGTCGGTCAGTATTCCTACGACGGAGAGGGCCGCAGGGTCAAGAAGGTCACCGACACTGAAACGACCATCTTTGTTTATTCGTTTGGTCGAGTCGTTGCCGAGTATTCGACGCAGTTATCGTCGACACCGGCCGTTCATTACACAACCGCCGACCATCTGGGCTCCCCCCGCGTGATCTCGAACGAACTCGGACATGTCATCTCACGCCGCGACTTCATGCCGTTCGGCGAAGAGATCAACTCCGGCGTCGGCGGACGCACGTCCGGGCTGAACTACGCGTCGAACGACGATGATGTGAGGCAGAAGTTTACCGGATACCAAAAAGACTCAGAAACTAGCCTGGACTTTGCCGAAGCGAGGATGTACGAGAGCCGATACGGACGGTTTACTGCAATTGATCCCTTGATGGTAAGCTCTGATTCGAGTTCTCCACAGAGTTGGAATCGGTACATTTATGTATTGAACAATCCGTTGGTAATGATCGATCCGAATGGAGAAAGCCCTGGTGATTATTACGACAGAGACGATGGCTCATATCTAGGCAACGATGGAATAGACGATCACAAAGTATATTCTGGGAAAGAAAAGAGCCGGACTAAAAAGGATGGGAAAATTTATCGCCAGGTAGGTGACGTTCACGACCTTGGTATTACTGACGTTGAATTCAATACGATCTCAAATATTATTAGGCAAGAAGGGGCGACAAACGATACTAATGAGTATTTATGGATAGCCCATGCAACTAATAATTGCGTTCAAACTAATTGCCAGAAAATGCCTGTTAGAACGATGTTCGGTTTACTTTCAACCCGCTATTCTACAGTTCCTAACGGCGACAAAACTCAGTTATCCCCTGAAGACGATAGCCTGAGAGCGAATG
>JAYVUD010000047.1:0-2325 GCA_043788335.1 Chloracidobacterium sp. | reverse complement strand
GAATGCCATGCCGGCGGCTTGGCGGTTGGCACGCTGACGCTCGAGGCGTTCGAGACGCTCGATCTCCTCTTGCTCGTCTTTTTGGACGATCTCGAGGTGGAATAGGGCCTTGGTCGTATTGGTGTCGATGCGGTCGAGCATGTCCTGAAACATATCGAACGACTGCTTTTTGTATTCGACGAGCGGGTCTTTTTGACCATAACCGACGAGGCCGATGCCCTGTTTGACCTGATCGATCGAGAGCAGGTGATCTTTCCACTGGCTGTCGATGATGTTGAGCATGATGTAACGCTCGTAGGCCCGCAGAGACTCGTCACCCGCAAGCTTTTCTTTGGCTTCATAGTTGGCTTTTGCCTTCGTCCAGATCGCCTCTTCGATCTGATCGGCGTTCATCCGTTTGAAATCGACGCCAGCATCTTTTGCCGGGTCGAGAGCGTAAATATTCTCGATCTCAGCGGCGTAGGTTTCGACCTCCCAGTTGTCAGGAGTGCTCGATAAAAAGCTACCCGTGAGGTCGGTAAGCAGATCTTTCGCAACGCCGTTGTCGCCAAGCAAATACTCGCGATGCTCCGGCTCAAACATCAACTGCCGACGCAGGCCATAGATCGTTTCACGTTGGCGGTTCATCACATCGTCGTATTTGAGAACGTGTTTGCGTGTCTCGAAATTGCGTGCCTCGACGGCCTTTTGGGCACGCTCGATCTGGCGGGAAACGGTTTTTGATTCGATGGCGACGCCTTTTTCCATACCGAGCCATTCCATCATCGAACGGACCTTATCGCCCGCGAAGATACGCATCAGGTCGTCCTCAAGCGAGAGCACGAACCTCGAACTTCCGGGGTCGCCCTGACGACCGGCGCGTCCGCGAAGCTGATTATCGATACGGCGCGATTCGTGACGCTCAGTGCCCAAAATGTGCAGACCGCCAGCAGCGATGACCTCTTTTGCCTCTTCGGCAACGACGGCTTTTGCCTTGCGGAGCTGCTCTTCGAACTGCTCTTCGGTCGCCTCGTCAGGGTTGATCTCCATCCGTTTCAGGTAGTCGCGGGCGAGCGTGTCTGGATTGCCGCCGAGCAGGATGTCGGTGCCGCGGCCGGCCATATTGGTCGCGATGGTGACGGCACTTTTACGGCCTGCCTGAGCGATGATCTCGGCTTCCTGCTCGTGATATTTGGCGTTAAGGACCTTGTGCGGAACACCGATGGCCTTTAGCTTTTCAGCGACAAGCTCCGAGTTTTCAACCGACACGGTACCGACGAGAACGGGCTGGCCCTTGGCGTGCAACTCCTGGATCTCCTCGACCGTCGCATCCCATTTTTCGGGCAGGGTGCGGTAGATCATGTCGGACGAATCGACGCGGACCATCGGTTGATTGGTCGGGATCTGAACCACATCGAGTGTGTAAACCGTGCCAAATTCTTCGGCCTCAGTCTCCGCTGTGCCGGTCATGCCGCCGAGCTTTTCGTACATACGAAAATAATTCTGCAGTGTGATCGTGGCGAGAGTTTGGTTTTCACGCTCGATCTTGACGCCTTCTTTTGCCTCCACAGCCTGATGCAGACCGTCAGACCAACGTCGCCCGGCCATCAGACGTCCGGTGAAATCGTCAACGATGATGACCTCGCCGTCTTGAACGACGTAATGATGATCGACCTTGTAGAGCGTGTGTGCCTTGAGAGCAGACTCGACGCAATGGAGCATATCCATATTTGACGGGTCGTAAAGATTTGAAACGCCCAGCAGACGCTCGGCTTTTGTGACACCGGCTTCGGTCAACACAGACGAATGATTTTTTTCGTCGAGCAGATAATCGCCGGTGGTTACCTTGGTTTCCTCGTCCTTGTGGCCGAGCTCGAGCTGCGGGATTATCTGATTCGCCGTGTAGTATTTGTCGGTCGCCTCGTCCGAAGCACCTGAGATGATGAGCGGGGTACGGGCTTCGTCGATGAGGATCGAATCGACCTCGTCGATGATCGCGAAATAATGATCACGCTGGACGAGCGACTCAACGTCAAACTTCATATTATCTCTGAGATAATCAAAGCCAAATTCGTTATTTGTGCCGTAGGTAATGTCGTGGGCGTAAGCGTCTTTTCGATCGACATCGTCCTGATCGTTTTGAATAACGCCGACCGTAAGGCCGAGAAATTTGTGAATTTTGCCCATCCACTCGGCATCTCGGCTAGCTAGATAATCGTTGACCGTGATGACATTAACGCCGCGTCCGGTCAAGCCGTTAAGATAGCTGGGAAGGGTCGCGACGAGCGTTTTACCTTCACCTGTGCGCATCTCAGCGATGCGGCCCTGGTGCAGGGCGATGCCGCC
>JAYVUD010000046.1:0-19341 GCA_043788335.1 Chloracidobacterium sp. | reverse complement strand
TCGATCAATACGGGCTTGTTCTGCTCGTTTGCGAGCGAGATGAGAGATTTTGTTAGCTCGGCCGTCAAAAACCCTTTTGCGTAATCGGAGATGACGACGACATCGATCTCATCAAACAGCGGTTTGATCTTGGTGAAAAGATCGGACGACTCTTCGGCTGTCAATTCCGTCGTCGTTTCCTGATCGAGCCGGGCAATCTGTTGGTTATGAGCGATAATTCGTGTTTTTACGGTTGTTTTGCGGCCATTTAGCGGAAAGAACTTGAATCGCGAAATACCCGCTGCCGCGATGACCGTGGGCACTATCGCGGCCTCATCGTCGTCGCCGACAATACCGATAAGGTATGGCACGGCGCCGAGGCCCGCTACGTTAGCCGCCACATTTGCCGCTCCGCCGGCCGCAACTGTCGTCCGATCGAGAGCTACCACCGGCACCGGGGCCTCCGGCGATATTCTCGTAACGCTCCCCCACCAATAGCGATCCAGCATCACATCGCCGACGACGAGGACCCGAACGCCTTGAAAATCATTGAGTAGTTCCATTTCGAATATTTTCTTAGGCGCCAAACATCGCGGCGTCGATGATCTCGCACCAAATATGAGATACGGTAATGTGAACTTCCTGGATCCGAGCGGTCCGTGTGGACGGGACCATAATTGCGGCGTCGCATAGGCCGGCGAGCTTTTTGCCGTTTTGACCCGTCATACCGATCACAGTGCAGCCTTTTGCCCGGGCCGACATTACCGCCGCGATAACGTTAGGCGAGTTTCCGCTCGTGCTGAAAGCGATCAAACAGTCACCCTCGTTGGCGAGGGCGTCGACCTGCCGTGCGAAGACACGTTCAAAGCCGTAATCATTGGATATCGCTGTCAATGACGAGGTATCGGTCGTTAGAGCGATCGCGGGCAGTCCGATACGTTCGGTCTCATAACGTCCGACAAATTCTGCTGCGAGGTGTTGGGCATCGGCAGCACTGCCGCCGTTGCCGCAGATCAGCACTTTTTTTCCGTTTTTGAAAGTGGTGAAGAGGCGATCGGCGCATTCGCGAATCGTGTCGCCAATCGCAGCCTCAAGCCGATTAAAAACATCAAGATGTTCGACCAATGCGGGAAACTCCGTCGACGTGGAGCAAACCACGGCATTCTTTGATCCCGAACGAATTGCCTTAACAATACCGCTTGACGAAAAGCCCTCCTTAAGCGGCAATGAGTGAACCTCGCCGCCATTGTCCAGCACTATGTCGGCTCCGATGATCTCATTGGGTTTCCAATCGCCGCCCTTGACCAGTATGTCGGGCATTATACGTCGAACGAGCGTCTCGGGCGTTGGTTCGTCGAATATTTCTACCTCGTCAACCGAACGCAGGCCCAACAGTATCTCGCGTCGCGATGCCTGGTCGATAAAGGGCCTTCCGTCGCCCTTTATACGTCTGATCGACGCGTCGCTGTTGATCCCGACGATCAGGCGGTCGCCGAGCGCATGAGCCCGCGTTAGCAGATCGACGTGGCCCGCGTGAATGATATCGAAACAGCCGTTTGTAAAGACTATTCTTCCCATAAGTAACCCGACAAATCAGTGCTTACGATAACACTGTCTTTACGCCTCCGGTGCTCTTTGCCAAAAATGAGACTAGCAGAAGACCAATGATCGCAGTGACACCGATCTTGAAAATAAAGGGAATGATCGACCCGAAAAATCCCTCGTAAGAGATCCCGGTGACGAGCATAAAATAGAGTGTTGAACGCCAAAGCACACGCGGCTGATCTTCGATCAGCGAGCGGTAAATTCCCCGCAGGATCATGCCGAGGAGCAGCATGCCGAAAAAGACTCCGGGAACGCCGAAATTGCGAACGAGATCGCCGATCGGGGTGATCGCGAAGGAGTTTTCGCCGTAATTAAAATAAAGTTCGCTGTACTTCCGAGCCTCAGACGCGACGGGCTTATCAGCCCAAATGACGCGAGGAATAAGAAACGTTGTCAGATCCTTGGTAATATTATCGTCGAGGCCGTAGCTCTCCTCATACGGAGCGAGTTGTTCGTAGCTTGAAACGACAACGGCGACGGTACTAAGCGTATCGATGCGTTCGGCAAGCGAAGTCAGGCCCGAACCGAGAACGCTGGCATTATCATTCTTGCCGATCTTATCGATCGCATTGAAGATGTTCTCGGTATATGCCCCCGCACTCTGCTGATCCTCAGACCCTTTTACGTCGCGAAATGTGGTGCCGTAGATCGTTCCGGCGATAAGAGCAAACATCATCAGTGCGGCTGCCCAGACGAATTGTTTGAATCTAAATTCGCGGCCCGACAGTATATAGGCGAGCATAATGCAGATCGCGATCTGCAGCAGGCTGCCGCGATTACCGGCAAAAAGGGCCTTGCTCAATGCAGAGATGACCAGAAGGGCGACAAGAGCGATGCCTTTGGCGTCCATCCTGTTGTGACGAAATACTATGACCCACAACAAAAAACTGGCTTGGAGCCAAAACAGCGTCGCTAGGAAAATAATGCCGTCGTATGTCCCGATCTCGGCACCGCGTTGAAAGCCGAAGAGTCCGGATACGAGCGAAACCGCCGAGTTTACGATGCCGATCCCGAGCAGGATCACGCCCGGGATAACGTAGGATTCGTCCGTATAGGCGGTTTTATTGAAGTATTGCGAGACGACCCGGCCCGCGAACCTGCCCACCGGCAGAAAATAACCTAACGCAAGCCCGGCGTAGCCGAGCATTATCAACTGGACCGTATACGGCAGATTTGTGTGTGCGTCTTGGATATAGACCAGAAAAAATGGCTGCGATAATCCGGCCGAAAGCGCAAATCCCCCAAATACGAAGGCCGGAATAAAATAGGAAAATGTCGCATACATCAACGGGTTATCGAGACTGAATTTCCCCTGTACCATCAATATCCCCGGCGGGATCAAGAGCAAAACCAGCAGAGCAATAAGCCACGGTATGATAAAGAAATATGGAAAGGTCGTAGAAATATCCGAGCTTAGAACGAGCAACATCAAGGTCGTCACAACGGCCAGCAGCATGATGATGACCCCGGCGAGCATTGTCTGCCCTTCGCGTGTGCGCTGCTTTGGATTTAATATTTGTGCCTGCATACGGATGTCCGCCGACCTAAGCCCCTTAATCGCACGATACCAAGTTTTCACTCACGATTAACTTAAAGAGTATATAAAAAGGCGTCTCAAATATAAATTGTGGATTGCGGGTTTCCTGTTATCGCTTGTTTGGTTCGTTTCGCGGCTGAAAAAAAGTTCTGTATACGCGGACGTAACAGCGAGAGTAGACCCGCGACAAGCAAAACCGCTCCAGGTATGGCCGTTAGTGGATCAGGGTAGCGTCAAAGGGGTGACCAGGTCACATCCTTCGAAAACGAAGGCATGGTGAAAAGGTGAAAATTTGAAAAAGGGTAAAGAGAGTGGCTGGCGCGATTCGCGGTTCTGCCCTTATTTGGGGAGTTTGCAGACGGCGATGACGCCGTCGGACCATTGGGGGGCGATGTGGGTGCAGATGTCATTTATTAGACGAAAGATGAATGGCGTGGTCGGGCGGTGTTCGGTGCCCATGTTGTAGAACATAAAACGCGAGACGTCGAGACCGTGACGTTTGACGATCAGATTGAGCGTCGCATAGGAGTAATAGGCGACGTGGTCGGGGTGTACGGGTTCATTGCGGCCGTGGTTTTTAGTAAAGCCGTAGCGGAAGAAGCGCATGCCGTAATAGGCGTTGAGAGTGGTAATGACAAGCTCGGTGTCGGCATTCATAAAACGCTGAATGCCGCTCAGGAAAAGCCCCGGATTGTTGAGGTGCTCGATCATCTCGCCGGCGACGATAACGTCGAACGTCGTGTCGAGGTCGATATCCTCGAGGTGTTCGAGGTCCGCTTTGAAGAGATTCGCGACGCCGTGATCGGCAAGGATCGCCAGGCCTTCGTCGTCAAAATCAAAACCGTAGACCTCGGTCGCTACCTTTTGGAGGTCAAAATGCAGGATCGAACCATTGGCGATCGACGACTCGGTATACGGGCTGTTGCAGCACCCGAGGTGGAGGACCTTCTTGCCGCGGCAATATTCTTTGATCGTCTCGAGACGCTGTACTAATTCGATCTTTTCGCTCATCGTTCGTTTCTATTTTTACTTGGGCCGTGTGCCCGCTTTTTTGGCTGATGCCTATTCTAGCTTTTTCGTTTCGTGGCCCCGCTAAAGCCGGGTCCAGCTGATCGATCCAACCGCGAAACCGAGCGATCGGCTTCCCGCATACGCCGTCATCTTTGCCGCTAATATCGACATTACGCTGCGGCCGCGGGGCGTTTTCTCAGGACGATGTCGCGGATCATCTGGCGTTCGTCGGCGGTGAAAAAGCCGGTGGCGAGCAGCGTCAACGCAAAAACCGTTCCGCCGGCCGCAAATCCACCGGCGACGAAGATCCAATGCGGCGGAACAAACCGGAACAACCCGATCAGAACGGCCGCCATCGCGAGCGTTGCCGCGATCACCCGCCAGGAGATCGCTCCCCAAAAATGCCAGTGCGAACCGCCCAAAAACCGTCGTTCGACAACGAATAGCAGAGGCATCGTGATGGCGACCCCGATAAGCCGTGAAACCGCGATCCCCTCGATGTTCCATCTGTCAGCCGTGTAGACCATCAGCGGGATCGCGACCAGCGACCACAAAAACGTCGCAAGCGTATTGTAAGATGGGGCCCGAAACCCCTCGGCCAATTGCCAAACCATCATCATACCCGCAATCAGGCCGAATGTTAAGACGTGGATGACGAGGATCGCGTAGCTGCGGTCCGCCATTTCCGCGTTGATCCAGACTGTCAGCAACGGACGCCCGCCGATGATGAGCATCGTTGAGAGCAGAAAAATGATGGCGACCATCATCTTGGTCGCCTTTTGATAGAGCGAGATCAGGCGATCGCGGTCGCCGAGCAGTTCGTTGACCGTCGGGAACAAAACGACCAACGAACTGCCGATGATGCCGTTCATATAGATGGCGAGCAGCATCGGCACGATGTAAAATGTCGCCGCCTCGGGGCCGAATTTACGAACGATCCACGCTCGCTCAAATGCCAGCAGAACGTTGCCGAATACTTGATAAAGGATGATGTTGGCACCGTAACGCAGGACGGGCGGCCATGCCTCGCTCCGAAACCGCGGCCGGATGCTGAACTCGGGTAGGTGGCGAATAGCGTCATACCCAAAGGCGGCCGCCATGATAATGAGAGCAATGAAATTCCACCAGAGCAGCGGTACGATGCCGTAACCGAGCAGGGCGAGCGTGACGTTGCCGATATTGAGCAAAACGCCGCTGATATTCGTCAGTAAAAGGTAACTGCCAAAGCGGTTGAGGCCCTGCAGGATAAACTGAAAGATCTGGCTGAGCATCGTCGCGATGATCGCGGCACACGCCAGATACAGGCCGACCACACCGATGGCCTGCTGATCTTCGGGTAGAAAGAGTATGTAGGAGACGATATATTTGGCGGTAAACGCAACGGCCAGCGTGCCGGAAACGGCGATCGTCATACTCAGCCAAAATGTGGCCGAGACGATCTCGGCGATCTTTTCCGTTTCGCCCGAGCCGCGGTATTCCGCGATGTATTTCATCAATATTCGCCCGACGCCGAACGTGAACGAATAGCTGACAAAGCCCAAAATTACCGCGTAAAGGCCGTATTCGCGATTGCCGAGATTTTTGACGATGAGCGGAGTCGCGACGAGGCCGATCACGATGGGCAGAAACCACGAGAAGAGGCTGAAGATCGAATTGGTGATCAGTGAGATCTTTCGCGAACCGGTTTTGGTCATTTTTTGAAAAGTCTGATCACCTGCTTTTTCGTGCTGCGTCGATCATATTCACACCGCAATTAGTTTACAGCTTTAGCGTAACGCTCGAAGACGGCCGATGTTGCATTCCGCTCGTCAAACGTCTGCATCGCAAACGCCTGTCCTGCCGTGGCCAGTCCGCGGCGCATGACCTCGTCCGTGCGCATAGCGTCTATCGCGGCAGTTAGAGCGTCGATGTCACCTGCTTCGACTAAAAGGCCGGTCCTCGCATCGGTGATCGCCTCCGGTATCGCACCGATGTTTGTTGATATTACCGGCAGCCCGAGCCCCATAGCTTCAATGATCGAGATCGGGAGGCCCTCCAAAAAACTTGCGAGAACGAACACGTCCGCCAGGCGAAAGAATGTCAGAACGTCGCTCCGTGCGGCTCCGAGCGATGACGACACGATGTACTTGAACCAACCGTCAACCTGATATTCCGCGATCCGTGCCAGGTCACCGTCGTCAGGGGCGTCCGGGCCGATCCAGACAAAGAACAGGTCATTGTTCGCGACACGTGCACGCTTGGCCGCCTCGACGAACACCCAGCGGCCCTTTCGATCAATAAACTGGCCAACGCAGAGTATGATAAATCTGTCTGTCGGGAGGCCGTTCCGGCGTAATAGTTCATCGCGGTCGAGCGGAACCTCAAGAACGGCCGCGATCTCGATGGGGTTGATCGCCGCACGCGTAAGCGTTATCTTTTCCCAGTACCTGGGCTGAATATATGTGCGGAGACTATCGACGGCATTCTGGTTAGCTCCAAATATCTGAAAACGCCGCATACGCATCAGAAAATTCATCCGCCATTTCCAGATCGCACTTCGCCGGGTCGAATCTCGAACCGGAAGCGAATTATGCACGGTCACTATCGTATTAAACCGTAAACTCAACAGAAACAAAATTATCCAGGACTGCCACGGTCCGGCTTCGATATGGATGACGGAGTTAGCGGACAATTTACGCCAACTATAAATGTAGATCTCCGCTTCCGAACGTATTCTCTGCCACTGTCTGACGATCTTCTCCTTGAGACTTGACACCGGTCGGAGCACGAATGTCGTCCGAAGATAATCGATCTCAACACCGTAGGGTTCGAAAAATTTCGTGACTTCGGAATTTACACCTCGCGGCAACACGAGCCTCATTTTCCAACCCTTCGGCGCGTTGCGAACGATCGAAAGGAAATATATCTGGGCACCGCCCCAGTTAGGGTAGTTCCAGATCATCGTCGCTTCGTCTTGTCGTTCAGGCGGCAACATAACTATTGGAACGGTCGGTCATTAGCAAAAGCTCGGTGCCGGTCACACCTGACGCTTTTCGAACGACCGAATGCCCACCGCCTTTAGCCCGAGATTCGCACAGTAAACAATAAACGCGGCCAAGGCGGCGAATTTTGATGGTGCTGACTCCCAGCGTTGGACGAATTGTCGTTTGAGATTGAGCGGGTTACGTTCATCCTTGAAAAGTATGTTGAGCCGCCGCTTCAGCGTCAGTTGATGGAGAGGCGGCGGATACGTGTTCGGTTCGCACCAGACATAGGAACGGGGTTCGACGAGCAATTTCCAACCGGCTTTGCTCAGGCGTGCAAAATACTGTGCGTCTCCCCACCCGTGGGGAAACTGTTTCTCGTCCAGCACGCCGCATTCGCGAATGGCCGCGGCCGGAATAAGGACGCAATTACCGACGAGGCACTCGACCTCAAACGCCTCTTTCGGCACGGTGAACGCTGTCAGGTCTTGCGGGATCTCCCATCCGCCCTTGAGCGTTTTCCAAACCTGTCCGACCTGAAAAACCCGGTGCGGTTCGTCCCACAGTAAAAGCAGGCCGCCCACAACCGAACGCGGTTCCGTCGTGGCTGCTGCGATCAATCTGAGTAGAAACTGGTCGTGAAAGACGGCATCGTCATTCATCGCGGCGATGTAGTCGGCGCTCCACGCGATGGCTGCCTCGATGCCGCGGTTGGTTCCGGCGGCGTAATGCAGCGTTCCGTCGCCCGCAATGATCTCGACCTCCGGAAACTCTTTACGAATGGCGTCGGACGTCCCGTCGGTCGAACCGTCGTCAACGATGAACGTGCGGACGTCGAGGCCCGCGATGTCGATCTTGGCGAGGCTCCGCAAACCCTGCAGCGTGATCTCACGCCGGTTATAGACGGGTATCACGATGCCAACCTTTGTCAAAATATCGGTCATTTTGCAATTGATCGAGTCCTAGCCTGCGGCCGATTCATTCTTTGCGGGCAAACCGGCACGCACCTGGTCCTCGATCCACGCGTAGGTCGTGGCGATGCCGTCTTCGAGCGAGATGGCCGGTTCCCAACCGAGGATCTCACGCAGTTTGGTGTTGTCTGAGTTGCGTCCGCGGACGCCCTGCGGGCCGTCGACATGGACCTTTTCGATCGGGTATCCGGCCGCATCGGCGACCATATCGGCGAGTTCGTTGATCGAAACCATCCGGTCCTGTCCGAGGTTGAGCGGTTCGTGAAAGTCTGAACGCATGAGGCGGTAAATGCCCTCGGAACAGTCGTCGATGTAGCAAAATGATCGCGTTTGGTCTCCGTCGCCCCAGATCTCGATCGATCTTTCGCCGGTCAATTTGGCCAGGGCGATCTTGCGGCACATCGCGGCCGGTGCCTTTTCGCGGCCGCCTTCCCAGGTTCCCTTTTCGCCAAAGATATTATGGAACCGTACGATCCGGGTTTCGAGGCCGTAATCTTCGCGGTAATGCGTGCATAGACGCTCGGAAACGAGCTTTTCCCAGCCGTAGGCATCTTGCGGAAAGGCGGGATACGCGTCTTCCTCTTTGAGCGGAACGACCTCGGTCTCAGTCTGCAGGTGCTCCGGATAGATGCACGCCGAACTCGTATAGAGATAGCGTTTGACACCATTTTCGCGGGCCGCGTCGAGCGTGTGTATATTGATCAGCGAATTGTTATGCAGGATCTGAGCGTGGTGGTTTGAGATAAAGCCCATTCCGCCCATATCGGCGGCGAGAGCATAAACCTCATCGACGCCCGTCGTCGCCTTAAGGCACGCTTCCCAACGGCGAAGGTCGAGGATCTCAAATTCGTCGGCGTCCGTCTCGATAAACTCGGGGTATTTGAGATCCACGCCGCGAACCCAATAACCCTTCTCCCTCAGATATGTAACAAGATGGCTGCCGATAAATCCGCCGGCTCCTGTTACCAAAACACGTGTCTGTTCACTCATAAAAAATCGCTTGCTTTCGCCCGTCGTTACTTAGTGTCCTCTGGGGGGGCGTAGCTGTTGCCGTGGTAGTAACTCTGGTAATAGTAATAGTTGTCCTGACCGCGGAGATTTACGTTGTTTAAGACAACGCCAAAGATCTTGGCTCCGACGTCCTGCAGGAGCTGCCGTGAACGGCGAATGACCTGCCGCGAGCTTTTGCCGGCGTGAACGACCAGAATGACGCCGTCGACCATTGACGCGATCAGAACGCCGTCTGTAAATGATGCGATCGGCGGCGAATCGACGACGACGTGCGTAAATTCCTTTTGCAGGTAACGCATAATGTTCGCCATTTGTTCGGAACCGATGAGCTCGGCCGGGTTCGGCGGGATCGGGCCGGACGTGAGCAAGTGCAGCTTGGTCCCCGGGTCCTGTTTGATCACACTGAGGATCTCCTTTTCGCTCAATTCGCTCGAGAGCAGGGTGCTGAGGCCTTCGCCGTTGCCAATATCAAAGACAGCGTGGAGACGCGGGCGACGCATATCGGCGTCGATGATCAGGACCTTGGCACCCGTTTGGGCAAGTGAGATCGCCGTGTTGGTCGCGGTCGTCGTTTTGCCTTCGGATGGCAGGCTCGACGTTATCAGGAGCGATTTCGGTGCGTGCCCCGCAGTTGAGAGCAGGATCGACGTCCGTAATTGGCGATATGCCTCAGCAAGAGCCGAACGCGAATCCGCGTGGATCAGTAACTCGGATTTTGCCTTGGACTGCTCATCATCGTCCGCCCCGACGAGTGCGAGACGGCGTTTCGGCACCGAATCGAATGACGGTATCGCGGCGAGTGCCGGCAACTGAAGATAATTTTCGATCTCCTCGGTCGTTCGGATCGTGTCGTCGAGATACTCGAGAAAGAGTGCGAGCCCCATTCCGAAGAGCGTTGCCAGGAACATCGCCGCGGCAACCGTCGTCAAGCGACGCGGCGAGACGGCGGTGTCCGGCGGTATTGCGATCTCGGCAACGCTGATATTGTTATCGGTTCCCTGGGCGGTAATGTCGTTGCCGCTGACCTGTTTTCGCAGGTTTTCGAGAAAGCCTTTGTTGGTATCGATCGTCTGCTGGAGGATCTTGAGGCTGACGGCACCCTGATTCTGGCCCTGAGCTTCGTTATATTGCTTGTTAAAGTCGGTGCGGATCTTGTCTTCCCGATCCTTGGCACGCAGGTATGTTGTCTTTAGGTTCGTCAGAATGGTCGAAACCGACTGCTGACGATATCGTTCGAGATCGGCCTTAAACTTGATCAGCAGGCCGTCGATCGAGTTCTCGTAGCTCTTGATCTGGACGTCGATCTCCTTGAT
Source organism: Chloracidobacterium sp. (assembly GCA_043788335.1). Taxonomy (GTDB): domain Bacteria; phylum Acidobacteriota; class Blastocatellia; order Pyrinomonadales; family Pyrinomonadaceae; genus OLB17. Next base: position 8,951 of record JAYVUD010000046.1, on the reverse strand, counting down.
CTCGGGGGCACCTTCCTGATATTCCTGCAGACGCAGTTCGCGATTCTGCCTGAGGTCGGCGATCTTCTTTTGCAGATCGGACTGCTGAGCCCGAATGATGTTTTCCTGCTCGACAATGAATTTTCCCATCTGGTCATCCGCCAACGCCTTGAGCCGTTCCGGATTATTGCTGACCGTGATGTAGTTTGCCTCGGCGTTCTTACGTTCGTTTTCCGCAGCCAGCAGATCTTTATTGAGGCCCGAAAGGCGTTGGATGACGAGCGTCGTTTCACCGTCAACCTTGAGAATGCCCTCGCCTCTTGTCAATTCAAACAAACGCTCCTCGTCACGTTTAATGTCAGATTGGAGCGTCGCGATGCGATCCTGCAAAAAATCGTTGGTTTTGCGGTTAGTGCCGGAACGCTTTTCCTGATTTTGGTTGGTAAAGGTTTCGGCAATGTTATTTACGACCGTCGCGGCGAGTATCGGGCTAGTATTGCGAAAAGTGATCTCGATAAGACGCGTGTCTTTGACCGTCGCCCGAGACTCGCGGACCGGATCGACACCGATGTTTTTTCGGATAATGTCTACGTAGGGTGCGAGCCGGATGGCCTCGGCGATCTCTTCGCTCGACGCTATCGACGAGTTAGCGACCCGAGCATCAGCCGCATCCTTTTGCCCCGCGTCGCTTGCCAGGCCGATCGATTTCAGCATGGCACGCCATGGCGATATCGAGCCTTCGCCCTTGGCAAGCTGAAAATCCTTGTTTGCATCGAGATTATGCTCTTTGATCACACGCCGAAGCAACGTTTCGCTGTTCAGAAGCTGCAACTGGGTGTTGAAATATGACGGATCTGTATTTATGACCGGACGGGCACGGTCCGGGCTGACGAGATCGGGGTTAGTTTGTTCGAGATCGACCTGGACGACGGCTTTAGCCTGAAAAACATCGGGCTTTCGGGCCATGTAGATAGCGGTGAGGGTGGTGATCAAAACCGTAATACCGATGATCAGCCACAGACGCTTGCGGATGGCACGCCAATAGTCGAGCAGGTTAAAGCCGTCTGTTCCGAGTGTCTCACGGTACGCCGGATAGCGTCCGGTGGCCGGCACCTGGGACTCAAATGGCCGTTCGAGCTCAACGGGTTCGTTTATTGGCGTTTTTATAATGCCGCGCGTTTCTTTCATAAAAGTTCTACGGTATACGTGTGATCGCTGTCGGAATACCGGTGCGGATCGTGTTGCCGATCGCGTTCAATATACTCTTGAGCGGATCTTTTGATACCGCAACAATATCATTCGGTTCGAGATACGGGTCCTGGATCACTCGCTTTTCGATATCTCTGAGGCTAAAGGTAAGCTCTTTCCTCTCGGTACTGTCGTTTACCTGCCGCAGAATGCGTACATTCTGTTCGCTCGACGCTTTCAGGCCCTGAGACGCAGCGATCGCCTGCCTGAGCGTGATCGGTTCGCGCACCCGCAGTTGGCCGGGCTTTTCGACGTTTCCGTATACATATACCACATCAGCGTCGAGCACCGAAACCACGTCGCCCGGTTCCATCCACAGGTTCTTTTTGCCCTCCTGAATGTCGCGGATCCTAAACGTCATCAGTGTGATGTCATCCGAGGTCGGTTTCGTGGTGTCGCTCATTCTGCAGGTCGAGCTACTGCCCGTGCGGGCGACGATCATACGAGTACCCGACTCCTTGTTTGGGCCGCTTGCCAGTGCAAGTAATTGGAGTAGATTGATGCGTTTACCGACAAAGAAGCTACCCGGTTTTTCGACCGCACCGATGACGGCCATGGGCTGCGACCGTTGTTCGACCAGAACCACATTCACCTGCGGGTCGCGGAGATATTTGACCTTGTAGGCCGCAGCGATCGTATTTGCCAATTCGCGCTCGGTCTTACAAATAGCTGAGATCGGCGAATCAAGCCGATTGAGGTAGATCACACCGTCCGGGTTAACGGTGGCCCGTAAATTTAGCTCGGCATGACGAAACACCTGAACCTCCACGATGTCCTGATATCCGATGCGGTAACGTTCGTCTGAACTCGCCTGAAGAGGAAGCGCGGAGGCGCCGGGCCGACCGTCCGCGGATACAGTCTGGGCGCGGACCGACATTGCGGCTAGTGCCAACATCAAAATGACCGTAAAATTGAAAATTCTCATAACAGGGCCTTCCAAAAAAAATACTACTGCAGGAAGGGACTTCGCGGCAGCAACCATGAAACCGAACAGACAAATCCGCTAAAACATTATGTTCTCAGGCAGATCATGTCGAAATACAATCTAATATTCTAACAAATCGGGCACGATTTGGAAACAATCGTTTTGAATCTTAACGCGTATTAGCTAAACTTTTACTCTCACTCATCATGCAAAATGCGACGCCGATGCTTCGGCAATATCTCGAAATCAAAAAGCTCTATCCCGGCACGATATTGTTCTTTCGGCTCGGCGATTTTTATGAAATGTTTAATGAGGACGCGATTCTTGCTTCTCGCGAACTCGAGATCACTCTCACCGCACGTCACAAGGACTCGCCCAATCCGGTACCGATGTGCGGGGTTCCGCATCACGCGGCCGCAAATTACATCGCACGCCTGGTTCGCCGCGGCTATCGTGTCGCCATTTGCGAACAGACGGAAGAGGCCGGAAAAGGCGTAAAACTCGTCAAACGCGAGGTCGTCCGCGTCATCACGCCCGGCACCGCGATCGATCCACAATTGGTCGAATCGAAGGATACCGTCTATCTGGCCGCCGTTTTCGGCAACGGCGATACGTACGCCGCGGCATTTCTCGAGCTGTCTGCGGGCCAATTTTCAGCAACACGTGCCGTCGGACCCGGCGCGTGGGATAAGATTCGGGATGAGATCGAATCGTTTGCTCCAAAAGAGATCCTGTACTCACGCAGCATCGAAAAAACGGTGTTGCCGGCATCTGGCGGCAGTACTGACATATCTCTTTTTGCTGACGATCAGACACGCGGATACGGCGGTTCGGCATTTGCGCTGACGCCGCTCGACGATCGCGATTTTGATATTTCTGAGTGCGAACGCCTGCTCAAAGTGCAATTTGGCGTAAACGAACTGACGGCGTATGGCATCGCCGACAAACCGGAAGCGATCCGCGCCGCCGGAGCATGCCTGAAATATGCACACGATACGCAACGTGCGTCGGCGAGCCACATCGGCAAGATCGAGTATTTCGAAACGGCAGATTTTATGGTGCTCGACGCCGTCACGCTGAGAAATCTCGAGATCGTCGACACCCGCAACGATAAGGACAAGCGAACGCTTTTTGACGTGATCGATCACAACGTAACCGGGATGGGCTCGCGGCTTCTGCGGCAGTGGCTGATGCGGCCGTCGCTCAAACGCAGCGAGATCCAAACGCGTCTGGCGGCGGTGACCGAACTGCAGGACACGATATTTCGAGAGAAACTCCGGTTTTTGCTCAAGGAGGTCTCCGATCTCGAACGCCTGATCGGCCGCCTCAATCTCGGCACAGCCAGCCCGCGTGACCTGATCGCACTGAACCGCTCGATCCGCCAGTCACCGCGGATGAACGAAGTGCTGGTCGACGCAACCTCGTTGCTGCTGCAGGTTTTGTCCGAAAATATTTTTGAATTGCCTGAGATCCGCGACCTCATCGACCGGGCGATCAGCGACGAGCCGCCGGTAAATGCAAGTGACGGCGGCGTGATCCGCGACGGTTATAACGCCGAACTGGATGATCTGCGTTCGATCTCAACATCGGCGAAACAGACGATCGCCCTGTTTGAAGAGCAGGAGCGGGAGCGAAGCGGAATCTCGAATCTCAAGATCAGGTTCAATAGCGTATTCGGGTACTACATCGAGATCTCGAAGGGAAATATTTCCCGTGTGCCGGAGGACTATGAACGTCGCCAGACACTTGCAAATGCTGAGCGGTATACGACGCCGCAGTTGAAAGAGTGGGAAGACAAGGTTCTCGGTGCCGAGGAAAAGATACTCAGGATCGAGACCGAACTGTTTCAGCAGGTCCGTTCACGGGTCTGTGAGGAAACGCGGAAACTGCAATCGACGGCACGCGCGTTTGCAACGCTCGACGCACTCTGTTCGCTCGCTGACGCGGCGGCACGGATGAACTATGTGGCTCCCGTGCTGCATGACGGCGATGAGATCGAGATCAAAAACGGACGCCACCCGATAGTGGAGGCATATATCAAGACATCGTTTGTCCCGAACGACACGCGGATGAACAACTCGACGGATCGGCTTTTAATCATCACAGGCGCGAACATGGGCGGAAAATCGACGATCTTGCGGCAGATCGCGTTGATCCAGATACTTGCCCAAATTGGCTCATTCGTGCCGGCAACGTCAGCGAAATTGCCGATACTTGACCGCGTTTGGACACGCGTCGGTGCGTCGGACGATCTCGCGTCGGGCCGCTCGACCTTTATGGTCGAGATGACGGAGACGGCGGCGATACTGCATAATGCGACGCCGCGGAGCCTGGTCTTGCTCGATGAGATCGGCCGCGGGACGTCGACATTTGACGGACTGTCCATCGCGTGGGCGGTTGCCGAGTACCTGCACAATTCACCGGAACACTCGCCGAAAACACTCTTCGCGACCCACTATCACGAGTTGACCGAATTAGCGGAAAATCTGCCGGGTGCCAAAAATTATCAGATCACGGCCGGCGAAAAGGACGGCGAAGTCGTTTTCTTTCACAAACTCCAGGCGGGAAAAGCGTCGAAATCATACGGGATCGCCGTCGCCCGCCTCGCCGGTCTGCCGCAGACCGTGATCGAACGGGCGAAGGATGTGCTCGCCAAACTCGAACAATACGAGCTCGCCGTATTTGCGGACGAAACGCGTTCAGGGCTCGCCAAGGCAGCGGGCGGACGCGCCGTGTCACAAGTGTCGCTGTTTGCCGTTTCGAACGAATCGGTGATCGACGAACTTCGCGATATTGACCTCGACGGCATCGACCCGGACGACGCCAAGGAGTTGCTTAAAAGGCTCAAGACACAAATTATCTAGTAGATCTCTTTCGCGACCACCTTGGTGTACGGACGGACGCTCAACTCGATCGAATTTCCAACTCCGTTCGTCATTTCGACACTGATCTTGCGGATGATCTGAGTTCGGGTCGCGTCTTTGTCCGTGCCTAGAGTCTTCAGCGTTTTTGTCAGCCAAGCGTCGCGTTCTTCCCAATCAGGAATGAGATTTTTGAGCAAAGTTGAGATCGTTGTCAGACTTGTCGAACTCAACTTGCCGTCTGACTCAAGTTTCGCCGAGATACGCATATTTGCTTCGGCGATGTCGTTGGGAGCGCCAAAGATCTCAAGTTTCAATTTTTTATCAGCGGAAGTTCCCTGCCATTTTCCGCCGCCATCGGTCGACGACGATCGGTCGATCGCTATCAATTTAGTGAGGCCACTGACCGCTTGATCGTACGTGACGCCGAGTCCTTGGGCCGGTTTGGCCATCCCGGCACCTGACACGACCGGCGAACCGAACCATAGAGCCGCGTACTGCCCGACGATCGCCACGCCGATCTCGTCCCACTGTATCGATTTGAACATATCCAGATTGAGGATGATCGAATTGTGCAGCGTACTCTTTTTCCACGCTTCGAGAGCGAGTGGCGGCGACGCCGTGCCGCTAGCGATACGGTAGATCGTTTCGTAGCCTTCGCCGTGATAGCCTGTGCCGAGCCGTGTCGGTGCGTCGATCACGCAGGTCCAGCTCTTTTGGTCGCGGATGTCGTATGGGCAATTGCTCCAACTGTGTGTCAGGGATTTTAAATTCAGGTCGAGATCGAGCAAATGCCGATTCGCCACTTTGCTCAATTCAACCGAAAGTTTGGCCGCCGGCAAGCGGTTCTGGGCACGGTAAGCAGCGACCAGGTCAAAGAGAGCCCGTTCGTCCGCACCGACAGCGTCGCCGGAACAGGACCTTTCGGTGAAGATCTGTTTACCCGAACAATTTACCTCCACGGCAGCGGCGGTAGGCGGCAGGCAGCATAGGCAAAATACAGCAAAAGCTACGCGATAGAATGCTCTCATATTCGTCGATTCTCCTTTGAGCCAGATTTGTTTGCGAGATTATAGCAGTAATCCGGTCAAAAAGTGCAATGTTCGTTTGGCGGGACTCCCGAAAGCCCCTATTATTTTGGCTATGACAAATCGAAGGGATTTTTTGAAGACTGCGGCTCTCGGCCTGCCATTGCTCGCCAGTGTGGATGTTCTAGGTCAAAAGTCGAGGGCGATCAAGTATGACGCGCCGCTCGTCGTTTCAACCTGGGATAGCGGCATCCGTGCCAACGCCGCCGCGTGGAAGGTGCTTGAAAAGAAAGGCAGTGCCATCGATGCCGTCGAACAGGCGTCGCGTTCGGCTGAGGACGAGGTAAGCTGCTGTGTCGGGCTCGATGCATTTCCGGATCGCGACGGTTTCGTGACGCTGGACGCATCGATAATGGACGACCGGGCAAATTGCGGAAGCGTGCTTTTCCTCGAGCATATCCGGCACCCGATCTCGGTTGCTCGCAAATTGATGGAGACCGGCAAGCACGTGATGCTCGCGGGCGATGGTGCTCTGCAGTTTGCGGTCGAAAACGGATTTGAGCGGATGCCCGCAAAACTCTCGGACGACGCAAAAAAGGCGTGGGACGAATGGCTGAAAAAGTCCGATTACAAACCTGTCATCAATATCGAGAACATAAGACCAAAGAAGACGAACGGTCCAAGCTCACCGCCATCGTTTGCCGCCGGCGTGCCCAATCACGACACGATGGGAACGATCGCAATGGACGCAAGCGGTAACCTTTCGGGCTCGTGTACAACGAGCGGTATGGCATTTAAGACGCACGGACGAGTTGGCGATTCGCCGATCATCGGTGCCGGATTGTTTGTGGACAACAAGGTCGGAGCGGCGACGAGTTCGGGTGTCGGTGAGGAGGTCATCCGCATTTGTGGTACTCATCTCGTCATTGAGCTAATGCGGTTCGGATACACGCCGGAAAATGCCTGTAAAGAGGCCATCAAGCGGATCGTCGACCGCGATCCGGTCAAGGCAAAAGATTTTCAGGTCGGTTTCGTGGCGATCGCAAAATCGGGCGTTGTCGGAGCATTTGCCATCCAGAAGGGATTTTCCTATTCGGTGACAAGCTCAAAGGTCAATGAAACGCTGCCGTCAAAAAGCTGGTTCAAATAGTGTCGTCCGTTTTGATCTGATCGCCACAGTTGATGTGAAAATGCAGGTGTTTTGAGTCCTGGTATTTTCCGAGGTTCGTCAACACGCGGGCGGCACCATTTTGACCAACTACATTCGCGGCGACGGTCCGGATCACGTCAAAAAGCTCGATCAGCAGATCATTGTCCGCTGGTTCCAGCGTCAATAGCGACGAAATGTGGCGTTTGGGAATCACGACAATGTGGGTTTCCCAGAATGGCCGCGTGTGACGATATGCCAGCACATTCGCGGTCTCGTAAACGACGTCGACGGCGATCTTCCCGCTCAAAACATTTTGGCAATAAAAGTCCTCGTTCATATTGGCTCGTAAACCGGCTTTATAATGCCGCCTCTTGCTGATAAAATCAAAATTTAGCATAAATTGAGCATTCTTATGATCGATCACCTGCGAAATCTGCCAGTTCGGCGAAAGATCGGACAATTATTTACGATCGGTATCCCGGGGCCTGAGATCGACGAGGCGAGTCGAAGTTTGCTCGACGAGGTGGTTCCGGGTGGAATATGCCTGTTTTCGCGAAACGTACGTGAGGCCAAACAGACTCGGAAGCTGCTTGACGACCTCCGTGTCGTATTGCCCGATCGGCCAATACTCAGCGTCGATCAAGAGGGCGGAACGGTCGATCGCCTGCGGCGAATTGTCACACCGATCGCCGCTGCTGGACGCATCCGAACGGTCGAACAGGCTGGCGAGATGGCACGCCTCATCGCCGAGACGATCAGTTTGATGGGTTTTAACGTCGATTTTGCCCCGGTCGTCGACGTGGTCGACGACGAACGGAGCGGCTCGTCGAACGGACTTTTCACGCGGCCGTTCGGCAGTTCGAAGGAGGACGTCGTAGAGCTCGCGGGCGAGTTTCTGCGTGTCTTGCAGGCGAACGGGCCGGTCGGGTGTCTCAAACATTTCCCGGGGCTCGGCGGCGCCGGGGTCGATGCTCACGAGGAATTGCCGGTCGTCAATATCTCGGAAGACGAACTTTTTTTCAAAGACCTGTTTCCGTATCGCGAGTTGCTCAGATCCGGCGAAGTTCACGCCATAATGGTCGCTCACGCATGCTTTCCACTCATCGACTTGCAGGAACGCGGACAAGGTGGCAAACTTTTACCGTCCTCATTGAGCAGAAACTTCCTGACAACATTGCTTCGCGGCGAGCTCGCATTTGACGGGCTTGTCATAACTGACGATCTCGAAATGGGAGCGATCGTCAAAAACTATGGCATGGGCGAAGCGTGTATAATGGCTGTCGAAGCCGGTGCGGATATGTTGGCGATATGTGCCGACCCGACCAACATTACTGAGGGATTTCAGGCCGTGTTGGCCGCCCACGATAACGGACGGATAAGCGAAGAGCGCATCAATGTCTCGCTCGTCAGAATCGCGGGGTTAAAGTCGCGTCTGCCAGATCCGCGGAAATTTGACCTTGCACGATTAGAGCAGTTGTCGGACGAGATAGCCGCGTTTAACGCCCGACTCGAACAAACCTAAGGAGTAATGTTTTGCGAAAAACCTTTCTTTTGCTTTTCTTTGTTGTAATTTTAACGGCCTTTTCATGCCGTAAACGCGATATCGAATACGTCACAATCGCATTACCTGAGAAATTTTCGTCTTTTGATACCCTGACCACGGTCACGCCGCCGGACGCCTCGGCCGACCGCGTTCGAAATCTGATATTCAATTCGCTCGTCAAAAAGGACGCGAATTTTGACTACATCGGCGACCTTGC
>JAYVUD010000045.1:0-8859 GCA_043788335.1 Chloracidobacterium sp. | reverse complement strand
GGAGGGCAAATTGCCAAAACTGTCCCGTTATCTTTCGGCAGTGTCAATGATTTTGTCGCCAAAGGCCTGCCCGCTCCGGCCGCTCTCCCAGACGAAAATCTCGACATCGCTGCGATCCTGATGGCGCGACAGATCTCGAAGTATGACGACAAATCTCTTCCGATGCTGCTGACTGCTCTGCAGCTGGCGGGATTTACGATCATTGACGATAAGCGAGTCATTCTGAGCAAACCCACTGGTGACGGTAAAGGGCAGGGCTTGGCGTTTTACGATTTTGAAGCGGTCGGGGCGTTGAAACTCGGGAATCGGGGCCTCGTCACGTCGCTCGAAAATTTAGCTCGCATCGTTGCCGGGGACAACCCGCAGATATCCGCATCGCAGTTTTCCGAGTTGATGCTCCGGGAATTGCGGGAACACGCCGTGTCGGAAAATGCGCACTTGCGGTTCTGGGCCCGGTTGATCATCGAACTAGGGAAATCGACTGCAAAGCCGGTCGACCTGATGACGGCGTCACCTGGCAATGCAAGCCTGACTATTCTCCAGGCTTCGTTATTGGTTCGGCGTTGGCAGGGCGATTTTCATGCACTTAATGCCAGATCAAAACCGACTGGAAACTCTCAACTGAAGTTGTCCTCGTCAAATTCGTTCATGCTGGCGGTTTGGATGAGGAATGAAATACCCCTTTTTCGCACAGTCCAGGCTCCCGTTTATCGTTATGGCCCGTGTGGTTTGGACGGCGACGAATCTTTAGTGATGGACGGCAGTGCGACCTTGCTAACAACCTGGAGCAATAAGCAACTCGAACACGTCGTGGGCGAAAAACTGGGTGCCGGATTAGCCGGGGCAAATCTCGCTCTCGGCTGGCTAAAGCTCGTTGCCGCGGTCACTATGTTGAAAGGGGAGATCATTGTTCAAAAGCCGCTGCCGTTAGTCCGGACCTTAAATTCCACTCCGGGTGATAAACGCCTGATGATAGCCCGCATTTGGTCCGAAGTCGGCAAAAAGGAGTTGCTCAATTGTCTCCGGCCTCTGGTCAACGCCGCTACCGGGCTCGACTTTAACCTCCCGACTGAGGGACCGCTCGGGGACGTGGCAATCGAATGGCATTTTGACAGCGACCTCGAGGCCAACCCCGCCGGAACGCGCAATTTGCAAAATATTGTCGCCTTTAAGCCCTCTGAAGGTGCAAACGCGAATCCGCTTAAGCAAGTAACGGATGATCTCGGGCTGTCGAAAATGTGGCTAGTCGGTACGCCTAAAGTTCCAGCGGTTGTCTACCAGAAAGACCCAATGAAGGTCGACAAAGAAGCAAAGGTCCTGGTGGGCGTGACGCTCAAATCCGCTAAGGATGGCAAGCAAAATTGGCTCGATATTCTTGGAACTTCGTTAGGTTCGGCCGGGGCTGTCGCCGGCGAGCTAAATCCGCTCGGGCTCTTGGCTGCACTGCCGGAGATTGGATTTCGACTGCCCTATGTTGCCGCACGAGCTACCATTCCCGTGACCGACCACGAACCCTGCGACGGCGGTTGGGCGGGCACGGTCACCTATACGGTGGTCAAGACCAGTTCGAGTCACAAGTCTGTGATCGCCCACAAATCGCCGATGGCGGTTACCGAGGGCGGTCACGACGACACGGAAGAAACTGAGACGTTCAGCGGTACGATCACAATAGATCGTAACGAGGCCAACACGTCGCGGGCCGTCAGGGCGTCGGGTAGCGGAACTACTAATTACGACTACATTTTCACCAATAGCGAAGATGTCTTTGGCAAGGTGTGGTGCTCGCCGCTCCAGGGTTTCAAATCAAAACACGACGGATCGAACAGCGTCAGCTATGCTTCGGGCTCGGGCAGCGGGCAGACGAGTGTATCGGTCAGTCTCGCTGCCGACAGTTATTCGATTTCGATCACGCCTCCTGCGGCAAGTGTTAACGCCACGCACTCCTGGGAGCCCACCGGTTTTAATTCTTGCGCGAATAGCGATAATACCCATAAAGGAACCACCTCAAATGACACGGCAACCAAAGGGCCGGGTGCACTTTACAGCGCCAGGATGAAATATGGGGACGATCGAACCGTCCTCAGGGATAGTTCGACCGCAACGATTCAACGTCCGACGACGACAGGCAGGAGCGAAACGTCAACCACGACCTCTGGAGGCAGTGTAGTAATTACGATCTCGTGGAATCTGAGGCGATGCGACTAATGGATAAGTGGCGAGTATAGGTAGGCCCGGCGGCATGCTCTTACTATTTTCAGCTTGTACTTTTTCGGCCCGCCATATATCATTGGCTTTAATGTAAGGATTCGCTGGGAGGATCCTCGATTTTATAGACAGGAGCTATTAAATATTATGTCAGCAGTTGCAGCACCTTCAGTCGAGTTGATAGTTACCGATAGTGCGGTCGCCGAGATCAAGAAATTTCTCGCGGACGAGGAAGATCTACCGGAAACGGCGGGGCTTCGAGTCCGGGTCGTGCCGGGCGGATGTTCCGGTTTTCAATACAGCCTGAATATCGAGGAAGAATCGAAGTCGGGAGATTTTATCATCGACAAGGTCGGCATTAAGCTCTTTGTGGATATGTTCTCGGCACAATATTTGAACGGCATTACGATCGATCATGCCACCAATATGATGGGGTCCGGATTTACGTTCGAGAACCCGAATGCGACGGGCGGCTGCGGCTGTGGGACATCGTTTTCGGCGTAAATATTGCTAGAAAATTCATTGTTGTGAGAAGACTGGATTAATTTTCCGGTCTTTTCTTAATTAAATTGGAAGACGCACGCGATTAGATGTATCTTCAGTTATAAAATACAACTGAAAGCAACGCGTGGTGGGGATGGCAGGCGGACATCCCGGGGAAATATCCCCGGGATGAGCATCGCCGACCAATAGCGACAGCCGGAAACCACAACGTCACTCTCCGCCGACAAACCGCCCCGGTGAGAGGACGTACCTATATTCGTTTGCATTTACGTGCCGAATCCGTCATAATCTCAGGGTGCCAGTTTCTACGGCACATTCAAGTCAATTTTTGGGAAATCAGTTTGATTTGTAGTTTGTATATATAGGTGAGTTACTCACCACTTCCCGGCGTTTCCTCAATTCGTAATTAAAAAAAGCAGGAGTTAATTGTAGATGAATCTTAAGAAGATGCTTTTCGTTTCGGTCTGCGTCGTTTTTGCGGCCGTGTGTTTTTCGGGTTCGGCATTCGCACAACAGAGAGAGAGGGTCGTAAAGCCCACATCGAGCCAGCCGGTCAACCGTCCGCCCGCAAGTGAACCGGCACCCGTATTAAAAACGAAAACTACATCTTCCTCGAGACCGGTGCTCACGAGCCCTGTCATCGTGGTTTCATCTGCGGCCAAAGACACTCCGCTTATCAAAAAGACTGGCTCGTCGATGGCCGTCAACGCATTGGGCGGAATGGCTGCGGGCGAGACGGCTTACGGATCGGGCGTCAGCGGCCGCATCATGGCCGGCATCCAGGCTCGTTGGGGTAAACCGTATGTCTACGGATCGACCGGGCCGAACACCTACGACTGCTCTGGATTTGTCTGGAGCGTGTTCAATGAGGCCGGGATCAGTTTCACACGTGCCAGTGCACGTAGCATCTGGTCGAGTTCCGAGCCGGTTTACGGCGACGATCGGTTCAAATTCGGCACACTCGTTTTCCTGAACGGACTCGGGCACATGGGGATCGTGGCTGACGAAAATGGCTTTTATCACGCGTCGTCAAGCAAGGGCATCACCTACTCGCCGTTCAAAGGATACTGGGCGAGCCGCATCGTTGGATTTAGGCGGCTGAATCCGGCCGCGGCTGCCGCGATGACATCTGACCAAGAATAGGACATTCACTTTGACTCATGAAAGCCCGTAGCGGATCATCGCTCCGGGCTTTTTTTGATCTGACGCGAAACTACTTGCCGATAAAACCCGGCCGCGGATGCTCGGCTTTGATCTCATATACGACCGCGATCTTGTCGATCGCGACATAGGCGACCTCACCGTCCTCATCACGCAGATATACGACGCCGCTCTTTACGTCGACGACGTCACCGCGAAATGTCGCGTTGATACCGCAGGTGATGTCTACCTTCTTTCCCAAAAGTTGTTTCAATAGTTCTTCCATTAGCTATGATCCCCGACCGCGCCGACCGAAACAAGTGTACGGATAGTTTACATTACTTCACGCTGAAAACGCGAAATGAACGGCTCGTCAAAGTCGCACGCTGGGTTGCCGCCAAAAATTAATTTGACAGGGAGAGGAGCACTCTAATATAATAAAAAGACGGCGCACATCCTCCTTTCGGGGTTGCCTTAGGGCAATCTAACAGTCATTATCGGTTTTGTTCCTTCCAGCATTCTTGGGTTGTGTAAATGAATATACCCGTATTGTACGACAGAGCCTGTCCTGCATTCTCGGCACCAGCATTCTGAAATTTCCCTGCCCAACCTGAAAACGTTCCCCGACGTTTGGCATTTCGGGGTATCAAAAAACATTAATATGAAACGCATTTTGTTTCTTCCGTTGGTTATCCTTATAGGCGTCGTCATAGCATTGACACTGGTCAGCCCCAAGGCCGCCGGGCAAAAAAACAAGTTTCGAAGATCAGTGGATCCGGTCGCGGGACGATACATTGTCGTGCTTGGCGATAAGCCAGGCGGGTTCGCTGCAAGTTCCACGCTGACAGCAAGTGCCGCCGCCGAACTCGTCTCAGAATATGGCGGGACCATCGACGATGTCTACTTCAGCTCGATTGAAGGATATTCGTCCGCGATGACGGAGAAAGAAGCCCGAGCATTGAGCGATGACGAACGGGTTCAGTACGTCGAAGAGGACAGCCTAGTCTCGACGGCAGAGACCCAGTTGAACGCCGGATGGAGCCTCGACCGCGTGGACCAAAGGAATTTGCCTCTGAATGGTTCATATAACTATACGGCGAGCGGTGCGGGTGTCAATGCGTATATCATCGACACCGGGATCCGACGGACCCACGTTGATTTTGGCGGACGAGCCGACGCTGTGTTTGACAGTATCAATGACGGACAGAACGGCAGCGACTGCAACGGACACGGCACCCACGTCGCCGGTACGGTCGGAAGCACGACGTACGGCGTGGCTAAAGGGGTCAACCTTCACGCGGTCCGGGTACTGGATTGCAGTGGTTACGGGCCGCTCTCGGGTGTTGTCGCCGGCGTCGACTGGGTGACGGCGAACCGCATCGATCCGGCTGTCGCAAATATAAGTATGATATTTGCCGGCAGTTCGCCGACCCTGGAAACCGCCATCACGAACTCGATCGCGTCGGGCGTAACGTATGCCGTCGCGGCCGGCAACTCAAATGCCGACGCGTGTAGTTTTACGCCCTCTCGGGTCCCAAACGCCCTTACCGTCGGTGCAAGCGATCTGAGTGACGTCAGATCGACATACTCTAACTACGGATCGTGCGTTGACCTTTTTGCTCCGGGTACGATGATACTCTCGACCGGAATCGCCAGCGATACGGCCACCTTGACGTTGAGCGGAACGTCGATGGCGTCGCCAATGGTGGCGGGGGCCGCAGCACTCTATCTGCAGTCAAATCCGTCCGCGAGTCCGTCCGCGGTCGCCCAGGCGATCAAGGCGTCAGCCACGTTGGGAGCACTCACGACAAATAATGCCGCCTCGTCCGATCTGCTCCTTTATTCGCAATTGACATCTCAGCCTCCTCCGACCCCGACACCATCGCCGAGTCCGATGCCGACGCCCACGACCGTGATCACGGTCAAGAAGCAGGTGTCGAACGTAACGGGCACGTCATCGACGGTAGCGTTTCCCTACGTGGCGACGCATCTGGCAGCGACCAATTTCTCGCTGACGGCGAATACGGACTATCTCGACCCGAATGTCCAGACACAAGGGGTATCGACAGCGGTCTCGGTCAGGGAGACACCCGTGCCGGGCTGGCAACTGGTTTCGATCGGCTGTATCGAATCGGCCGGCAACCAGGATACTACCGTTGATCTGGCAAACGGTACCGCGAATATCGTAGCCCAACCGGGCGAGTCTATAACGTGCACATTTACGAGCTCACCGTTGAGCCCGACGGCCGCCGATGTTTCGGTCAGCGGGCGTGTCGTCGATCCGTACGGCATCGGCGTAGGTGGAGTGGAGTTGTCACTGTTCGATACGACGACCGGAGAGTCAACGCCCGGCCGATCTAGTCCGTTCGGGTATTACCGGTTTGACGGTGTCACAGGAACGCACACGTTCGTGTTGATCGCATATTCCGCAAAACGCTACTCGATCGTAAACAACACTCGGGTTTTCAGCCTGACTGACAGCATCTCGGACGTCGACTTTATGACCTCCGGGATCTGGGGTGGATAGCGATCCCGAGGCCTCGTGTCGTAATAAGATCGTTTTGTGGTCCAATGATCGCCGGCGGCCGACATCGATCTGTTCTCTTCGGTCAGTCTGCTCGAAATTCGGTCTTGAACCCAAAGAAAAACGCGAAATTTTACACAGTAGACCGTGAAAAATTTCACGGTCTTTGGCCGTTGACACGACCGCGGTCTCGGCGGCCGAGGATCTGTTTGAACTAATCCGCGTCGAGCGTCGAATTAAAGTGGCACAGCTGTTGCGCTAATAAGGGCAGAAAGTTACTAGTTCAATACTCCGTAGATTTTTGAAAATCGCAAGGAGTCGAGCAAACCGCGGGTGACAGGCGGACCGTAAACGGGGCCGCCTAAATCAACCCGATTGGCCGATCAGTCAGCACGGCAGATTTTTCTGCTCCTTAACGAAAGTCGATACGGAGATTGTATTAGAGATTTCCAGTTCAAAGCCGGTAAACGCGGCTTTGTTTGAAATCTTTCGACTCGTGAGCACAACATTAGCAATGTTCTGCCTGGACTCGCGAAACATAGCCAGAATCGGCGCTAGGGCAATTTCAAGGTTCGAACCGAACGCAGTATCTTCCGGGTCGGAAGAGGGAGGTTAGAAAAATGAAATACCCGAATATCTATCTTACAAACAAATCAACTTCGGCGCGTATCTTACTTCTGGCTGCGGCGGTGCTGCTGTTGTCAGTCGCAATTTCAGCTCAGAAGATCGCTCTCGGCAGCTACAGCCTGGATCAGTGCGGCAACGGTTTGGAAGCCACGCCGGTCCAATGTACCGGTGCTGCCTGGCAGCACGGCGACCTCAATCAGAGCAATTCACACTGGGCCGAGAGCCAGTTCGTTTCCTACCGAGTGGTGTTTGACGGCCTGACGCCGGGTCCCGCCATACACACGCTGGTGATCTCGTTTGACAATTTCTCCAACGACGGTGCCCACCACTCGCTGGACTATGTCGGCACATATAATTTTACCGAGAATAACGCCGATCCCTGCGATGGCGGGGCAACGTGTACATTGATGAACGGTCTGACATATTTGGTTCCGCCCGACACGGCAACCGTGACGAATCAAATCAACCCCAATACCGGAGCACCCGTCCAACAAATACCGGGTGTTTTCACCATTTGGGGTGGTGAGATAGTCGGTGCCGCGTATACCACGCCCGATCTTGCTCACGAACAGCATCTGACCATCACTTTTACGGCCTCGCTCTCTGCTCCGGTCATTGCCTGGGGCGGCCACATCGCGTGGATCGGCGACTGGGGTGCCGGCAATTCGGCCAGCACCGTCAACGGATCGATGTACCATATGCGCATTGATGCATTGGACGGGTCCGGCGGAAATCAGGACCGGTCGGTAAAGGCCGCGGGTGTCACCCAGACAGGCGTCGTCGTGATCATCAACGAGGTTGCGACGCTGGATCTGACGAACACGTCAACATTCCAATTTCCATTTACTTCGACGCTGAACTTCGGGCAGACAAACTTCTCGCTTGTCGACAGCAATGTGTTCGGGCCCGATAGAGCTGTCAGCCAACCGATTTCGTCATTCGGTGCGGCCAACACGATAAATGTGACCGAGCAGAGCGTCTGGGGATTCGGATGGCAGCTAATGGCGATAAACTGCACCGAACTGCTCCCGGCAAACTCGACTGTATCGATCGGCCAATATACGGGAACGGCGAATATCGTCGTCGACCCGAGCGAGACTGTGACCTGTACATTTTCGAATAGCCAGTACCGGCCGACCGCCGCTAGCGTATCAATCTCGGGACGGGTTCTAAGCTCGGATAGCCGGGCGATCGGCAATGCCCTGTTAATATTGACCGACAACAGCACCGGGACGGCTCAGATGACGCGAACGAGCCCGTTCGGCTTCTATGCGTTTGCCGACGTGCCGGTCGGCGACACATATGTGTTGACCGTCGCCAGAAAAGGCTACATTTTCGTGAATAGCCCGATGTTGATCGCCCTAACCGACGATCTGATCGGCGTCGATTTTACGGCAACACCGTGATAATCGGCTTCGGGCGGCCCGGTCAACGGGAACGCCAACGCCGAATGTCGGCGGGCGAAGAGGTGTCTTCGCCCGCCACTTTTTTACGGTTGGCCTCAGGCCCGGCGGGCAGACATGGCCCAGCGGCTCACGCCCGAGCCGGGCTGTTCGCCGCTCAGTTTGGCGGCAGAATGGGAGCGTGACAATGCGGCGGCGATGATCGCGAGATCGCGCTCGGCGTCGGTGATCTCAGCCGCTTGGCGCCGTTCATTAAAACGCGGGATAAAGCCCGTGTCGAGATTGCCGGCCCTGAACTCCTCGTCCGCCATAAGCTCGCGAAAAAACGGCAGCGTGGTTTTGATGCCGCCGACCTCGTATTCCATCAGCGCCCGGCGCATAGGGTCGACCGCCTCAGCGCGGTCGTGACCCCAAACAGCAAATTTAGAGATCATCGGGTCGTAATATATCGAAACT
>JAYVUD010000044.1:0-11772 GCA_043788335.1 Chloracidobacterium sp. | reverse complement strand
CGATATGATCGGTGTCGGGCCGTTCATCACGATGCCGCTGATCATCGCCGCAATGGGCGGCCCGCAGGCGATGCTCGGATGGATCTTCGGTGCGATCCTGGTCATCTGCGACGGACTTGTCTGGTCAGAGCTCGGTGCCTCAATGCCCAAGTCGGGTGGGCCGTACAACTATCTAAAGGAGATATACGGCGACCGTAAAATGGGGCGGCTGATGTCGTTCCTCTTCATCTGGCAACTGACATTCAGTGCGCCGCTGTCGATCGCTTCGGGGTGTCTCGGTTTTGCACTTTACGCCACATACGCCTTTCCGGGCTTGGACGGATCATATTTCGTTCGCGATTTTCACCTCGACATCCCGATCCTCGGCGATCTGTCCGCCAGTGTCGGGGCCACTAACGGCACGTTCGTCGCCATCGGTATATGTGCTCTGTGCGTGTTTCTGCTGTACCGCAAGATCACGGTGATCGAAAAGTTTTCCAAGTTTCTCTGGGTCGGCGTCATCCTGACCATCGTCTGGATCATCTTTGCGGGTTTGACCAACTTTAA
This sequence comes from Chloracidobacterium sp., assembly GCA_043788335.1. Lineage (GTDB taxonomy): Bacteria > Acidobacteriota > Blastocatellia > Pyrinomonadales > Pyrinomonadaceae > OLB17. Next base: position 11,226 of record JAYVUD010000044.1, on the reverse strand, counting down.
CCCGGCGATCGCGTTCGATTTTCCGCCCGACGCATTTAAGCTAAATTCGAATTTTTTCCTCGGCCTCGGCTCCGCTCTGCTGATCGCGGTTTACGACTACTGGGGATATTACAACGTATGCTTTTTTGCGGGCGAGGTCCGCGAACCGGGCAAGACGATACCACGTTCGATAATGCTGTCGATCGGGATGGTCGCGCTTATCTATATCGTGATGAATATCTCGATACTCGGCGTTATCCCCTGGAGAGAGTTTAGCGAAACTGCGTCGTCCGACGCTCGCCGATACGTGATCTCCGCGTTTATGGAGCGCCTGTACGGACATACCGCCGGTGTCGTCGTCACCATTCTGATAATGTGGACGGCGTTCTCCTCGGTCTTTTCGCTGCTACTCGGTTATTCGCGGGTTCCATACGCGGCGGCGCTCGACGGCAATTACTTTAAGTTGTTTTCAAAGGTGCACAAAAAGCACCATTTTCCGTATGTTTCTCTGCTGTTAATGGGCGGGATCGCGGCACTTTTTTGTTTTCTGAAACTGGCCGACGTGATCGCCGCTCTCGTGGTGATCCGCATCATCATCCAGTTTCTGGCACAGATCGTCGGCGTTATCATACTTCGCACGCGAAAGCCGGATATGCCCCGGCCGTTTAAGATGTGGCTGTACCCGCTTCCGGCGGTTATCGCGATCATCGGATTTCTATACGTCCTCTTCATGCGGCCGAATTTCCAAAAGGAGATCCGGTACGCGGTCGTTCTCATCGTTGTTGGCCTAATTATCTATTTTGTGCGGTCCTACCGCCGTGGCGAGTTTCCGTTTGACAAGAATGTGCAGGCCGCACCGGGAACTTAATTATCGTTTGTCAGCGTAAATGCCCTATATTTTTGGAATCATGCTCAAAACATCAAGATCCATCGTAACGTTCGCCCTACTTTTCGGCTTAATTCTATCCGCGATCCCGGTTCGGGCACAGGTTCGTCCGATCAACGACATGGGGTCGATCGGGCTCGCACAGGTTCTGAAACGATTACAGACCACCGCAAGTGCAATGCACACAGGTGCACATCCGGACGACGAAGATTCGGGCTTGCTTGCCTATCTCGCCCGTAAAGAAAGCGCACGTACGGTCTATCTGGCGTTGAACCGCGGCGAAGGCGGCCAGAATGTGATCGGCCCCGATCTGTTTGAGAACCTCGGGATCATCCGTACCGAGGAGCTGCTGCAGGCACGCCGTTTGGATGGCGGGCAGCAGATGTTTACGCGAACGATGGACTACGGATTTTCGAAGACACGTGCCGAAGCGACACGGATCTGGGGCGAGCAGCTTGTGCTCGGCGATATGGTGCGTGCGATCCGCAAGTTTCGACCCATGGTCATAATCTCACGCTTTTCCGGCACGCCTGCCGACGGCCACGGACATCACCAGTTGGCAGGATATCTGACCCCGATCGCGTTCAAGGCGGCGGCCGACCCGAATCAGTTTCCCGAGCAGATCAAAGAGGGACTGCAGCCGTGGCAAGCGAAAAAGCTGTATGTTTCGCAGAGTTTTCAGCCGAACGCTCAAAATACGCCGACGTTGACGATGAATACCGGCGAGTACAGCGAGCTTATCGGTCGTTCATATTACGAGATCGCCGCCGAAGGCCGCAGCCAGCATAAAACGCAGGAGATGGGCTCGCTCGAACTTCGCGGAAAGATGACATCGGGCGTCAGACTTCTCGAGACGACCGTGGACAAAAAGGACAAAGAATCCAGCGTTTTCGACGGCATTGATATATCGATCAAGGGCATTGCGGCCGTCACCGGTAACTCTGAAGAACCACTGAAACAGAAGCTTGCCTCGCTTCAGGCGGTTGCCGAAAGAGCATTGGCGGAATATCAGATCCTGGCTCCCGAAAAGCTCTTGCCGACACTGGTCGAAGGCTATAAATTGGCAAAGGATGCCGAGGGCTCGACCAGGAACCCCGACACCAAGCGACTTTTGATGGAAAAGGAAGACGAGTTTACCCACGCGATCCAACTCGCAGCCGATATTGTCGTCGATGCTCTGAGCGATACCGAGACGATTGTGCCGGGCGACATGGCAAATGTTGCGGTCCGCGTTTTCGCACCGGAAAATAAGAGCATCAAGGTCCGCGGCGTGGACATCGAGGCTCCGGGCGGATGGAAAGTGTCGCCATCCACCGAGCCCGCGCAGCAGGAAAACGCGTTTCGCCCGCGGCGGGAAAATTCGCTGAGTGCGTCGTTCTTTACCGCGGCGCCGCCGATGGACGCTCCGTACACGCAGCCCTACTGGGTCGAAGCTCCGCGGAATAAGAACTTTACATTTGACTGGTCCGCCAATGATGCTGAAAAGAGCATGCCGTTCCAGCGGCCTCTGCTGACGGCCGACGTCAGGATCGATGTCGGCGGCGAGACGATCACTGTCACGAGGCCGGTACAGTATCGTTACGCTGACGCGATCCGCGGCGAACTCCGCCGCGACATCAACGTCGTTCCGGGCGTTTCTGTAGCTCTCGATTCAAACCTTTTGATCTCGCCGGCGTCGCCAAAAGCAACGACGGAAAAGATCGTTGTTTCGGTCACGAACGACTCGCCGGCCGAGAGTAAAGGTACGCTTAAATTCAACTTGCCCGCAGGTTGGACCGCACGTCCGGCGTCAGCGGATTTTGCCCTGAAAGCTAGAGGCGAAAAGTACGCTGTTGCCTTCGACGTGACGATACCGGCAGGCACAAAACCGGGTGAGTACAAGCTCGACGCATCGGCAACCGTAGGCGGCAAGACCTATGACCAGACGATGCAGACGATCGCGTATCCGCATATTCAGACGCATCGGAGATACAACACAGCGGAGGTCACGGCCAAGATCCTCGACCTCAAGGTGGCACCGGTTCGCGTTGGCTACATTATGGGCAGCGGCGACCGTGTCCCCGAGGCTATCAAGCGTCTAGGCCTGGCGGTCACGATGCTGGAGGAAAAAGACCTGTCGACCGGCGACCTCAGCCAATTTGATACCATCGTGGTCGGTATCCGTGCCTCTCAGGTCCGCCCTGATTTTGTGGCGAATAACGGCCGTCTGCTTGATTTCGTTAAGAATGGCGGCACGATGATCGCGCAGTACCAGCAGAGCGAGTACATTACCAACAACATGTTGCCGTTTCCGGCAAAAATGGAGGGCGTAGTAAATGGCACTCAGCGCGTTTCAAATCTACGTGTGACCGAAGAAGATGCGGCGGTCAAGATACTCGTGCCGGAGAATCCGATCTTCAATTTCCCGAACAAGATCGGCCCCGCCGATTGGGACAACTGGATCCAGGAACGCAACCTGTACTGTCTTACTGACTACGATCCGCGATACACGGCATTGCTCGAATCGCACGATCAGGGCGAGGGCGAAAATAAGGGCGGAATGTTGTACGCGAACATCGGCAAAGGCAAATTTGTCTACACCGGCTATTCGTGGTTTCGCCAGTTGCCGGTCGGCACGACCGGTGCGTATCGCATCTTTGCAAACATGCTCAGTCTGCCGAAGGCGAAATAATGGACGAGAAATTTCCGGCCCAAAGCTACAAGGAAAACGTTTTAGCTGATTGCTTTGAGGATGCCAAAGAGTATTTTCTCGAAGCATATCATCAGGTCGACCTTGCCCACGCGATCATGCTCCAGGAGCAGGGAATCATCACGGGTGACGAACTGGAAACGTTATTGTCGGCACTGAAAGGCCTTGATCTTGAGGCAATTCGGGCGACCGAGTATGACGGCAGCTTTGAGGATCTGTTTTACCTTTTGCAGCGTGAGATATCTGACCGTTGCGACACCGATACGGCCGGAAAATTACATACCGCCCGGAGCCGTAACGATATCGACGTGACCATTTATCGTCTCTATCTGCGGCGCGCCGCGTTGAAACTGCTTCGGTCGGCGATGGATCTGAGAACGGTGTTTCTCGACCTTGCCGCAGACAATCACGAGACGATCATTCCGGCGTATACCCATACCCAACCGGCACAGCCGTCGACGATGGCCCATTTTCTGCTCGCGATGGCGGAGAATGTCGGACGTGATATCAAACGACTGCAGAGGGCGTTTGAGAATATGAACTTCTGCCCGCTCGGTTCGGGGGCGATAACGACGACCGGTTTTCCGATCAACCGCCACCGCGTTGCCGAACTGCTCGGGTTTACCGCGCCGACGGTCAATTCGTACGCCTCGATCGCATCGGTCGACTATTTCACCGAGATGCTCGGTGCGACGTCAGCGATGCTGGTCAATATCGGCAAGTTTGCGCAGGAATTTTTGCTGATGGCGATGATGGAGTTCAACGCGATCCGTCTGCCGGACGGCTTTGTGCAGGGTTCGTCGATAATGCCGCAAAAGCGAAATCCGGTTGCGCTTGAGCATATCCGGGCGATCGGCAGCAAGGCTCTCGGCCAATGCCTGGGCGTGATGACGAGCATTCACAACACGCCGTTCGGCGATATCAATGATGTCGAGGACGATCTGCAGCCGATGATCTACAGTGCGGTCCGCGACGCTAACCGGGCGGTCTCGCTGTTTGCGAATACGCTCAAGGCGGCGACGTTTAATTACGATGTTTTGCGAAAGCGTGCGGGTGAAAATTTCATCGCCGTGACCGAACTTGCCGACACGATCGTGCGGCACGAGCATTTGCCGTTTCGCATCTCGCACAGCATCGTCGCCAAGTGCGTCCGGATGGCGATCGAGGCAAAGTCAGATATCACGTACGAGATGCTGCAAAGGGCCGCAAATGACGCGATCGGCTATGAGCTTTCGATGACGGCAGAGGATCTGGAACGGGCGGTCTCACCGGAAAATTTTGTCAATATCCGAACTATCTACGGCGGTACTGCACCGAGCGAGACGCGGCGTGCGCTCGCCGTCGAACGCGTAGCCGAGGTTGCCGATGATGCGTGGTTCCAAGCCCGTTCTAACGGCCTCGATAGTGCGGCCGCCAAACTCGCGACTGTCGTAGAGGCAAAGTCGGAATAGACGCTATTCAATAACCGCAAGAATATCGCCGGCGTTTACGTTGACGCCGTCAGTGACACGGATCTCTTTGACGACCCCGTCCTTGGGCGACTTTAGCTCATTCTGCATCTTCATCGCCTCGACGACCAGCACGCCATCGCCGTGTTTGACCTCGGTTCCGACCGGAGCGATGATCCGCACGACCTTGCCTGGCATTGCGGTGCGGATCTCGGCCTTTCCGTCGAACGAATCTTCGTCGGTCGCGGTGCCTTTCAGGCGTTTCGGGTCAATCAGCTTGACCTGAAATTCATGCGTCCCGATCCGCACATTCGTAGCACCCAACGGGGCCGGCGAAACGGCGGCCTCGGTCACCTTGTTCTCGTTTTTGAATAGAAAAACATTGGGCTCGGGCTCAGACGCCTCGAGCACGTATGAACGGCCGTCTACCGTTGCTCTAACGTTGGTGCCGTCGCGTGTAAATTCGACGTCGTATTTTTTGTTTTCGATCTCAGCCTGGAGTTTCATCTTCGTGTTGATCTCTCGTATTCGCTCTTTAGCAGGTCCATAAACTCGGTTCGCCGATGATATAGACGCCTCGGTTCCCGCGGAGCGTGGCGGGCGAGGCCGTACGCTGTAATTAGTGGCAAAGCTACGGTCGAATCGACGTAGCAGACGACCGCGTCGGGCAGCTTGTCGGGGTCGACCTTGCCCCAACTGACGGCCTCGGCCGGCGTCGCACCGCTTAGTCCGCCGGTGTCGGGACGGGCGTCAGTCACCTGCAGAAAGTAATCGTGGCCTTTCTCGTCGATGCCCAAAACTTCCTGGATCTGCGGTTCGGTCTGCAAGGCAAAGTTTTTCGGGCTGCCGCCGCCGAGGATAAAGATCGCCGATTTGCCGCCCTGTTCGGACTGTTTGCCGGTGTGGACGACCCCGCGTTTAGCCGCGAGGACGATCGACGCGGTCTCGTTGACGTCGAGGTTGGGGTTGAGAACGAGTTTGCCGCCCTGCAGTTCTTTGGCGGCGATGTTCATCCCGATCGACGAATCGCCGGGGCTCGACGTGTAGATCGGCACACCGTATTCGTATGCGACGGCGAGGAGCGATTTTTCGGTGATGCCGAGCTTTTTCTCACGCTCGCGAATGTATTTGCCGCAAAGAAAGTGAAACTCAGCCGAGGACATCGTCCGCTGAAATTCGTCGTGCTCGATCAGCCGCCGAAAGAACGAGTCGGTGTCGAGCAGTACGCTGTAATCGAAAAAGATATCGTAGATGCGGACGACCTCTTCGTCACGCAGGATGCGGTCGTCGAGTTTGGCGTCGCCCTGATGCAGCGAGAGCCCGATGCCGAAATGCGTATCGTGATAGAGATTGGCCCCGGTCGAGATGATCCAGTCGATAAAACCGGCCTTGATCAGCGGGATCAACGCGGAAATACCGAGCCCGGCAGGTGTCAGGGCACCCGTCAGCGTGACACCGACCGTAACGTCCGGTTCAAGCATCTTCTTGTCGAAAAGCTGGCACGCCTCGCGCAGACGGGCTCCGTTATACGCCATAAACGACTCGTCGATCAGATCGGCGATGCTCGTGTCTTTCGATATCGGCGTCGGATCGATCCGCTTGCCGCTGAGGAATTTACTGAGTTTCTTAGCCATAAGATCCGCTATCTTTCCGTAGCCCGCACGTGAGCGAGGGCTCAAGGTATATCTTAAATCACGTAGTTTAACCGAACCACTGACGAGAGTGGAAAATACGGTGAGCAGCTGTCGCCGTCATCTCTTGCCTACGTGCGAGCTAATGACTTGATCGTCGTCGTGCTCGGGAACGTCTGTTATTTTGAAGCGATTCATTTTCTCGTCGCGAATCGGGTTCTCATTAAACAAAAGCCGCGACGGGCACTTCGCGCGGCGATGCTACGGTCGAGCGGTTGCGTTTGATGTTATCGATCTCGCGAAGCGTTGCCGCTGTCAAATAGCTTTCTCCGCAGTGCGGGCACGAGATCACGGGAACATTCTCGATCACCAAGAGTCCTGTCCCTTCGCCATAGCTCCGGCTCACGTGAATGATCCTTGCTTCGGCTTTGCCGCAGTTGTCGCAATGGGTTGTTTCAGTTTTCATACTCGTCTAGTTCAAGGTACACGGTAATGATCACCAATTTACCTGTAAACCCTAATTTTGCCACAACGGTTATGGCCAAGTCATCAAGAGTCTTGCCGGTAATGAGATATTTTGGTTCTGACGTGACATCTTCACGCTGACGCTCAGTGATCTCGCCGGTCAACACCGCGTTTTCCACGTCAAGGATCGAGATACCATCATTCTCCATCTCCTCTTCGCCGTGAATCGTCATCACGTAGTCGAGCGACCGGATCAGATCACGCATTTTGTCTCTTATTTTCTCGAACATCTGATCTGACACTCCCTAACCTACCCGCCTACGCGGGCGGTTCCGACTCGGGTGCACTCGGCTCGATCGCTTTGCGGAGGCGGAGGAGTTGGATGCGCTTTTCGTCCGTTTGCAGGATATCAACCTCGAGGCCGCGCAGATTCAGCTTTTCGCCCACTTTCGGTACGTAGCCAGCTTCGCTGGTGACGAGGCCGGCGATGGTCGTATAGTCCTCATCCTCGAGGTCGAGGTCAAAGAGTCGCTCGATCTTGTCGATGTCGGTCGAGCCGACGACGTCAAAATAGCCGTCCTCGCCCTCGATTATCTCGATGATCTCTTCGCGGCCGGTGTCTTCGTCCTCGATCTCGCCGACGATCTCCTCGAGCAGGTCTTCGACGGTGACGAGGCCGGCGACGCCGCCGTATTCGTCGATGACGATGGCGATCTGGACGTGTTCGGCCTGCATCGCTTTGAGCAGCTCGTCCGCGGTCTTGGTCTCCGGCACAAAGTACGGTTCACGCAGTATCTCGCTGACCGGCATATCCTCGCTGCCGTCCGACCACGCCTGCAGCAGGTCGCGAACGTAGATCATCCCTTCGATATTGTCGATGGTGTCGCGGTAGACGGGTAGCCGCGAGTATTTTTCCTCGATGATCAGGTCGCGGGCGTCGCGAACGGTCGACCCGATCGGGATGGCACAAATTTCGGTCCGCGGCGTCATGATCTCGCCCGCACGGGTGTCGCCAAACTCAACCAAGGTCTCGATCAAGGCACGCTCGTCCTCCTCGATGATGCCCTCGGCCTCGCCGACCTCCAAGAGAGCTTGAAAATCGTCGTCGTTGTCATCCGATGGGTCATCCGACGCGTCCGGCGTGAAGCTGCTATCCAGCCGCTGTGCCTCGCGGGCATTGCTCCGCGAAACGAACGGCTCGGCGATGAGCGACGCCACCGCGTAAAGCGGGCGCACGGCCGGCAGGATAAAGAGGAGTTTTGCCTCGGTGTTGTTTCGTACGATCATCCTCGGGATGATCTGTCGCAAACTAACGGTCGCAACCAGTCCGATGACCAGCGTAAAAAATAGCAGCGTGCCCTGATTGCTGGTAAATGTCAGCAGGATCAGGGTCAGCAGCACGGCGAACGAGATCAGCAGCGTTTGATTGACGGACGAAAGGGCAAAGCGAAACCGCGCCCGGTTCTCGATGATCTCACGTAAGAATTGTGCCGACGTCTTCTTATGTGCAAGCTCGGCGTCGGCCGAGATGCGCCGCAGGCTGACGTCCGATAGATGCGAAAACGCCATATCGACCGTCGACAGGAAAACCAGGACAAGCAGGATGACCACCGCGATGACTATTTCAATTTCCACTGACTAGATTCTACCCTGTTTATCGCACTTCGCCACATTTGGGAAAAGAATTTAGCTGTGAGGGCAGGCAAAAATTGAAGCGGGAAGCCGTCTTCGCGCCGGTGATGTTTACGCCCGTCATTCCATCCGTTTTTGCCGATCGTCGGCCGGAAACCCGCGAGAACCGCACCCGCGATCCCGATGGCCGCCGTCAAATAGATCGGCCACGCCGAATATACATAAAACTGGAAACCCGCATCAATCCTCGCCAAAACGGATCGGAAGATTTTTCCAATAAGTATTTCTAAATTGTGACGCAGGTCACATCTTTGCACTGAGTGCTGTGAAATGATGGCATCATAAACAGTACCTGCCCTCACTGACCGACCTGTGTGGCAAGAACCGTTTATCGATGTATTGAAAACTATCGGCTCCGACCCTCCTGAACCGACGTTCTCCCAACGAGAATTTCCCTTCGAAGCTTCCCAGCCGATCTATATTAACAATTTGACCGCCCGTATCGGCGAGACTAGAGATCGAGAATGCGTCGGGCGCGCTATTTAGTTGATCTTGATTGACGGCGGCATTGAGGTGAAATTGTATTATCGGTCAAATAGCCTGGAAACCGAGCATAGATGTCTATGGCGAGTTGGGAGCAATGCAGTTGGCGGCAAGAAAGAAGTACGGTCAGGCAAGCGATATTGTGATATCAAAAGAATCACAATATCACATGCCTGACCCCGTACTTTCGCGGTCATTTGGCAGCGAATCTCGGCGTGGCGTCAGCGACGGTCGAAGATGGAAACGATCGCAAAAAAGGCGATTCTCCCGTCGCTGACGCGACGCGGATCTCCGCGGCGAAGCGGACCGTGGGTTAAAACGCCACGCGTCATGTTTGGCTGACCCCGTTTTCATTTCACGAACGGTGCGGCGTAAAATCGGGCTTTCTTGAAAAGCCGCTGGAACAATATATTGGGTAAATCGGGAGGAACTTATGAAAAGTGTACTAATACTCGTCCTAATAATTTCGTCACCTATTTATTCAATGTGTGATCTTGAAGACGGATGGAAAGGCATTCGCGTATTTTCGGCTACTCGGGCCGACGTTGAACGAAAATTTGGAAAGCCGGTAGATGATGATGGCGAACTCAACTATTCGACAGTCGACGCCCTGATTCACGTTACTTATTCAGATGGTTCATGTTCCGGCGGACCTGTGATCGGCGAATATCGGGTTCCCAAAGACACCGTCGCTTCCTACCGTGTCTTCCCCAAAAAGACAATGAAACTGTCTGAGCTTGATTGGAACAAGAGCAGGTTTAGCAGATACGTCGATACCCACGTACTCGGGTTCGTTTACTATTCCAATCTTTCCTCTGGAACCCGGATAACAGCGATTTTGGAAAAAGATGGAACCGAGACTGTTAGAAGTTTTTCTTTTGAAATCACAAAGGAAATGGCCGAAAAGCAGAGATGTGGCAAGCCCGGCGACTCCTTTCAGTTTCAAGAAAATAAATGGATGGACAATTAGTTCGATTGGTCGGTCACAAAGGAGTGCATTATGAAATACGTGGTTGGTATTTTGATCTCTTTAAGTGCAGGGTACTTCGCCTGCACGGCTTCAAGTGCGGACGGAAATATTCCTCCGAAACCGAACTCCACACGCACGGAAAGATCGGAAAACGTTGCGGAGGCGGAGTCGACGCCCTTACTTAACCCGGGTTTCCCCGACTTTCGAAATTTCAACTTTCCAAAATATTGTTTGGAGGTAGATCACGAGCCCTTTTTACTACAGAACGGAAACTTCGAAGACAAGCGAAGGGGACTTGCAATCACTTTTGGCTCGGTTGCCTATACCGACCTCACGGGTGACGGTGTCGACGAGGCAATAGTTGTTCTCGACATAATAACTGGTGGATCGTCCATGCCAAATTGTGTTTACATATTTTCGCAACAAGACGCCAAAGGTCAAAAAATTACGGATTTGTGGGATTTTGAAACAGGTGATCGAGCGGATGGCGGGCTACGAGGGATTTACGAAGAAAATGGAAATATGATATTTGAAACGTACAGTCCCGAAGACAATTTGGGCGCGTGTTGTCCAAGATACTACGTCCGCGAAACGTACAAGTGGGAAAACGGAAAGTTCAGAAAAGAAGCCGAGGAAAAACGCGAAAATCCGATTCGGGGAACCGAAATGAAAGTCGGTAATCCGTGAGTCAATTGGTGTCTGGCGTTCAACAATCTCAACTCTGAATCGCATAAGAAGATGGGGTCAGCCAAACATGACGCTTATGCTTCGCTTGGATAATGAAAACCGAAGCGGTCTAGGTCCGGTTTGACGGCGCCATAGGTGTGTTTTCAGAGCAGGCGAGCGATATTGTGATTCTTTTAATTTCACAATATCGCATGCCTGAACCGAATTCTTTCTGACCCTAATTCTTTTCCAATTTGCTTTTTCGGTTTCTTTGCGTTGAACCTAATTTGAAGTTGAGTTAAAAATGTTCAAGTTGA
>JAYVUD010000043.1:0-5641 GCA_043788335.1 Chloracidobacterium sp. | reverse complement strand
AAAAGTTCGCTTCAGGCGGTTAGGCGGCGAAAGGTAAGATTACGTGTGATCTCGACTATCGCCGGGACGATAAACGTCGCGCATGCCACGCCCAATATCGTGCCGGTCACAAACCGCGAAAGGTGCGTATTTTCCCAAATGCCAAAGATGGTGAGCGACCAGTCGACGCCGATCGGGACGAGCGAGAGAAACAGCCAATACCGCGGCAGAGGCTCGATCTCGTCGATCCGACGCCACAGTGGATAGATGACAAAACCAAGGAACAGCCCGAAATAAACGCCAAAGCACCGCGCACATACGCCAAACGGCTCGCCCGCCACGTGAAACGAACGCTCCGACATCTGATGGCAGATAAAGCTGAAAAACCGATAGAGCGGCCACGAGATCGCGGTCAGTCCGTATGCCTTGGCGAGCGGTGCCGCGACGATCGCCGCCGCCCACACCAGCACGACCCCGAGACCGACTACCCACACATTCCACGCCTGCCGTCGAAACCGGCCGGCGATCTTCTGCGGGATGTATTGCGGCGCCGATTCGTCCATTTCAGATCACAATTGCACACCCATCACTTCTTCAACCGTTTTTCGGTCTCCAGTATGTGCTGCGTCGTCTGGATCACCGTGTCGGGATTGAGCGAGATCGAATTAATGCCGCGTTCGACCAAAAAGTCTGCAAATTCCGGATAATCCGACGGTGCCTGGCCGCAGATACCGATCTTTTTGCCGCACCGGATCGCAGCGTCTATCGCCATCGCCACCATCTTTTCGACCGCTCCGTTTCGCTCATCAAACAGGTGCGCGACCATTTCCGAGTCGCGGTCGAGCCCCAGAGCAAGCTGCGTCAGGTCGTTAGACCCGATCGAAAACCCGTCAAACACCTGCAGAAACTCATCTGCAAAAACGACGTTCGCCGGCAGCTCGCACATCGCGTAGATCTCTAGTTCGTGCTCGCCCTGTTTGAGGCCGTGTTCGGCCATTATCGCGATGACCTTTTCGCCCTCCTCGACCGTTCGGCAAAACGGGATCATCGGCTTGATATTGATCAGGCCCATATCCTCGCGGGCACGCAGCATCGCCAGGCATTCGAGCCTGAAACCCGCCTTGTACCGGTCGTCATAGTACCGCGAAGCCCCGCGAAATCCGATCATCGGATTTTCCTGGTGCGGCTCAAATTCGGCACCGCCGATCAGCTTGGCGTACTCGTTCGACTTAAAATCCGACATGCGAACGATCACCGGTTTCGGATAAAATGCTGCGGCGATGCGGCCGATGCCTTCGGAAAGCTTGCGGACGAAAAACTCTTTCGGGTCTTCCTCGCCGATCCGCGTCGCGATCTCCTCGATCACCTGGCGGTCTCGCAGATTCGGATAATTGACGAGCGCCATCGGGTGAATGCCGATGTGATTGTTAATGATAAATTCGAGCCGGGCGAGGCCGACGCCGTCGTTCGGCAGACGCGAGACCGAAAAAGCGTGGTCCGGGTCGCCGACGTTCATCATGATCTGCGTTTTCGGCCGGTTTGTGTCGGTTACCTTTTGCTTTACGACCTCAAACTCAATATCGCCGTAATAGATGTTGCCGCGGTCGCCCTCGGCACAGCTCACGGTGATATCGATCCCGCTGCGAATATTTTCCGTCGCGTTGCCGGCACCGACGATACACGGTATCCCGAGTTCGCGGCTGATGATCGCACTATGACAGGTGCGGCCGCCGCGGTCGGTGACGATCGCGGACGCCCGTTTCATGATCGGCTCCCACGCCGGATCGGTCATCGTCGTGACCAGGATCTCGCCTTCCTTAAACGTTCTGAGCTTTTCCGGATCCATCAGCACGTGTGCCGTGCCCGAACCGATCCGCTCGCCGACCGCGACGCCGGTCGCGAGCGGTGCTCCGTGCTCGCCGGTCAGCTTATATTTTTCAATATAGTCGGTGATGTTCTGCGACTGGACCGTTTCGGGTCGTGCCTGCAATATGAAAAGTTCGCCGGTGATGCCGTCCTTGGCCCACTCGATGTCCATCGGCTGGCTTTTGCCGGCGCGCTTTGAGTAATGGTCCTCGATCTTGCACGCCCAGTCGGCTAGCTGTAAAACCTCAAATCCCGCCAGGCAAAATCGCTTTCGCTGCGATTCGACCACATCGCGGACCTGCGTCCCGGTCGAGTCGTCGGCAAAGACCATCTTGACCTCTTTGACGCCTAATTTTCGTGTAATGATCGGCCGGAAACCCAGCTTCAGCGTCGGCTTGAATACGATCCACTCGTCCGGCGTCGCCATTCCCTGCACGACCGCCTCGCCGAGGCCCCACGCACCGTTGATGACGACCGCATCGCGAAAACCGCTCTCGGTATCGAGCGTAAACATCACGCCCGAGCACGCCGCATCCGAACGGACCATCGGTTGAATGCCGATCGATAATGCGACGTCAAAATGATCAAAGCCCTTCGCCGTCCGGTATGAGATCGCCCGATCCGTCCACAGCGACGCATAACACTCGTGGCACGCCTCGATCAGGCGTTTCTCGCCGCGGACATTGAGGATGGTGTCCTGCTGGCCGGCGAACGAGGCGTCCGGCAGATCCTCGGCCGTCGCCGACGAACGCACTGCCACCTCAAATCGATGTTTCCCGATCCGCTTCCCGAGTTCACCGTACGCCCGAAATATCTCGGCCTCGACCTCAGGCGGAAACGGCGTTTCCAGCATCAGGCGACGAGCTTCGGCACCGACGCGTGCGAGTTCGTCGAGATTATTGGTGTCGAGATCTTTGAGCAGTTTTTGGAGCTTTTTGCGGAGGCCGCCGGTGGTCAGCAGCACTTCGTACGCGTGGCTGGTGGTCGTAAAACCGTCCACCGCACGCACGCCCTGCTGCGTCAATTCACGAAAAAGTTCGCCGAGACTAGAGCATTTGCCCCCGACCAGATCGACGTCGTCAGCCGTGACTTCGCTCAGGTCGAGGACATAGGGTGTTGCGGATTTCATTTCGTTATACTTACATCAGGCGGCCGCCTTTTCGGCCACCTGAGCGACTTCGTCAGGCAGATCGCCGCAATCGGCACGCATATGCTTGAGCATATTCGGCTTTAATGTCGCGATCAGCTCCTTGCGGGTCATGACCTCGATCGGCTGGCCCATATATATCTTACCCTTTTTCGCTAGGCGTTTCTCGGACATCGCACCCGAAAACATCAGCAGCGGGTATGTAAAGTTCGGGCCGTTCAGTTTACGCAACTTATACAGCCACATACCGATCGAACCGATTCGCCATGATGTCGGGCCCCACCAACTGTACTGGCCGGGCCGCAAGTTCATCTTCCAGCATTTCATCATCAGCTGCCATTGCAGCGGCGTCAGGTCGCGGGTCTTGGTGACGCCCTTTTCCATCTCCATCCGCGTGTCGTGCAGCGGCGTAAAGATCGACGGTATGAGAAATGCGAACAGTCCGCGGCGTTCCATCTCGTATATGAGATCGAGCGTCGCCATATTGTCCTCGTCGGTCTCGTCGGGGTTGCCGACGATCAGGGTCATTGCCGGAAACCAGTTGTTTTCGTTCATCACCCTCAGGCCCTCGAGCACGACGCTCTGCCAGTGGTCGATCGCGAACGGCACGGCCTTGCTGGCCATCACCTTTTTCGCCATTCGGACGGAGCCGGTCTCGAGCCCTATCAGCGGAGCCAGAGCCTTTTTCTCGGGGTGGCTCGACAGATACGGGAAATGGATCGGGCTCTTGGGCAGCAGCATATCCGAGAGCTCTTTGATCAAAATGGGGTCGACCACCGCCGGAGCGATCGTCGCGTGGCTCAGCACGTGCTGCTCGACGCCGGGCGTATCGACGATGCTGCCGTAGAGGTCGAGCAGGGCCTCGCGGTTCGGGAAATAGAACGGCGTGTCCGTATGCACCTGGCCCCAGATAAACATATCCTCGGTCGCCAGAGAGATCTGCGGGTTGCCCTCGCGGACGTTTGCGTGCACCGCGGCCATGATCTTGTCTTTCGGCAGATCGATCTGCGGGTTGAGATCGGGGAGGCAAAATTTACATCTGCGTCCGCAGCCGGTCGTCATCTCGACGACGCCAAATGTCGTCCGCGTATCCGGAAACATTATGCCGTCGCGGTCGACGGGGTGCTTGACCTCGACCTCACGCGGGATGTCCTCGCCGGCCACGGCCTTGGCAAACAGGTCGAGCGTATCGTTCGACTCGCTCCGGCCCTCGACGACACAGTCGATGCCGAGTTCGTCGAACATATCCGTCTGGATGATCTGCCATCCGCCCGAACCGCCGACGATCACCTTAAAATTATCGCGGTGCTTATTTCCCTTGATCTGGGCAAACAGCTCGCGCGAATAGTGCGAGTTGATCGGCATCTTTGACGAGCCAAAGATCGACGTGTAAACGCCGGCGGCAAATGTCACGCCGAGCGGATTGTGGGTCGAAACCCCAACGACGCGGGTTCGCGGCCCGATAAATTTCTCGAGATCTTCTGGAAAACAGCAGACGATATCGTCCTTGGTATACGCTCGCTCGAGCGATTTTTCGACCAGGCGGACGCCCGCCGGCATAAATTTGGCAGAGCCATCCTCGTATCGCTCGACATCACGCCAATTCGGATATTTGCGATTGAGAATGCCCTCGAGCCAGATCGGCAAACTAGCCATCGCCATTTGAATAAAGTAACCGGCATGGTCGATCGACTCGGTCAGCGGTGCGGTCAGAACAATTAGTTTGCCCTGGCCATCTGCCGGCCCGCTGCCGTTTGTCGCACCGTTGTGCCCGTTTTTTCCATTACTACTTGCGCCCATTAAAATCCTCCACGAATTTAAAACTGATATACGGATAGCGACCGCGGCCGCTGGCCGCGAAACATCTATGAATCGATTTCCGATGATCCTTAGAACCTTATCACAGCGTCGGGGCCGCCCTCAACGTGGACGGTGTCGACAAACCGGATGCTTTTCGAGTCGGTCGTCATCACCACCGAGTGCGTCCGCTTGCCCGCGCCGAAGAACCTCACGCCGCGGAGCAACGCTCCGTCCGTCACGCCGCTCGCGGCAAATATGATCTTTTTGCCCGGTGCGAGGTCGTTGGTGTCGTATATCTTGTTCGGGTCGTTGATGCCCATTGCATTGAGCCGTGCCATCACGACCTCCGGAGCCGGCACCTTTGATTTGTCGACGCCGAGACGGTCGTGGTCCCAGACGAGACGGGCGAGGATCTCGCCGTTCAGGCATTTCATCGCCGCCGCCGTAATGACGCCCTCCGGAGCACCGCCGATGCCCATCAGGGCGTGGATATTAGTCCCCGCGACCGCCGCCGAGATGCCGGCCGACAGGTCGCCGTCCGAGATCAGGCGGATGCGAGCACCCGCCGCCCGTACGTCCTGGACGAGCTGCCGGTGACGTCCGCGGTCGAGACACATAATCGTCAGGTCCTCGACGTCCCGTCCGAGCCGGCGGGCGATATTTTTGAGATTTTCGGCAACCGTCGCATCGATGTCGACCGCGCCGCGGCACGACGGCCCGACGACGATCTTGTCCATATAGATGTCCGGTGCATTGAGCAGGCCGCCGCGTTCGGCAGCCGCGAGCACGGCGATCGCATTATTAGCACCGAGCGCACACAGATTGGTGCCCTCGAGCGGGTCGACGGCG
>JAYVUD010000042.1:0-8359 GCA_043788335.1 Chloracidobacterium sp. | reverse complement strand
GGCAACGACCGGAGCGAAAAATACAGCGATCGACTGGCCGATATTGCCCATGCCGTAAATGCCGAGAGCTGAGCCCTGTTTTTCGGGGGCGAACCATCTGGACGTAAAGCCGACGCCGACCGGAAATGTAGTGCCGGCAACGCCGAGGAACAACCCGAAAATGATCAGTTGGGTAAAGCTGGTCGAGAGCCCGATCGCGATAGCCGGAAATGCCGCAAATATCAGGAGTCCCGAAAAAACTTTGCGGCCGCCGAACCGGTCCGCGAGCATTCCGGCTCCGATGCGTCCGATCGACCCGAGTAGGACCGGAACCGCGATCAGGAGGCTTTTTTCCTTTCCTGACAGGCCGTATAATTGAGTAAATGTCGGTGCAAGTGCGGCGATTAGGCCCCAGACGGCAAAGGAAACGCCAAATGCAGTGGTTGAAAGGAATAGGGCCTTTGCAGCCCCTTTTCTAAGAGTTTCGCTCATAAATTTGATATGACAAAATTGGGTGCTCTACTCGGTGCTACGGAGTCGCGGGCCGCCATTTAAGAAAGATCGACAGTGCGATCAGCCAGCACACACCGGAGGCAATGACGAGCGGCAGCAAATGCCTGAACTCGTGTGCCAGACCCGCCTCGACCGCGGCCGAGAGTATCCATAGCTGGGCTAGATTGATCATGACCAGCAATGCCAATCGGGCCTGCCAGACAGCTGTCCGGCCACGCGATTGCGGGCGATTAACAATATTACCGCTTGATCGTTGAGGTTCAGCTTTCATTTCCGCGTACCTCCCGTCCGGCCGCGAACACCGCTCCGTCGCGGATCTGCAACTCTATTTTGTCGAGTGGCCGCGGCGGGGGTCCGTAAAGCACTTCGCCGGTCCGTTCGTTGAAACCGCCCTCGTGACATGGGCACTCGAGCCGCCCGTGGTCCCTGGAGTAATAGACCGGACACGACAAATGCGTGCACTTTTGCCCAAAAGCGTGATAGCTGCCGTCTTTTGAACGAATAAGGATCGCCGAATCCTCCTTGCCCGGATAGTTAAAATTTAGCGCCGAACCTGGTTCGAGGACATCGGCCCCGTCGATCTTGGCGGGTACAAAGGTTTTCTCGATACGGGCATCGTACGCCGACTTAGCCGCAAAACCGGCGGCTCCGACAAACAAAGCGCTTGACGTCAAGAAAAGAAAATTACAGAACTCGCGACGGGTCACCTGAGCCTCAGAGTCGCGGCCGTACGGGAACTCGGCCTGATACGACGCCGTGGATTCGCGGACGTCCCTCTCATCAGACAGGACCTTGGTGATAGTTTCAGATAGTTTCGCACTCATAAAAGCTCGATTGGCCGCTGACCGGCTCAAAATTCATTTCGGTTGTCCGTTTGCTCGACCTGAGAGTCGATCCACGAGTCGTTCTTTGGGTCGCTGATACCAAGCCGGCCTTCAAAAACACCACAACCGTTAACGTCGACGGTTTCGGCGTCCGTCGGCAGCATTAGATAGACCTTGGTCTCGACGTGCTGATTGCCAAAAACGTGTACGTTGACCGGTTTTGTCTTGCGGAGCGGCACGATCTGCTCGAACTTGCCAAATGAGATCGCACCCGTCGGACAAACGCTGGCGCACATCGGCATGATGCCCTCGGACGTGCGGTCGTAACACATATCGCATTTCATCTGCAGATGCATCGCCGAATTGTATTTCGGCACGCCGAACGGGCAGGCGTTGACGCAGTTGCGGCAATCGAGGCACCGCGGTTTGAGAGCCGACATGACAACACCGTCCTCGTTTTGCTTAATGGCGTCCGCCGGACAGACCTGGGCACAGGTCGGTTCGTTGCAGTGCATGCAAACGGTCGGCATCGTCGCGGTCGTTTCGGCACGATCGATATAGTCGACGAAGATCATTGAGTAACCCTTGTGCGTCGAACACTCGCGGCAGGCGGCCACGCATGAGCGGCAGCCGATGCATCGCTGCGGATCGATGAACATTGTTTCCTGCATAAAGTGTTACTTCCCCCTCTGTACTTCGCTCAACGACGCGCCCTTCTGATCTCGGCCGAGAATCGGCAGTTCCCGCGAGTGGATCTTCTCAATGCGTGCGGAACATGCCTTAAATTCAGGTATCTTCGACGTCGGGTCGAGCGCCGGATTGGTCAGCTGATTGACGGCCAGTTCCTCGCCCCAGTGATAGGGAATAAAAATGGTGTCGGGCCTTATAGTTTTGACGATCAGCGCCGGAAATATGCCGTTGCCGCGACGTGAAACGACCCTCACCCGCTCACCGTCGCGTATATTCATCCTCGCGGCTGCCTCGGGATGGATCTCGACGTAGGGTTCGGGACACTGGTCGACCAGAAACTTGATGCGACGCGTCTGGTTACCGGATAAATATTGGAACACGACACGGCCGCTGGTCAGGATCAGCGGATATTCGTCGTCGGGCTGTTCGGCAGCACCCTTATAGGTGACCGGATGAAATTTGGCCCTTCCGTCCGGGTGGTAGAACCGATCCTCGAACATTCGCGGCGTTCCCGGATGATCGTCCGTCGGACATGGCCAAAAGACGCCGTTCTCGCGTTCGATGCGTTCCCAGCTAATGCCGCCGTAATCCGCTGTTCCTCCGCGCGAAGCCTCACGCATTTCCTCGAACATCTCATGGGCATTCGTGTATGGGAAAAACTCGCCCCGGCCCAAACGCTCTGCGAGGCGTTGGACGATCCACCAGTCGGGTTGAGCCTCGCCCGGCGGATCGCACGCCTTGTTGATCTTCAGCACACGGCCTTCGCCGTTCGTCGTGACGCCTTCGTCCTCGGACCACGCGGTTCCGGGCAGTATTACGTCGGCGTATCGCGATGCCTCGGACATAAAAAAGTCGATGCAAACGTAAAAATCGAGCCCTTCGAGCGACTCACGCACCTTGTTCGTATCGGGCAGAGAGACCATCACGTTGTTGCAGACGGACAAAAGCCCTCGGATCTCGCCCTCGCGCATCTTGTCGAACATCTCGACGACCGAAACACCGGCCTGTGGCAATTCGTCTTCGCGAATGCCCCAGATCGCGGCAATATGTTTGCGATGTTCGGGATTATTGATCGAACGCTGCCCCGGCAATTGGTCGGCTTTTTGTCCGTGTTCACGGCCGCCCTGGCCATTGCCCTGTCCGGTAAAGGTCGCGTAACCGCGGCCCGGCGCACCGATCTTTCCGGTTGCGAGTACCAGATTGATGTAGCTCAGAACGTTGTCAACGCCATTCGAATGATGCTCGATCCCGCGAGCATGAAGCACAAATCCGGTTTTCGCACGGCCGTAGAGCCGTGCGGCCTGAATTATCTTTTCAGCCGGCACGCCGGTGATCTCGGCACTGTATTCCGGCGTGTATTTTTCGAGGATCACATCGCGTGTCTCGTCCCAGCCGTTTGTCCGGCTGTCGATAAACGACTGGTCGACGTAGCCCTCTTTGATAATGACGTGCAGCATAGCGTTGGCGAGAGCGACGTCCGTCCCCGGCCTAAGCTGTAAGTGAAGATCTCCCTGGCGAGCGGTTGCTGTCTCGCGCGGATCGATGATGATCCAAATACCGCCGTTGTCACGCTGCTGCCACATGAACTTGTTCAGAACCGGAAACGTCTCGGCACAGTTGGCACCGGCGATCAGCAACACCTCGGCAAGCGGCATATCGCTCCACGGGTTTGCCGCCCGGTCGACGCCGAAAGCCTTGTTGTTTCCCGCGGCCGCGGATACCATACACAGGCGGCCGTTATAGTCGATGTATCGTGTTCCGATCGCGACCCGGGCAAATTTGCCCATCACGTAGGTCTTTTCGGTTGTCAGCGAAGACCCGGAATAAACCGCCATCGAATCTTTGCCGTATTTCTCACGCAGTCCAACGATCTTCGACGCCACGAGATCGAGAGCCTCGTCCCAACTCGCCCGTTCGAACATACCGTTTCGTTTGATAAGCGGATATTTGAGCCGATCGGGATGATGAGCCTGGAGATATGCGGTAACGCCTTTCGGACAGAGCTTGCCTTCGTTTACCGGAAAATCATAACGCGGCTCGAAACCGACGACGTGGTTATCCTGAACGAGCAGATTCATCCCGCATTGGACGGCACAGTATGGGCAGTGCGTCGGCACGACCTTATCGATCTTGCGATCAGCCTGCCATCCACCGTACGGCTCGTCGTGCAGATGCGGCCCGAACTCGTCTATGATCTTATCGAGATTTTGTACCTTTGACATAAAAAACTGCGTTCAGTGATCTCTCGCTAATCTTCGGTTACCCTCTTTCCGTAAAAGACCGGTTCGAGCTTGTCCGGCAACCCTGCGTAGGCGAGGCCGCGCATGATGCGTTTGCAGCGTGGGCAGTAATCCTGCAGCGTATTACCGTTTTCCAAACGGTAATCGTACCCAAGCTCGCCGACGACCTTTTTCAGGTCATCGATCCACATCTGGCCGGCGAATTTTGACCCGCAACGCGGGCAGACGGCCTGTTCCATGTCCTTCGAACGATTTTGGTAAAGTTCGACCCCGATCGATGCCGGCCGTTGGACAATGTGAAACAGCTTGCCAAATGGCAAAAAGAACAGCGTCATTATCACGACGGCCTGGTGCGACAGGGCGATGACGGTATACATATAGCCGTCAAACCACAGGCTCGAGGCCGTCAGCATTAGGCCCGAAACACAGATTGCGATCAACATCAGGTGTGGGACAAAATCGAGCAGGAATTGCTGTACGGCAATCGCACCGCGGTCCCGCAGGCGTCTCCGGATCGCAATTGCACAACCGGCGAGGACCATCACGGCCGAGATATCGAGTCCGTGAAAGGTTATCCAGGCAAACACGCTGCGGCCCTGCATTACGTTGAGCGGAAATCCAAATAGGTAAGTGCGGTAACCCAGGTCGCCCTCAAGGTTGAAATGTATCCAGCCGAAGACAAGCGGGAACGTGATCGCCGCGGCCAGCACGCAGCCCCACATTATCAGGAAATGCATCAACCAGCGCTGTGTCCCACGCTTGAAGATAAACCGCTGGCCGATCAGACTCGTGGCGATCGTGGTGGTTGCATCAGCCGTGTTTCGAAAAAAACTCTTGCGCTGAAAAAACAGCTGCAATCCGCGTCGAAAGTAGGTCCGCGTCGCCGGTCGTTGGAGCCAAACTGCGTATCGAAAAAAGATCGCACCGAACGCAACGATGCTGGCTATGGTATAGCCAAAAAGTGCCGAGTCAAAATGTTCGAGATTGCGCGAACCGACGATGACGAGCAGCGTCAGCATCGAGGACGCTCCGAGTCCGACGATCGTCGGGTTTCGAAAGCTCAATTTGGTAGAATCGGATCGTTGCACCGCGGTCGCCATAAAAATAAACCGTTCCTAATCGAAAACCGAATTTTCTGAGTTTAACCCACCAACGATTAATTTCACAATGAGATGGGCATCAATAGCGGATGAGAAAATGCGTCGGCGTAATCGCCGCCCTGACGCAGATTGAGACAGGCTGGATCCTTTTCGATCAGTGTCCTACCCACCCTTCGCCCGTCGAGGACCGATCGGGGTCTTTCTCATTCTGATCCTCATCGCTATTACTAATATATCTGCCAAAGATAACGTCGAATATGATTAAGATCATATTATTCCTCTTTTCGCTGCAGTAAGATCATTTTATTCGAGGTAACCAAAATTATGATCAACATCACCGATAAGACAATCCGCGACATCGCACTTGAGGCTCCGGCCACGACACGTGTTTTCGAGGAGTTTAAGATCGATTACTGTTGCGGCGGACGGCGTTCGATCAGCGACGCGTGTCTGGCCGCCGGTATCGACCCTGGCATATTGACGCTGCGGATCAACGCCGTCATCGACGAACAGTCCGCCGATTCGAGCGTCGATCACCCCGAGGACAACAAGCCAACCGACCTGATCGGCTATATCTTAAATAAGCATCACATCTTTACCGCCGCCGAGATCGAACGCCTGACGCCGCTAATGGCGAAGGTTGCCGTCCGGCACGGCGAAAACCATCCTGAACTTCTGGAGCTGCAAACGGTTTTCATCGCACTCGCCGACAGCCTCATTCCCCATATGAAGAAAGAGGAGAACGTGCTCTTTCCCTACATCGAGATGCTCGAGGCGTCAATTGACCGCGGTCTCTCGGTTCCACCGCCGCATTTCGGTACGGTGCAAAATCCGGTCCGAATGATGATGTCCGAACACGACATCGACGGTGCCCGGCTTGAGAGCATGCGTTCAATTGCCCGGGACTACGA
Organism: Chloracidobacterium sp.; assembly: GCA_043788335.1. Taxonomy (GTDB): domain Bacteria; phylum Acidobacteriota; class Blastocatellia; order Pyrinomonadales; family Pyrinomonadaceae; genus OLB17. Next base: position 2,102 of record JAYVUD010000042.1, on the reverse strand, counting down.
ACTGCCCGACGGAGCCTGCCCGAGTTTTACGGCTCTATACGCCGGACTGCAGGATCTCGAACGTGACCTGCATCGCCACATCCATCTGGAGAACAACGTCCTTTTCCCGGCTGCAGGTCGGCTCGAACAAAAACTTAACGGTCCTGAATGAATATGATGATCGGAACCCTCGGAACACCGCGTCAATCGGAGTAACCGCGATCCGGTAATCATTTTTGGGCGAATAAACTATCGACCAGCCTGCGGCACTGCTGTGCTCAAACGGGGCAATGATGTGCCTGGTGTGTGCGACGGCCGAGATACTTCGGAAATTAGCTAGCCGGTTTTCCGCCGTCGATTTTCGCAAACCTATTTCAGGATGATAGGTTCGTAAGCGAAACGCAGTAGAGCGTGACCGCCAATTCCGATTCATGATCAAACGGTCTGCCGCAGGGCCTCGTACAGCACGATGCCGACGCTGGTGGCGAGATTTAGGCTGCGGACGTTGGGGTTTGGCATCGGGATGGTCAGGCAGCGTTCGGCGTTGGCGGCGAGCAGGTCTTCGGGCAATCCGCGGGTTTCGCGGCCAAAAACCAGACAGTCGCCGCTCACAAAGGCCCATTCGAAATAGGCGCGTGTGGATTTCGTCGTTAGAAATACAAACCTCGAATTTGGCAGAGCGGCAAAAAGTCCGTCGAGATCAATGTGGCGGTGCAGGGTCACATTGTCCCAATAGTCGAGGCCCGAACGCTTGAGCGTTCGATCGTCCATTCGAAACCCTGGGACGCCGACAATATGAAGCTGAGTATTGGTCGCGGAACAAAGACGTGCGATGTTGCCGGTGTTTGGCGGTATCTCAGGTTCGAGCAGTGCAACATGGAACATTTTCCAAGTTTAGCCCTCCGACGGGTTTCGGCAAAACATCGGCGTGCATCCTTTAGCGAGCGTACTTCATCAATTGAGATAGTTTAATGGGGGCCGCAATGCCTATCTTTTACGTTTGTGTTACAATCCCGATTTGCTAAACCATTACAGTTCGAAGGGGAATCAATTGGTGTTTTTGCGCTTTAGATCATTTATTACAATCATTTGTGCCGTCTTTTTCGCGGCTTCGCTCGCCGCTGCACAGGGCACGCCGGCGGCCGGTGCGAAAAAGGACGACAAAAAAGTGGCTGCAAAGCCCACTGCCACGCCGGACCCAAAGGCTCCGTCAAAGCCGCTGACCGTTGAACAGGTGGTCGAAAACGCGCTGTTCATCTACGGATTTGGCGGCGGACGGGCAACGCTGAACCAGATCCGAAAGACCACGTTCGAACGCGGCAAGACGACGCTGACCAAACCTGACGGCAAGACCGAACAGGTGCCGTACCAGCGATGGGTGATCCGAGCCGAGAATCTAGGCAAGGAAAAGATCCGCATCGATCAGGAGTTTTCTAACTCGCGGTTTGGCTTGGTCTACAGCGATGAAAAGTTTTACGGTGTTTTCAATAACACGATCTTTAATCCCCGCGACGACGTTCTCAAATCGTTCGAAAATTCGATCTTCCACGGACTCGAGGCACTGTTTCGATACAAGGAAAATGAATCAAAGATCGAACTCGCGGGCCGCGAAAAGCTGATGGGCGTCGATTATTACTTCATCGACGTCACGGATAAAAAGGATAGAAAAACTAGATTTTACGTCAGCGTAAAATCGTTCCGGGTGATGACGCTCTCGTACGAAGAGGGCGGCGTTAAATTCAAACGCAAATTCTACGATCAGAAATACGCTCAGGGCACACTTGTCGCGTATCGGTCGGTGTTGACGGCGGATGGCAAGATGATCGAGGAACAGGATCTGTCGTCGGTCACATTTGGCCAAAAGGTGGACGAGGAACTTTTTAAGGCAAACTAAGACATTTTGCAACTTTAGATGGGCTGGTTTGTGCAACGCACTAATTGATCGATTCGATCAAATTAGGAGGATGCATGAACCAGCCCAAATTCTTATTCAGAATATTGTTTCTAGCGGCGGCCGTCTTTATCCAAACTCGTCGCAGACCGATTGCAACAGCTCGATCACGCTGAGCTTGGGGTTGAAGATGTAGGCCACCTGGCAACCGTCGGGCACTTGCTCCAGAAAG
>JAYVUD010000041.1:0-3215 GCA_043788335.1 Chloracidobacterium sp. | reverse complement strand
ACGATCTTTCCCGTGTACATCACCGACACGCGGTCAGCGACCTCGGCGACAACGCCGAGGTCGTGAGTGATAAGTAGGACGGCGAGCTTTCGGCTCTTTCTTAGTCCGTCAAGCAGTTCGAGTATCTGCGCCTGAATTGTCACGTCGAGAGCGGTCGTCGGTTCGTCGGCGATGAGCAATTCGGGGTTGCACGCGAGAGCCATCGCGATCATGACACGCTGCCGCATTCCGCCGGACAGTTGGTGGGGATAGTCGTTGGCACGGCGTTCGGGTGCCGGTATCGAGACCTCGTGCATCGCGTCGATGGCGGCCTGCCACGCCTTTTTTCCGTCCAACTTACGATGCAGACGCAACGCCTCGGCAATCTGTTCGCCGACGGTGTAGACGGGGTTAAGTGACGTCATCGGGTCCTGAAAGATCATCGCGATATCATTACCCCGGATCGCTCGCATGCGGTCGACAGATGCGGTCGTCAGTTCCTCGCCCTTGAACTTGATCGTTCCGTCGACGATCTTGCCCGGCGGTGTGATCAGACGCATTATCGATAGAGCCGTGATGGATTTACCGCAGCCCGATTCGCCGACGAGCCCCAAAAGTTCGCCCTCGCCGATTTCAAAGCTCACGCCATCCACCGCCCGCACCAGGCCGCCCTTGGTCGGAAAATGGGTTTGGAGGTCTTTGACTTCGAGCAGGATTGCCATTAATTCTTCGGCACCTTGACCGGGTCTGCCGGCCTACCGGGCAGTCGGACAGGCGTTGCGAGCTTTTTCATCAGCTCGGCGATCGAGCGTTCGAGTTGCGGGTCGCCGCCGGCGATGACGGATCTTGGGTCGTTTTCGACCTCGATATCGGGGTCGACGCCGTAGCCCTCGATGATGTATTCGCCCTTGGTATTGGCAAGTGCCGATTCGGGGACGTTGACGGTGCCGCCATCGATGAGGCTGCCGTGGTTGCTGATACCGACCACGCCGCCCCACGATCGCTTACCGACAAGTTGGCCGAGGCCCGCCTGACGGAACATATACGGGAAAATATCGCCGTCCGAAGCCGAATTCTCATTCAATATCGCGATCATCGGCCCGAGGAACGCGCCGTCCGGGTACGTCGAGCCTTCTTCGTCAGCCCGGCGGTAATTGACGCCCAACACCCTACGGCTGAGGCGTTCGATGAGCATTCGCGAGACGTTGCCGCCGCCATTGGCACGGACGTCGATGATCAATCCCTCTTTCTTAAGCTGCGGATAATACCATTTGATAAATTCGCGGATACCCGGTGCACCCATATCGGGTATGTGCAGGTAACCGAGACGACCGCCGGACATTCTGTCAACGCGGCGGCGGTTGCCCTCGGTCCAGTCGAGATAGATGAGGTCGGATTCGTTCGTTACCGGGCGGAATGTGACTGTACGCGATCCCTGCGTTGATGGTGTCGAGTTGAGCGTGAGCGTGACGACGGTGTCGGCCTTACCGCGTAGGTACGAGTATATGTCGCGGTCGGTTGTGATATTTTCGCCGTTTATGGCAATGACGTAGTCGCCAACCCGGGCATCAACGCCGATCTCGGTCAGCGGCGAGCGGTAGATGTCCTCCTCGTTTTGCCCGCCATAGATCTTGGAGATCTTGTAGCGGCCCGCGGCCTTATCGACGTCAAACCTCGCACCCGGCAGAGCAACGCGAACGCGGGGCGGCAAATTATAGTCACCACCGTCGATATAGGCATGCTGAACGGTCAACTCGGACTGCATCTCTGACAGGACATAATTGAGGTCGGACCTGTGATTCACATACGGCAGCCATTTCTTGTAGTCGTCGCGAATCTTTGCCCAGTCAAAGCCGTGCATATTGCCGGCGTAGAACCAATCTCGGTAACGACGCCAGACCTCATTGAATATCTGATTCCATTCGGCGACCGGGTCGATCTCGGTAACCAGGCCGGCCGTCGAAACGTTTTTGCGCGAACGCTCGCCTGCGGGATTCGCGTCAAATACGGCGAATCCACCCGTGGACGCGGTCATCAGCTTGGTCCCATCGGCCGACAGTGAGAAACCACCGGCCAGTGGGACGAGGGTTGTTTCCTTGCGTTCTTTGAGCGAAAACACGCGTATCGACGGCGTGGACTCGGCACCGCGGCCATAATATCCCGGAGGAAATACACCATAGATAAGATTACCTTTATTTGCCGCGAGGCCGTTGTAGTTGTCGGCTCCGAGCGGAGCCTTGGCGGCACGCGATTCGATACCTTCGAAATCGATCCTCTCAGGAGTTGGCGCGGCAACAGGTGCAGGCGGCCCCGCCGGCTTCTCTTCGGTGATCGTGACCTCGTCGCTCTCGTACGGGAATGGGTTCTTGCCACCTTTTTGAAGTGCGAGCGCATAGATCTGCGTCATCCGGTTGGTCGCGTAGTTAAACTCGGACGACGAAAGCTGGGGGGCAAACTCGCGATTGCTGAGAAAATACAGGTAGGTCCCGCTTTGGTCCCACGCCGGATCGCTCGAATTGAACATTTCGGGCGTCACGCGGATTATTTTGTTCTGCTCAGTCGACCAGATGTAGACGGCGGAAAACCCGTTCTTGCCGTTCATCGAAAAGGCGAGAAAACCGCTCTTCGGCGACCAAGTGTAATCACTGATCTGACCGGAAGGTGCGTCGACGACCATTTGAACTTGTTTGGTGGCGACGGTCACGACCCAGAGTTTGCCGTCCTTGTCGCTGAAGGCAATCTTTTTGCCGTCGGGCGACCAGGCCGGATTGTAGCGTTGGGCCGATCCGCCGGTCGTCAATTGCTCGGGCGGCGTCGTGCCGTCCTGGTTTACCAGCCAGATTTCCTCTTCGCCGCTCTTGTCCGAGATGAAAGCGATCTGGCGGCCGTCGGGCGACCATTCCGGAAACCGGTCATTGGCGTCGGACGAACGGGTCAGGTTGCGGGCACCACCTTTTTCGATAGGAGCCGTGAATATGTCGCCGCGGGCCGCAAATACAGCCCGTTCGCCCTTCGGGCTGAGGCCGAAGGCGGTGATATTGGCTCCGGCGTTGACCTGGCGTTTACGCTTGTTTATGCCGTCATCGGGGACGATGATGAAAATTTTCGAAGCTCTCTTTGAGTTAACGTCGAGTATCTCGAGTTCCCCGTCGCGTTCGTAGATGATGCGGCTTTGATTGTCGGACGAGGGCCAGCGAATGTCCCAATCACGATTCTTTGTGACCTGTGTTGTTCTG
>JAYVUD010000040.1:0-2527 GCA_043788335.1 Chloracidobacterium sp. | reverse complement strand
TATTACGGCTACGCGAGTGGAATCGTCGGCTTACGATATTTTCCGAATCCGGCATTCGACGCCAAGGCGGCACGCGAATGGGATCCGGTACGATATTATAACGATTCCGCGTATTACGCACGCAAACATCTCGTCCGACCGTTTCGCGTCGGAATGTCGTGCGCGTTCTGTCACGTGGGTCCAAACCCGATCGATCCTCCAAAAAATCCCGAACATCCGGCATGGGCGAACCTCAGTTCGAACGTGGGCGCACAATTTTTCTGGTTCGACCGCATCTTCGATTGGAAAGGGACCGGCGACGGCGCCAACTATCTCTATCAATTGTTGCACACCTATCGGCCAGGATCGCTCGATACCTCGCTCATCTCGTCGGATAACATCAACAATCCACGGACGATGAACGCGCTCTATCTGCTGGGTCCGCGACTCGAACACGCCAAACGCTTCGGCAAAGAGCGACTCGCCGGTGGCGGCCTCAACAACCATCAATTCAACGACTTCGTTAGCTCGGGCCCGTTGACGCAATATTTCACGCCACCCGATACGGTGTTCGCGCCACACGTTCTCAAAGATGGTGCGGATTCGGTCGGCGCACTCGGCGCTTTCAATCGCGTCTACATCAATATTGGCACCGATAGCGAGGAGTGGCTCGAACACTTCAACGCGCTCGTCGGGGGCACGCCCGTCTCACCGATTCGCATCGACGTCGCACGCGAGAACTCGGCATATTTTAAAGCGACCGAGGCGCAAACGCCGGGAACGGCGCTATTCTTCCTCAAGACGACGGGCGCACATCGGTTACGCGATGCTCCCGGCGGTGCGAATTACCTCACGAACGATGCCACGATGCTCACGCGCGGGAAGATCGTCTTTGCGGAAACGTGCGCGCGATGCCACTCGAGTAAATTGCCGGAACCGATCGCGGCGATGGAGCCGGCAGGCTGTGCCGGCCGGGACTATCTCACGTGTTGGAACGCATATTTCGCATACACGGCCACGAAAGAATTCAAAGAGAAGATGCGGTCGATCGTCCTCGCAAAGGACTTTCTTACCGATAATTATCTTTCGTCAGAATTCCGCGTTCCGAATACGTTGCTGCACACCAACGCGTGCAGTCCGCTCGCGACAAACGCTCTCGCCGGCAACATCTGGGACAATTTCTCATCGCAATCGTACAAAGATCTTCCGTCGGTCGGGAAAATCACCGTCTACGATCCATTTACGGGCGAACCCGGGACGTACGATATGCCGGCGGGAGGCCGCGGCTACACGCGGCCGCCTTCGCTCGTAAGCCTCTGGTCGACGGCGCCGTATCTCTTAAATAATTCCGTCGGCACGTTCGATGCCGATCCGTCGGTCGAGGCACGCATGAAGCGCTTCCAAAATGGGATCGAGCAAATGCTTTGGCCGAATAAGCGCGACCAGGACGCGGTGCTCGGCACGAAGATTCCCGGCGTGATCGATCGCACGACGCAACCGAGTTTCCTCCACGTCGATGTCGGCTATCTTCCGTTCATCTTACGAAAACTCCATCCCAAAGGCATCACGATCGGTCCGATTCCCGCGGGCACGCCCGTCGATCTTTTGGCGAATCTCAATCTCGCCTACGAGGGAACCGATCTTGCGGGCCGCTTGGCGCACGATAAGAAAGTGCTCGCCCTTCTGCTGCGGTTGGGTCCCGATCTCGCCGGTCTCAAGACGACGGCGACCGACGACCAGGCACGAGCGAAATTACGTAATCTCGTCGCGCCGCTTTTCGCCTTGAGCAAATGCCCAGATTTCATCGTCAATCGCGGCCATTATTTCGGAACGGGTTTCGTCGAACCGGGTCAGACAGGCCCGACCCCTCCACCCAGTCTAAGTGACGAAGATAAACGCGCGCTCATCGAATTTCTCAAGACTTTTTAATGGTGCACGCACGTTCCTCGCCGCCAAAGGTGCTTTCGTGCACCACTAGTGACCCCGACCGATGAACGTTTTTCGATAGTCAAGTCCGGTAACGATCGAACGCGGTCGGATGCCGGCGACCGATCGATCCGGCCGAGCCAACCTCCGGAACGCTTCACCGTTGCGCGTGCGGTCGGCAAGGGCTATTGAGTGATTTATGGAAGACAAAGTTTGGTCGCTCTCGATCAGCGAGTGGCGTTTTTTCTAGTCTTCTCGAGGAGTGTCATGAAAGACCTAATCGAGGTCCTGAAACTAGATCCACGTGCTGCAACGACGGCCATCGTCGTGTTCATCTTCTTCATCATCTTATTGATGATCGGACACAATAGTTTTACCCCGATCCTGATTGAGAAATATTTCGGGATCGAAAACGATATTAGTGCGTCGATCAAAGATGGCTTCTCGAAGATCGAGAGCTCGATTTCGAATAAACAGAGTCCCGTTGGGTATACCAGAACGTTTGACTTCGACGAAAGGGTGACTGCCGCTCACTCCGTTCCGCAAGCATTAAACTTCTACGCACAACCGGGCCAGCACGTGAGACTCACCATCAATTCGAGCGCGTATCCAATCGCGAACG
>JAYVUD010000039.1:0-9191 GCA_043788335.1 Chloracidobacterium sp. | reverse complement strand
CCCTCCTTCGTAAGGAGGGGAGCTTTTTATTGACTTTGTTCCCATCGGCACCGTTCCGAACGAGTCCTTTAGCCGCAGTTTCATCAGGCCGGTTTCTCCGGCTTGAAGTTTGTCGTTACTCCCGGATATTTCGATGTTTGCGTCGGGTCTGGACGCCGCGGCGGCGTCCATGCGGACAGGAGTGTCCGCGCTCCGTCGCTGCGGCGTAGAGAAATTCTCGGCGGAGGAACCGCCGGTCCGCCTTGCAGGTCTCAGGCGGGGCCGTTGGACACCCACCCCGCGGGTACCACAGAAAACAAGAAAGCTCTGGTCTAACCAACCACACCCGACGGGTGTCATCGGACGAACCGGCACACGAGCATTTCGAACGCCAAAAGAGAACCGGCCATTAGCCGGAAATATAGAAGAAAATTGATCCGCCGGTTGACTAATATCGTTTAAGAACGGAAACGAACGCAGCCATTCTGAGAACCGTTTGCTTAATATTGGGCCCGGCCTATCGGTAGCAATCGGGACCATACTGCCTGGAATGTTGGGGTCCTCGCGAGTTTCGAGGCCCTTTAACCATCCAGTACCATCATCGAACCTGACGCGTTCGACGTGAAGTGAGACGCGATCAATATCCACCACGCCGTCGTTTTTGATAACGTCCAACATTCGCAACTGATTGTCTGGCAGTTTAACCTTAATAATTTCGCCCGGTTTCAGAAGTTTAAGCGGCTGATATTCACCGGTTGGCGTTCCGTCCGTGTTCAACACGGGGTCCCGGGTCGGAAACCTCAAAATCAAAACCGCGTCGGATGACATGTTTCCCTGTTTCGCGATCACGAGGTCGATTTCGCATTCCTTGATTGTCTTGTTTGATACATTCTTTATACTCAACTTGAGATTCCTCAACCAATTCGAATCTCCCATTATCTGACCGTTTTTCACAAACTCCCTGTCCCGGAGTTCGCGGCTGACAATGGCAATTGGCGCCTTCGAAAGGTCGTAGTGAGTATACTACGGGTTCGATTCATCTAAGATTCGTACCGTATCTTGGGATTTGTGGGCGGATGTCAATAAGAACACTACGCCGATACACAAAATAACACGGGTCGAGATTTTCATTTCGGCTCCTTTCTGCTTTCTTGGGAAAGCGGGAATATTAAATGACAGAAAGGTTGTTTGGTCTTTAGGAGGCCAAACAACCGGGAATGTTGTTTGACTGTAGATCGCCGGGCAGTCGCGATCTTCATATTCGCATTGGCCTCACAAGTCAATCAAAGTTCAGGCTGGCTTGGTCGGTGTTTTCAGCGACTACCTTTTCGGCTTGTTTAAAGGTTTGCATGTTCGGCGGGAGGTCGACGGTACGGCCGGCGAGGATGTCCTCTACGGTCAGGATCTGGAGACGCGGGTAGTCTTTGTTCCAGCCAGACGCTTCGGGCGGCAGACAATGACGCCGGGTCACTGGATGATTTTTTTCGCTTCAACAAATGCGGTGTCGAGCTCGTTTACGATCCCGTCAAGCTGCATTTCGTAGACCGCGTCGAGGATCTCGCGAAATTGCGGCGAGGGCGTGAGGCCAAGTTCGATCAGGTGCCGGCCCATCAATATCGGGTCGGGTGCCTTTTTTTCGACCTGTAATTCCCGCACACGTTCGATGAACCACTCTTGAGCCTCGGACCCGAACCGCTTTTCGATCGGCAGCCAGTCGGGGTTGCGGCCGAGGCTGTCGGCCTTGGCGACGCGGTAGAGCAGGTCGGGCTCGACCTTTCGTGCCAGACGGCGAAATGCACCGTCACCGACCGGCGACTTTGCCTTGTAATATTCACCCGGTTTGAGGTGATAGCGAACAAGCTCAACGATCTGGCGTCGAACGTCAAATCCGTCCAGCGTGTGGATACCGAGCGTGTCCAGGAACGAGATCGTGGGCTCGACACCCGCCTCGTCGTGGCCGCGGGAACGCGTCCGTCCGTCGACAAATTCGGTCGTCGGCGGCTTGCCGAGATCGTGGGCGAGGGCTCCGACCATCACCGCGACTGCACGCGGGTAGTCGAGATCATCGATCAGCTTGCGGGCCTCGTCCGTGACCATCATCGTGTGAACGTCAACATCGCCCTCGGGGTGCCATTCGGGTTCCTGCGGGACACCGACCAGCGACTGGAGCTCGGGAAAGATCTGCCGGCAAACGCCGAGATCGTAGAGCCAACGCAGGCCGATCGACGGCCGGGCGGGCAGCAGCAGCAGCTTCTCGAGTTCGCCCCAGACGCGTTCGGCGGGCAGATCGGTCACGTCGATCGTCTTGCAGATGTCGACGGTTTCTGCCTCAATATCAAATTCAAACCTCGCCGCAAATTGTGCGGCACGCAGAACACGCAGCGAGTCCTCAGCAAACGTGTCGCTCGACACCATTCGCAGCAGCTTTCGCGTAATGTCGCCCTGCCCGTCGAACGGATCGATGATCTCGCCGGTCAGGATGTCACGCAGAATGGCGTTGATCGTAAAATCCCGCCGCGAACAGGCGTCTTTGAACGACATTTCGGGGTCACCCTCAACGACAAACCCCCGATGCCCGCGTGCCACCTTGCGTTCCCGCCGCGGTAGCGAAACGTCGAGATCGCTGCCGATCTTATAGACCGTAAACGCCTCGCCGACGACGTTGACCTCGCCGATCGTGTCCAGGATCTCACGCAGGCGGCTCGGCTCGACACCGTAAACCTCGACGTCCCAGTCCTTGGGCCCGACGCCCATCAGTTCGTCACGGACGCACCCGCCCACGAGCATCGCCCGCCCGCCCGCGGCACTAACCGCTTCGGCTAATCGGGTAACATTTTGGGGCAGACCGGACATCCTTGGTAAAGAATCGATTCTGCCCTATTCGCACCTCGGAAAGCAACGGAGCTTTGTGGTTTGAATGCCGATTCCCTACCGACGCAGATGGTGTGGAACGCTGGTGACGACGATGTTCGGCGTCAGCAGCAGCCGCCCTTTGATCAACAGTGACGTTTGGTTATGGAGTAGCTGTTGCCACCAGACACGCGGGACAAACTCGGGCAGGACGACGGTCGTGATCGAACGTTTGTGGCTCTTGGCCTCTTTGTTTATAAATTCGATCAGCGGCGTCGTGATCGAACGATATGGTGACTCGAGGATGCACAGAGGTATATCCTCGCCCCATATCTTCCAAAGTCGTTTGATGTCGTCAGTGTTTTCGGGATTTATCTCAATATAGACGGCGATGACGTGCGTATTGAGCGGGCCGACCACCGACCGGGCATATTTTAGAGCCGGTAGGATGCCGCGATGGATGCCGGCGACCGGCACGATCACGTAATTTTCCCGCGGGGGCTTATTGCCGTCGGGCTCGATCGCCTTTTCGAGCGAGAGTTGGGCTGCCACCATTCGGTAGTGCCGGTTTATCGCCCGAAACATCAGAACGATGATCGGGATCAGAACGATGACCGCCCACGCTCCGTGCGTAAACTTGGTCACGGCGATAACTAGAAACACGACAAAGGTTATCAATGCACCCGCCGCGTTGATCATCATCGACGAAAACCATTTACCGCCCTCATCACGTTCGATCGCCTTGAGGCGTTCTCTCGCGTGCGATGCCGCGGTCGGGTCCTCGGTCATATGTGTTCGCGCTGCTTCCTCTTCCTCGAGGATTCGTTCGCGTGCCTCGGACGCCTTACGTGCCCGTGACCAGTGGATCACCATTCCGGCCTGCGACAGCGTGAACGAGAGAAAAACGCCAAGAGCGTATAGCGGCAGCATCGCCTGTTCCGATCCGCCGAAAATGACTATGAGGACGATCGAAAACACCGCGAGCAGGATGATCCCGTTGGAGAACACAAATCGGTCGCCGCGGTTGGCAAACTGCCGCGGCAGAAACCGGTCGGCGGCCAATAGGCTCGACAGACGCGGAAAATCGGCGAACGACGTGTTCGCCGCCAGCACCAGAATCGCGGCCGTTGCCGCCTGGACAAAGTAATAGAAAACGCCCGTGCCGAACGTGTGGCGGGTCATCACTGAAACGAGCGTCTCGTCCGGTAACGGATGGGCATTGATCTTAAACGCCAGAAACCCGGTTCCGACGATCAGCACCGTCATTATCGCGGCCATCCAGGTGAGCGTTTTCGCCGCGTTTTTAGATTCCGGTTTCTTGAACGCCGGTATGCCGTTCGAGATCGCCTCGACGCCCGTGAGAGCCGTACATCCGGCCGCAAATGCACGCATCAGCAGCCATACCAACGCAAAACCGGTCAGCCCGCCGGGCATTATGCCGCCGACGCTCTGGTCGAAATGTAACTGATCCGCCGTCGGCGTCGGCATCACCTCGCCGGTCGTAAAATAATGGAAAAATCCAACCACGACGAGCGCCAGCATCGCAAAAATGAAAAGATACGTCGGCCCCGCAAAGATCGCACCCGATTCGCGGACCCCGCGCAGATTTATCACGCCGATGAACACGACCAGAATTATGCCGATCGATACGCGGTGATGCTCGAGAAACTCAAACCGCGTGCCCTGCGCCGCGGACGTGATCGCGGCGACGCCGGCCGAGATCGAGACCGCGACCGTGAGAATATATTCGACCAGTTGCGACGCACCGGCAACTAGGCCCGCGGCATTGCCGAGGTTATCCTTGGCGACGATATAGGCGCCGCCACCCGACGGATACGCGTGTATCGTTTGCCGGTATGACAATACCAAAATGCCGAGCAGCACCGTGATGCCGATGACGATAGGTATCAGATAACCGGTCGCGATCGTGCCGGCCGCCAGCAGCACCAGCAAAATAGCCTCGGTCGAATACGCGACCGACGACAACGCGTCCGAAGAAAATACCGCAAGGGCGGTCTTTTTGCCCAAACGCTCGTGTTGCGACTGCTCGGTTGAGATCGGGTGACCGACCAGAAAACGCTTTAAGGGTCTAAACATGCTAAAAACTCTGTGTTAAGAGGTCGACGTTAAGTTGACCACTTGGGGTCATCGTCAAAAAAAGTTCGGGAAACAATTTGATTCTCATAAATCTTTGCTCAGTTCTAATTCCGGCATCGGGCCAATCGTGCAGCCTACCGTTCTGAGCAGGAAACAGACAATTAACCTGTCCAACATTTAGTGAAGGAGGCATTCGTGCCTAATAAAGGAATCATAAGGACCTGCAGAGAACGCACCGACCGAATAGTTTGGCTCATGTATGGAACCCTAGCTGTTCTTGGGGTCAATATAGTCAATAAACAACGACCCGGTCAGGATCATCGGTATCGCGACGATCAGTAGCCCGGTACCGGCCTGATCAAACATCCGGTCGCCGGCGATGATGCTGTGTAATATGACAAACACTATTCCAATAAAGAGAGACGAAACGCCGCCCAAAACCCCAAAGGCCGCCAAAACCGTAAAAGCTGTTCGACGAAAACGGACATTTGCTTCGGTTCGTGGATGTCGCCGAGTTGTATTTTTCGGAGTCGGTATTACGATGTTACTTAACTCCGAATCGCTTTTCATATCTCGGTTCACCTCCGTACCACGACAATGCGATACAGTCCAAGAGTAGCGGGACTCAGCTAAGCGTTGAGTAAAGCTCGTATAAAAAGTTCGTAAATATTGAGGACACTAACTATGCGGGATCCGTCAGAAAGCGGTAACCGACCCACGGCTCGGTGGTTATGTACCGCGGCTGCGATGGGTCGAGTTCGATCTTCTTCCGGAGTTGGCCGACAAAAACGCGGAGGTATTCGGTCTGTTCGGTAAAATTGCCACCCCAGATGGCGGTGAGGATAGAACGGTGGGTGATGACCTTGCCCCGGTTTCGGAACAGGTAAACGAGCAGGTCAAATTCCGTGGGCGTCAGATGGACCTCGCCGCCGCGGACGGTGACCTCGTGTTTCGCGATATCGATACTGAGATCGCCGTCAGACATCGTTTCGATCTCGTCGTCACCGCTTGCCACTGATCGCCGCAGGGCGGCCCGGACGCGAGCAAGGAGTTCGTCGATGCCGAATGGTTTCGTGACATAGTCGTCAGCCCCGGCGTCCAGTGCCGCAACCTTGGTCTTTTCTTCGCCGCGGACCGAGAGGACGATGATCGGCAGTTTTGAGACCTTACGCACCTCACGACAAAAAGCGATGCCGTCCATCTCCGGCATTTGGAGGTCCGTGATGATCAGGTCGGGGTGCCAATCGTGAAACGTGTCGAGGCCTGAAATGCCGTCTGCGGCGGTCCGAACGTCGTATCGATGAGCGGTCAGGCTGTGCCGCAGAACCCGTGTGATCTGGGCTTCGTCGTCGACGACCAGGACTTTTTGTGGTTCGCTCATTCGTCTCCTACCGGCAATGCTATAAGTAGCTTACTTCCTTTTCCGCCATCGCCCGACCTGATCTCGATCGTCCCGCCCTGTGCCTCGACGATACCGCGCGATATCGCGAGCCCCAGTCCCAGCCCGTCGGAGCGGTCTCCGTCGATGCGGACAAATTTCTCGAAAACGCTCTCCCTCAGCTCCGGCGGTATTCCGCGGCCCTCATCCGACACAGTAACAAACACCCGGTCGCCGTGCGATATCGCAGTAAGAGCCACGGTCGTTTCGGCGGGCGAATATTTGGCCGCGTTCTCGACCAAATTATATATTACCTCGGCGATCGCCCGAGCGTCGACGCGAATGAGCGGCAGGTCCGTCTCGATATTGACTTCGACGTGATGATCGCGGAGCACGCTCTCGGCACGCTCAAGGGCAATTGCTACGATCTCTTCGACGTGGGTGAGCGACCTGGCATTTGCCGAACCTGCCTCAATCTTGGCGAGCTGCACCATTCCCTCGATAAAGCCATTGAGCCGGTCGGTCTCCTCGTTTATGATGTCGAGGAACTCGGCCCGGCCTTCACTGTTGAGTTCGATCGTACGATGTCCGCCCTCGCTCTCGAGCAACGTGGTCACCGAGGCCTTGATCGACGTTAGCGGCGTCCGCAGATCGTGTGTTACTGCGTCGAGGAGCGCCGATTTGAGCTTTTCACTTTGTTTTAGAGCCTCAGCCTGCGTCGCCGATCTGAACGCCGCCTGCAGCTCCTCAAATAACCGTTCCGCCTCATGGGCTCGCCGCCGGGCGTAGGCCGAGAGTTCGCCGGCGATGATCGCTGTGATCGTAAACGCCGCCCACGCGATCAGATTTTGCGGGTCCGATATCTGCCACGTGTGTACCGGCGGCAGAAAATAGTAGTTAAAACACAACATCGCCACAAATGACGCGAGCAATGCCGGATTTCTGCCGAAAAAAGTGGCGGTTGAGAGAACTATCAGCAGCAATGTCAGAGCAACGGTGGTGTTGTTAACCTGGCTGCCCAACAACAAAAGCCCGAACGTCACGATCAGGATAACCGCGGCCGATACGCCAAAGCGGAGCAAAACGGACCGACTTTGACCTTCAGAGTTCATTTATACGAGACGCGTTTGTAAGTACTTTTTCAGTTGACCGACCGCCACCCGCTCCTGCTCCCACGTGTCGCGGTCGCGGACGGTGACGGCGCCGTCCTCGAGGGATTCGTGGTCGACGGTGACGCAGAACGGCGTGCCGATCTCGTCCTGGCGGGCATAGAGTTTGCCGATGCCGCCGGTGTCGTCGTAGACGGCACGCATCGAGGGTTGCAGGTCGCGTTTGATCTTGCGGGCCGTCTCGGTGATCTCGGGCTTGTTTTTGGCAAGCGGCAGGACGGCGACCTTGATCGGTGCGAGTTCCGGTTTGAGTTTGAGAATGACGCGGACCTCGCCCTTGTCGTTGGTTTTCTCGGTATACGCGTCCATCATAACGGCGAGCAGCGTGCGATTGACGCCGATCGCCGGTTCGATGACGTACGGGTAAAACCGTTCGTTCGTCTGCGGGTCAAAGTACGACAAGTCCTCGGTCGAATCCGGATTGATGCGTTTCCCGTCGGCATCCTCCGGTTTTTTCGAGTGAGCCTTGAGGTCAAAATCCTTGCGGTTCGCGATGCCCATCAGCTCGTCCCACTGCTTTTCCTCGTCCTCGCGTTCGGGGAAAAAGCGGTACATAATGTCGACCGTCCGCTCGGCGTAATGGGCGAGCTCATGTGCCTGCTGCTCGTAAAGCGAAAGATTTTCGGGCAAAATGCCGAGCGTCCCGAGCCACGTTTGAAAACCGTCGATCCATTCCTGATGAAGCCGCGGCGCATCCTCAGCCCGGCAGAAATACTCCATTTCCATCTGCTCGAATTCGCGCGTGCGGAAAATGAAATTCCCCGGCGTCACCTCGTTGCGAAACGCCTTGCCGATCTGAGCGATGCCGAACGGCAGCTTTCGCCGCGATGTGTCGAGCACGTTCTTGAAATTGATAAAGATTCCCTGCGCCGTCTCCGGCCGAAGGTAGGCGAGAGCCATCGGGTCGTCGTCCGACGAGACGGCGCCGATCGTCGTCCGGAACATCAGATTGAAATCACGCGGCTCGGTGAGGTTCTTAAGGCCGCAATTCGAGCACTTTGGCTTTCCGTCAGCCGGGTCGATGTCGAGTTTATCGAGTCTCAGCCTCGCGTTGCAGTCGCGGCAATCGACCAGCGGATCGCTGAACGTCGTCTCGTGGCCCGAGTATTTCCAAACGTTTCGGTTCTGAACGATCGACGAATCGATCCCCTCAATATCGTCACGCTCGTAAACAAGCCAGTTCCACCAGCTTTTCTTGATGTTATTGGCGAGTTCGACGCCGAGTTGGCCGTAGTCCCACGACGACCCGAGACCGCCGTAGATGTCCGACGCCGGAAAGACAAATCCGCGGCGTTTTGAGAGCGAGACGATAGTTTCTATATTTGGTGCTGGCATAGATCTAATTTGCGATGGGGCTTTCGACGAATGAGTTCTAACGTATCACGTTCGGATACGCCATCGCTTAAAACCTTGATTTTACAATGAATGGTAAACAACCAACAACGAACGAATAAAAAAAGGACGCGCTCGCAAGCACGTCCTTAGTTCCAATGTTGATCCGGCGGTTACTGAATGACCGGCGGCGTTGCTCCGGGCGGGATGATATGTATCACATACTTGGTCCGCTCAACCGGGCTGCCTTTGACAAAGGTTATCCGCCGCGGATCGACCCCACGGTTTTTGACCAGATAGTCGAGAGCTCGTCGCGAGAGGCGGTCAAACGTGTTTCGGGTTACGCTGGCCTTGTCCGTTCCCGGATATATCGCGATCAGCAACTG
>JAYVUD010000038.1:0-2453 GCA_043788335.1 Chloracidobacterium sp. | reverse complement strand
ATCGCGTTTGAAACCGGTCCGCTGCTCGATGCGTGAGCGTTTGACCGGGCCGTCCTCAAGCGTTTCGAGTACGGCGAGGCCTTTGCTCAATGCCTCGATCTCATAATCTTCGTCAGTTCGGTTACTCGCCATCAGTTTCAACTCCGAGCAAGTTTTGAAATGCGACCAAAATAAGGGCGACGATCACGCCGACAACTGGCAATTGGCATATCAATTTCATAACGCTGCTCCTTAAAAATGCCGGACGGGACTACCATTAGTGCCGCTGACCCGTCCGGGCGGGCTGAGTTTTATATCACTCAGCGGCAACCTCTTCGAATTCGAAAGCGATCTGCCGGGCGACGGCCGGAAAGAAAGCTTTAGCTACGGCGTGAGCGGTCGAGAGCTGGCGTTTTGGTGCCGATGTGTAACTCGCAAACCACCGCTCAAAATCCTTGTCGTCGGTGATGAACCAGTAACCATGCGGGACGCCTTTGCGTGAGCCGATCGGCAGCAGCCAGTCTCCGCGAAGTCGCTCGATACATGCATGTAGGTGCCGCAGCTTTTGCGAACCGCCCCACTGAAAGCAGCTATCAATCAGAGCTTGTCGTCCGCATGGCTTTTTGGTCGAGAACCTTACAAGCATCCTTGCAACCCGAAAATCGTTGATGTGCTCGATAAGGTAACCGCGCCGAGCCATTTGCTCACCGGCCCGTCGCAGCATTTCGGCGGCAGTTGATAGCGGTGAGTGATCGTTATATTTCAGCTGCAGATTGGGGCAGACGGCGATGATCTTTTGCGGCGTGAGCCACAGACCGAGGTCGTTGCAGGTTTGGCATCTAAACATTGGCACCTCCTGCACGCATGGCGACGACCATTCTCGGAGATCTAATGATCCGTTCGGAAAACTCGCGGATCTCTTTTTCGTCGGACGCCATCGCGGCTTGGTTCTCGACTTTGCCGCGGCACGCCGGACAAAAATGATGATCGATGCCGACAAACCAAGTTTGCTCAAAACGGACGATCTCCTCGTCGCGATCGCTGACGACCGTGTTATAAACCGCGCAACCCGAGCCGTCGCATTTGAAAACTGTCATAAGGCCGATGATCATAGGACCTCCTCTTCGACCTGGTCGCCGATGACCTCTTCCCAAATATCGCCGCTTTCGCGAAGTCCGGCTGCTCTGCCCTTCGCAAACGCGATCGGATAATGTAACGCCGCTCCTAGTGCCATCGTCGTCATAATGATGAAAATGAGACTGATAAAATACTGTTCGGTGGATGTCATGCGACCCTCCTGAATGAGGGCTGCGGATCTTCGGCGATCGGAGCCGGTTTCGATTTGAAAGGCAGGATCCCCTCGCGTTTGTTCATTGCCTTTAGGCCCTCGACGATCTTGTTTCCTTCCTCGGTAGTGGTTGGGAGCGTCTTTTTGATCATCCGCTGGCAAAACTTTTCGAGCGATACGGCCGTCCATCCGCGTGCACCTGCAAGCTCGTCGATCAACTTGAGCTGAGCGTCGGTCTCGATAGACTTAATACCTGCGGACTGCTTGCGGTAATTCTCGGTGCGCTTTGACCGGACGACGAGAGCGAATGCTGTGCCGCCGAGAGCGACGATCATCTTGTTTGCCTCGTCAAATGTCAGCTCTTTGAGGCTCGACGTTCGCTCGTCGGTGACGCCGTGCGCGAGATCCGCGAGATAGTCGTGGATGTCCATACAAGCATCGCGTGCGTTTGGCTTTGCAAGGCCAAATAGCCGCCTGATCTGAAATTGTTTTTTGGGCTGGGCTTTATTCATGGGCTGGGTCTCCTTTCATTGTTTTCTCGACCTGCTTGATGGCGAGGTCGGCGGCATCGCGGAGCTGGATGAGCTCCCGATGGGTTTCGGGTGTGCAGCCTGCGACGGTCAGTGAATTGATCGCCTCGGTTGCCTGGGTCAACAGATTGGCACTGGTCGCCGCCTGTAGGTCACGGCACGGCATCGGCTGTGCGTGCACCGCGAGCAGGCCGTCATAATGGGCATTGATGAAATTGACGATAAGGCCGGTGTCGGCGGGATTGATCAGGAAAACGATGTCGATCAGCTCGCAGATGCGGTCGAGGATCGAACGCTGGCCGGTGCCGTTAGGTTCGTCATCGTCGGACGGACGACGACGCCAGCGGTTGACGTAATTCGCAGAAATCCCTAGAAACTTAGCCACCTTTGGGCTTTGCAGTTCGGGTATCGCTTTTTGTAGGACCTCGTAGGATTCCATTGTGACCTCAGTAACTCCTCATTCGTCGAAAATAAGACCTAGCCAATTTCGGGCAAAAAAAGATAGGCTTCTCGCAATGGAGAAAGCCTATCGGACAAAGTTTTTGAGAAAACTTTCCGCGACTACGGCAATCGTGCCCAGATTGTGGGACGCCTTAGCAAAAGTAAGCTGTCCAAACATCCGGTCGACATTGGTGGAGCTATGAAATTTCAAAGTC
>JAYVUD010000037.1:0-2382 GCA_043788335.1 Chloracidobacterium sp. | reverse complement strand
GTAATGGGCGATTTTCGCACTTACGAAAAAACGGTCGCACTCCGAGCCGTCACCTCGACTGATGGAATGACCGCTGACTGGGCACGTCTGCCGCAAGATTTTCTCGCGGCCGTTTCATCACGGATAACGTCAGAGGTTCGCGGGGTCAACCGCGTCGTTTACGACATCTCATCCAAACCACCAAGTACGATAGAATGGGAATAATTGTAGATGAGCAATAATGTCCAGCCCATTGTTGAATTTCGCAATGTAGGTTACACCATCGACGGTGCGGTGATAGTTGACGGGTTCGATCTGCAGGTTTTTGATGGCGAGATGTTGATACTGCTTGGCGAATCGGGCTGCGGCAAAACGACTACGCTCAAGCTCATCAACCGGCTTATCGAACCTACACTAGGCGAGGTCATTGTCGAGGGCAAACCGACAACCGCGTGGGACGCGAACCAATTGAGGAGGCATATTGGCTACGTCATCCAGGACGGTGGATTATTTCCTCATTTCAACGTCGCTCAGAATGTCGCTCTTGTATTAGGACTTGAAAATTGGGAAGCCGCGAAAAAGCGTGAGCGAACCTGTGAAATGCTTGATCTCGTAGGCCTCGACCCTGATAAATTCAATGACCGCTTTCCGCACGAACTTTCCGGCGGGCAGCGTCAGCGTGTCGGTGTAGCGCGTGCTTTGGCGTCAGACCCGCAATTGCTGCTGCTCGATGAGCCTTTCGGAGCACTCGACGCCATTACACGAACGAATCTGCAAAAGGAATTCGCTAGGCTGGTTCGTGAATTGGGTAAAACGGCGGTTTTTGTAACGCACGATCTGCACGAAGCAATGCTTCTAGGAAACCGAATCGCCCTGATGGAAGCCGGAACGATTGTCCTGCTCGACACGCCCGAGAATTTTGCAAAGGCAGAACTGCCGCTTGCGAGGGCATATCTCGAAACGGTTCTTACAAAAAACCAAACGGGAGTATTATAAAAAGATCATGAGTGTAATCAATCAAAATAGACGCGAGTTTCTAAAAACCGGTGCCGCAGGTCTGGTGGCGATCGCTTTGTTTCGAAATGCTAAAGGCGAAATAGCTACTTTTCCGGATGGTGATCCATATCCGGAGCTTATCGAGGTAACGATCACCGAGTTGCAGGCTCAAATGAAGTCCGGCAAACTAACATCGCGAAAACTCACCGAGATGTATCTCGAACGTATTGCCAAGATCGATACAAAAACGCACGCTGTGCTCGAGCTCAACCCTGACGCACTCGCCATTGCCGACAAGATGGACAAAGAGCGCAAGCATGGCAAAGTTCGGTCGATGCTGCACGGCATTCCCGTTTTGATCAAAGACAACATCGACACCGCTGACAAGATGCACACTACGGCCGGCTCGCTCGCACTCCTGGACGCTCCGACGCCAAAACGGGATGCGTTTGTCGCTGAAAGGCTTCGAAAGGCCGGTGCCGTAATTATGGGCAAATCCAATCTGACCGAATGGGCAAATTTTCGTGCAAACCCACTGCCAAACAGGGGTACGAGCGGATGGTCGGGCCGCGGCGGACAAACGAACAATCCATACTTTCTCGATCAAAACCCTAGCGGTTCGAGTGCCGGGTCGGGCGTCGCTGTATCCGCCAACCTGTGCCCGGTCGCTATCGGCACCGAAACCGTCGGCTCGATCATCTCGCCCGCTGTTACTAATGGGGTCGTCGGTCTCAAACCAACCGTTGGTCTCGTGTCCCGCAGCGGCATCATTCCTATTTCGCATACGCAGGACACCGCCGGCCCGATGGCCCGCAGCGTGTCGGACGCGGCCATTCTGCTCGGTGCGATCGCTGGCAGCGACCATCGCGATCCGGCAAGTGCGGACTCCGACAAAAAAGGAGCGAAAGACTACACAAAATTTCTCGATCCTGACGGATTAAAAGGCGCCCGTCTCGGGCTCGTTATGCAATACGCTCCGCAGCGTAATACCGATCAGTACAAGGCATATTATCAACCTTTTATCGATAAGCTAAAAGAGGCGGGTGCGACGCTCGTCGATGTAACTTTTCCCGATTACGGTCCTTTACAGGCTGACAGGCTCAACATCCTACAATATGAGTTTAAAGCGGATGTAGGTGCATATCTCGCTGGTCGCGGGTCGAAGTACAAGACGCTCGCCGACCTGATCAAATTTAACGATAATAACAAGGATACGGAGCTGCAGATCTTCGGCCAGGAGATCTTTATAGAATCGCAAAAGAAGGGCGATCTGAGTGATAAGGTTTACCTCGACGCGATCGCAAAGGTTCGCAAGGCGGTTCGCGAGGATGGCATCGACGCACTTCTCACAAAGAACAATCTCGACGCGCTCGTCGGACCCGTTAGCGGAGCGGTCGGTACCGCCGC
>JAYVUD010000036.1:0-3331 GCA_043788335.1 Chloracidobacterium sp. | reverse complement strand
CTCAAAAACAAGCGGGACACAAACCCGCCAAGAAAGCATGGAAATATCCCGCTTTAATGTTTTACTTTAACTTAAAGTACACTATTAACTCAGTCTAACATCATTACTTGCACTATTTACAGCCGTGCTCTCACATGGACGGCCACCGAACAAATGACGCCACACCCGAGCAGACGACCGACAACCGCATGCTCAAATCTAGACAATCTCGCGTTTAACTTTAAGTCCGTGCGGCAATTTGTCGGTGAGGATGTCCGGTATCTTGCGGTCGTCAAGGCGGATGCATACGGCCACGGGGCTGTCGAATGTTCGCGGAGACTCGAAGCCGAGGGCGTCGATTGGTTCGGCGTTGCCATCCCGGAAGAGGGCCTCGAACTGAGGCGTGCAGGGATCACCAAGCCAATTCTGGTACTCGGCAGCTTTTGGCCGGGCCAGGAGCACTTGATCCTCGAATCGGGCCTGACGCCGGTGATATTCACGATCGAACAAGCCTCGCTCCTTTCTGCGGCTGCTCAGGCATCGGGGCTGACGGCTGACTATCACGTTAAGATCGATACGGGCATGGGACGGATCGGCGTCAGGCCCGACCACGTTTTCGAACTTGCGATTCGCCTTGCCGACCTAAAAGGGCTTCGATTGGACGGCCTGATGACACATTTTGCGGCGGCCGACGATCTTTGGGAAAATCAATTTACAGAAGAACAGACGAGGCGTTTCGACTCGGTCGTTGATATATTCGCTGACATCGGATTCATTCCGACTTACATCGATCTGGCAAATTCACCCGCGGCGATCGCTCATCCGCGATCCCGGCGCAATATGGTCCGACTCGGGGGTGTACTCTATGGTCTCGGCGGCGATGTTTTGCCTCGAGAGGTTGAAAAACCAGAACTACGTCCGGTGATGTCACTGTCGACATCGATCGCCTATCTAAAGCACGTTCTGGCCGGGGAAACGCTCGGCTACGGACGTACATTCAAAACAACGCGTGATTCGATCATTGCGACGATCCCGATCGGTTACGCAGACGGATTGCCACGTCGCCTTTCAAATGTTGGAAAAGTTATAATAAACGACCGATTCGCACCCATTGCCGGACGAATCTCGATGGACTGGACTATCATTGACGTGACTGAAATTGCCGATGTAGGGATCGGGTCGCAGGTAACGGTAATTGGAAGATCGGAGAATTGTGCTATCCTCGCAGAGGATATCGCCTCTCAGGTCGGAACGATATCATATGAGATCACGTGCGGCATCAATGGCCGAGTTGCCCGACGATTCGTCCCGGCAGGATAATGGGCCCATTGGCGATCTCGGCGATCGGGGCGACCGCGGATGATCAAAACGTAAATTTCAGCAAAATATTTCCAAGAGAATCCTGATGAACTATCCAATCGAACTTTCCTTCAAACTGCTGGCACTGGCCAGTCAAATATACATTCGTGACGCCGGCGGAAATCTGGTCGGCTACGTAAAGCAAAAGTTGTTTAAGCTGAAAGAAGACATAAACGTCTTTGCCGACGAGGGCCAGACGCAATTACTGTACAATATCAAAGCAGATCGCGTAATAGATTTTTCGGCACGATATAACTTTACTGACGCTCAGGGCAAATCCCTAGGATCGATCAAACGGCGCGGGATGCGATCGATCTGGAAAGTGAATTACGAGGTATATGACACCAACGACGTTCAGGTGTTGAAGATAAATGAGGAAAATCCGTGGATCAAGGTAGTTGACGGCCTGATAGGCGAAGTTCCGATCATAGGTATGTTTAGCGGTTACTTCTTCAACCCGTCCTACGTTATTGCCCGAATGGATGAGACTCACGTTGCTCGTCTAAAGAAACAACCTGCTCTTTTCGAGGGACAGTTTCAACTCGAGCCCCTGACACAGTTGGCCGATGACGAAGAGACAAGAGTGTTGCTCGGTTCGCTGACGATGACCCTGCTCGAGCGAATGCGCGGATAGTTTTGACCCGCTCATGACTGATCGAGACGCAAGAACTTGAATCCTCTATGATCGCACTCACTGGTTTTCAATGGAAAAGTTTTGCGGTTCGGCTCTATTACAAGACCGTCGACACGGACGTATTTGGCCGCGCCGCTCAGACGGCGTTTTATTTCTCATTTTCGATCTTCCCTCTCATTTATTTCCTTGTTAGTGCCCTCGGCTTGGCTCTCGGGTCGGCGGAGGGGCTAAAGGACGAACTTTTTAACTACCTCAATCAGGTTATGCCGGGGTCGGCATTCGAGTTGGTCCTAAAGACCGTAGACGAGATCGTCGCGAACAGTTCCGGAGGCAAGGTAACCGTTGGCCTTGCGATCACCCTATGGTCGTCATCGGCGGGGGTCGATGCCCTCCGAAACGCCCTTAACGCGGTATACCAGTTAAAGGAACGACGCTCTTGGCTGCGAACTAAGACCGAGTCTCTCGCGTTGACACTGGTCGTGACCGTTCTGGCAGCGGTGGTGCTGGCGATAGTGTTTTATGGTTGGCAGGTTGTCGGATTTGTATCGCTAAAATTGGGCATACCAATTTCGTCGCCGCTTATCCTGACCTCGGTTCAATGGGTCTCCATCATACTCGTGATGTTGCTTTCTTTTGAGATCGTCTACAATCTTTTGCCGGATTTTCGTAAGTTTAAGTGGATATGGATATCGCCCGGTTCGCTCGTTGCGATCGTCTCGTGGCTAATTCTAACCAGTCTTTTCAGCTTTTACATCACGTCTTTCAACTCCTACGATCGAGCCTATGGCTCACTTGGAGCCGTGATAATACTTATGTTTTGGCTATATTTGACGGCCCTGGTCGTGATGTTCGGCGGTGCCATAAACTCAGTCCTTTTCGACATTCAGGACGAGGCCGGAAAAGAGCCGGACGAAAATATACCTGATCTGGGTTGACGAACCGCTCACTAAAATATAGGAAAACGGTCGTTCGTTTTTATTTATGCGAAACTCAGTCAAGCTGTGGTCGCGAAGCGGAAAGAGATAACCGACGACGCCGTCCCGCTCCCTGTTCATCAAACAGGGCTTCCATGCGACCTCAATGCGGGACACCTTAAAACAAGCTGAGGTGTTTATTGAGTGCCATAGGATTGCTGACCGGAAATTCAGTAATGACGCGGCCGGCGTGAAACCGCATTAGTAAAATTGATCGACTTTCGAACACCGACGCACAAATGTTATGATTTGGGCGTCACTTTTTTTATCAAAGATATGTCATTAATGCTGCAGGAGATCGCGGAACAACCCGCGGTGTTGGAACGAACGATCAAGGCCGAAGCTCCGAAAATCGCGCGTTTAGGTGCCTTTTTGCGTGATCGAG
>JAYVUD010000035.1:0-36275 GCA_043788335.1 Chloracidobacterium sp. | reverse complement strand
CTACCGCTTGACGATATGACGATCGCTGAACGGATGAGATTGACGCGGCAGCAGGTCATCAATTTGCGGCAGTCGGCACGGGCAAGTCTGCGGCGAGGATTGATATAAAGGGAAAAGTTTGTGAATGAAACCAATTTGCAGCGTTTTTTTTCGTCTAAGGAATATTAGAGATGTCTGAACATCTATCAAAAATCGAGGTCGACGGTTACGTTCGCGGGACGTTGTCCGCGAACAAATTACTGCATATTGACGACCACCTAATAAATTGCGTCGAATGCCAGATCGCGATAACCGCTGGGTCGCCCGTTGACCGGGCGGAACTATTCGCCGCCCTCCATCATCCGGATCACGATCCACATTTGAGCTTTGATCAGACGGCGGCGTATGTCGATCACATCCTCGACTCCGTCGATCGCGAGATAGTCGATCATCATTTGTATGAGTGCGATCCGTGCCGCGAGCAGGTGCGTGACCTCGAATCCTTAAGGGCTGACCTTACGGCCGAAACTGTGCCGCCGATTAACGTCACGACATCGCCGATGGGTTTTTGGGACCGCGTTCGGCAGCTTCGTTTTCCGTCATTTGCCTTGCCGGCGGCAGCGGTTCTGTTAATTACGGTTTTGTTCGCGGGTTGGTATTTCGGTATTCGAAAAACCGAAACGGAAACCGCACTAGACACTCCCCCGGAAAGTAGCGTTCAAATTGGCTTGCCGCCAACCGTTTCGGAGACAGCGGCCGAACCGGGCGTCGAGAGCAACACCGCCGATAAGCCAAAGACGCTCGTAGGTCTGAATGACGGCGATGGCCGCCTCGAACTCGATGCTGCTGGAAAGGTTTCCGGCCTCGGCGACCCGCGTTACGAGCCGCTCGTAGCGGGCGTGCTGGCTGGTAAGGGTGTTGAGATTAGCGCCGATCTCCGGCAATTGCGGCAATCGCCGGGTGAGATCATGGGCGAAGGACAAACCGGCGTTCCGTTCGCTCTTTCGGGTCCAGTCGGTATGATCGTGGAAACGACTCAGCCCAAGTTACGCTGGAGATCGCTGAAAGGTGCGGATACGTATCGCGTCGACGTGTTTGACGAGGGGTTCATCAAGGTCGCGTCGAGTCCGGCGGTCAAAACGACGGAATGGAAGTTGGGTGTTCCACTTCGGCGCGGAACCGTTTATCGATGGCAGGTTACGGCAATCGTCGACGGAGCCGAGGTAAAATCGCCTGTCCGGCCGGCTCCGGACGCAAGGTTCAAAGTCCTTGACGCCGCCGCCGCAAATCGGATCGCCGCCGCTCGCGCCAAACACGGCCGTTCACATCTGCTGCTCGGTACACTCTATGCCGAGGCCGGTCTACTCGCCGACGCGGAACGCGAATTCACGCTGCTGTTGCAAAAGAACCCGGATTCCGCCATCACGCGCCGTTTGCTGGAAAAAGTAAGATCCGCTCGTTAGCTCCGAAATGCAGAAGCCCGCACGTCAGTAAGGGCGTAACACGCAACTCAAGCAACATCTATTGCCACTACTGACGTGCGAGCCTGGGCAAATGTTAGTTGCCATCTCCGACCAGGACCCAGCCCGCCCAGTATGAAGGGTGCGTGTACTTGCCGCTTTTCATTAGTTTTAACGACGCCCGCCTCAGGGCCTCGGCCTTTGTCGTTTTGCCGGTCAGAAGCTGTCTGTGAAATTCGAGCATAAGTTCGGTCGTGCTCGACGATTCGACCTTCCACTGGCTGGCAACCGTGGTTGGCGTGCCGGCGATAAACATCGCCCAGGTCATCCCGATCATCCCCTCGCCGCCCGCGATCTTGCCGCGGGCGGTGTCGCACGCGGAGAGCACGACCATATCGGCCTTGAGGTCGAGGTCCTTCATCTCCCACGCCTCGAGCAAGCCATCATCGTTCGGGTTCTCTCCGTCTCGCGACAGAACCAGATGCGAGTACATCGGCGCGACGTTATTGAGGATGCCGTGAGTGGCGAACTGCAGGATCCGGTATTTCGGCGACTCGGTCACGGCGGCCTGTTTTCGTGCATCAGCGCCAGTGTAGATCTTGCTCCGTGTCGGTCCGTACATTTTGCCAAGTGTCATGACAAGCCTCTCGGCCTCGGGCAGCGGTTCGAGTTTTTCGTCCATAAAGACCTGACCGACACGTGCCGCCGTTTCTTTGCCGACAACAGGGTTGCCAAATGCCAGTAGTTCAAGATTTCCGCTTTTGTCGGACTTTTGAGCTTTCTTCGACATCTCCCTGAGAGCGGTCAATGACGGCGCGTACGACACCGCCGCCTGCTCGACCAGATATTTCCCCTGCCCATTCTGCAATGCTTGAAAAGGCAGGTCCCACAGCACCCCGTCCGGCACGATAGTGATATTCGTCTTTCCGGCAAGCTGTGCTTCGGCGGGTTTGAGCAGGAGGTCATAAAGATCACGCGAGCCTTTTTGAAAATCCAGATCCCCACTTGCCACCTTTGCCCGGTAAGTTTCTACACGCTTTCCAAGCTCTTTGTCCTTCACATCAAGCGTAAACACTTTCAACGACAACTTTTTCGCAGCAATTTTTGTTACGACAAAAAGAAATGTCCTGTTCTCAGCTACGGCAAATTCCAAGATCGCCGATTTGTCGTCTGTCAGCAATGAATGTGATTCTTCGACGGTGATGGGTTTCATCTCGCCTCGATGTGCCAATAGTTCCGGGTGAGCCGAGTACAATCGCACGTGAAAATCTTCGAATTCGAGCCTCTTTTCTGCAAGTTTCTTTTCCGGTTCCGTGCCTTTTGCCGGATCTGTTTTCTCATTTCGCACGAGGTTAGCAACTTGAGCGTTGAGTGACGTGAGTTCATCTCTATATCTCTGCTCGCGCTCGCGTTCAAGTTGGGTCATTGCTTTATTGATGTCGATCTTGCCAAACTGAATGACGTCGAGGAGAGTCCTTGCCTTCGTGCGCTCAACGACCGAAAATGCGGCGGCGACATCGTCCTGCGAAACAAGTATCTCGGCAAGTTGACGGTAGGGCGAGATCATCTGCTCAAATGCAATCTCTTGTTCGTCGGAACCGCCGGCGATCATCGTACGCTGCGTCTCGATCAACCGTATCGCATTTTGGAGATTGGCCTTAGCCTGATCGTACCGGCCGAGGCCCTGATTCACTCTAGCCAACGTGGAATATAGCTCCGATTCCCCTGACGTACTTCCGGATTTATCGAGAAACGACCTTGCTCGTTCGATGGTTTTCAAAGCCGACGGGTAATCTCGCTGACGTATTTGCATCTTGGAAGTTTCTAACAGAACTTCAAAATTTCCTCTGGCTTCACCTTCTGAACCGTAATATTTAAGAGCTTCTTCAAAATACGACGCAGCTTTGTCAAAATCTCCCTGATCGGAACAAATCGCGCCCAACCTCTGAAGCGTATTAGCGATCTCAAGTTTGAAACCTATTTCTTTGTAGAGCTTCAAGGCCTTTTGCTGAAAATCGGTCGCCGCCTGATAATTTTCCTGCAGCCTTTCGATCCGGCCAAGTCCGCCAAATATAAGACCAAGTCTTTTTCTAACGTTCAAGTCGGGACGTAACGCTTGATTGTTGGGCTTTTCTAACAAGGCCTGGGCTTTATCGAGATAGGTTTTTGCTTGGTCATAATTGCCTAGTTCTTCATAGATAAAACCGATATTTACCATCTGTCGGCCACCGTCGCCGCCACTTTCAAGCTCAAGTTCCAGGCTTCGATGATACAAACTAATCGCTTTCGCAGAATCGTCGACATCTGCATAAACATTCGCCAGATTCATTAAGTTCAGGGCAACGCGATGTTTATCTACGGGGTCTTCGTTGAGCTTAATGGCCTCCTCATAGAGCTTTATAGATTTGGCATAGTTGCCAAGACTATAGTAACTAAGCGCCAGATTATTTAATGCCACAGGAATTCCGTCTTGATCACCCAGGTCCCTCATTATAGCAAGGGCATTTTCGAGATTCTCGCTCGATGCTAAATAATTTCCCTGAACTCTGTGGATGAGCCCTAGTTCATTTAAGGCGCGGGCGACCCGCACCTTATCATTTGAGCTTTCAGCTGCAGAGAGGCTTTGTGCGGCATAATTCAACCCTGTTTCCATCTCGTCAGCTCGGTAATATGCATGAGCTATCTCCGCGAGAATTAGGGAAGCAAGACTCTTGTTTCCGATCTCGTCACATAATACAAGGGCTTTCTGGTACCACGCCAATTTCTGTTCGAGACTGTCACTGTTGTAACCGATCAGATCAAGGGCATCGATCATTTGTTCTTTGTCGGCAATTTCCTCTGAGACCCTAAGCTCAAGCTTGTATATAGCCACCCGATCAACGCGGGGAACCTTTCCTTCAAGTCGATCGGCTTCCTTTCTGAATTCGAGCGCTAGTTGGCGGTTAACGAGCCTCGGTTCACTTTTTAGTACCCGATCACGTTCATCAGGATCTTTGGTGGCTATAAGTCGAAGTGCAAAGGTCTTCTCCGGCGGGTCTACAGGCGGGATCGCGGGCGTCGGTGTCGGAGTAGCTTGCCCGAATGTCAGCGAGGCCAAGCAAACGATTGCGGCGAAAGCTACCAAGAAGCTGTGCTTAAAGTGATTCATCCTTTCCTCTAGTCCGTTCAACGGAAATGTACGGGGGCACTAGCGAACCCGTTTTATGAGCGCCGTAACAATGCTCTAAGACGCCAAAAGTCCCTACGTATTGATTTTGGAAGCATCTTGACAATGGCACGAGTGCCAGCCGACTGTAAAGAACTTTTTTTTCAAATCCAATATGGCCGCCAAATTCTCGTCTTTAGCTGATACCAAGAAAGAAGACCAAAGACAGAAGGAGTATGAAAATGTACAAAGCTTTCACCATATTATTGGCGGTATTCGCCATTATCATCTTCGCGTATGCGTCAAACGCCTATTCGCAAACATGTCCCGGCTCGCCGGGTTGTCTCGATCCGACCTTTGGGTCCGGTGGAATAAATGCTCTGATCCCGCCACTTGCTGATGATCCGACATGGGACGGAGCCCAGGATATGGTGTTTCAGAATGACGGGAAGATAGTCATCCTGGCCAAGGCCAGAAACACGGCGGCGACATTCCGAAATGTTCTGATCAGGCTGACCGCAGACGGTCAACTGGATGCTACATTTGCGTCCGGCGGACTTTTGTACATTCCGTCAACCGGTCCCCTCGGATATTACGTTCGACGTCTAATAAAGCAAACGATCGGCGGACAGGAGCGATTTGTGCTCGCGGGCGGTGATAAGTGCGGCACCGCCAACTGTCTCAAGATCGAGGCCTTCAAGACAGACGGCACGTTGGATCCGAGTTTCGGCACCGGCGGGGCGACAACTATGCCTACGGGTTGTATCCCAGTGAACGCGGTTGCGTTACAAAGTGATCAGAAGATGATTTTTGGCTGTCCGCAGGCTCCCCTTATCCGGCTAAATGCTAACGGCTCGCCGGACTCGTCTTTTGGTCCAAATGGGATCGCAAGAACTAACGACCCTGCAATGATGGCCAGCGACATCACTATACAGTCTGACGGCAAGATCGTTACGGCCGGTACGTATCTCACCAACGCTTCCCAGCCCGACTTTTATGTCGCCCGATTTACATCGACCGGTTCGTCGGACACTACCTTTGGCACCAAGGGAAAGTGGGTCAAGAATTTTGATGGATTTGATGATAGTGCAACAGGACTCGCGGTGGATTCGTCGGGGAGAATCGTTGCCGTCGGGCATGCAAATATCAATGGGCCGATGTCCTCGCACGACGGTTGGAACGGGGTCATCGTCCGCCTCACTTCGAAAGGGGCTGTCGATACGACTTTTGGCTCAAACGGGATCGCCGCGACTTTTGATGTCGGCGGAGGCGAGGATCAGTTTCGATCAGCGGCGATCCAGCCGGATGGTAAGATCGTGGTGACCGGCCGAGGTACCTTAGCCGGGAATCTCCCGGACATTTTGACCGCCCGCTACAATAGTAACGGCACACTAGACACAACCTTTAATGGTGTTGGCTGGAAACTGACCGACGTTTACGGCGGCGGAGACGTCGGAACGACCGGCTTTATACAATTCGATCAAACATGTTCCTGCAGCAAGCTGGTTGTTTCAGCAACGGCACCTTCAGGGCCTGCTCCGTCGCCGATCTACATTGCAGGCATACGTTTCAGCTTATGACGGTTATCGGGCGATATGAACATCGACGATTGAGCTGATCGTCGAGAAACAAATTCGTGCAAATCAATAAGGCTGCCGGATCTTCATCTATGCGAGACGTCCAACAACGAAATCTGTTCTGAGCACAAAGAGGAAAATGAAAATGCACACGACTCTCGGCCCATCATTGGCGGTCTTCTCCATAATCAGACGTTCGCTAATGGCCATTATTACCGGAATTCTGCTGGTGTTCGCGGTTTCCGCTATTTCAGTTGCACAAACAACAGGCCCGGTTAGCCGGTGGACCGGTGACGGAAACGCCGACGATCTGATCGGCGGTAATAACGGCACACTTGTCAACGTAGCGACCTATACAGGGGGAAAGTTAGGCCAGGCGTTTGCCTTCAATGGGGTCAATGGCTATTTATCGGCGCCGACTACGGGATTGCCGACCGGGAACCACGACCGAACGATGACAATGTGGGTCAAAATCGACGTGACGGGTACCGGTAATTCGTGGTTCGGAGGGTACGGCAGCTTCGGGACCGCTTCAAATTCTTACGCCCTCGGCGCGTTAGGAACTACGAATCAGCTATTCTTTTCTAAATGGCAAAGTGCATTGTTTGGTCCGTTGCTCCAAAACAGCCGATGGTACCATGTAGCGGTAACGAACGTCGGCAGTTTCTTTACTCTCTATCTGGACGGTGCATCTGTAAACAGCGTGACGTACACGACCGTCACAACTACGGCGAATTCGCAGTTCTACATGGGCAGATTACCCGGAGCGTTGGGAGATACGCAAGCGTTGCATGGTGAGGTTGACGATGTGCGCGTTTACGACCGGGCGCTTTCGGCCTCCGAAATTGCAGGTGTTTTCAACGAGCGGAGGCTTGGCTTGTTTGACTTCGACGGTGACGGCAGATCGGACGTGTCGGTCTATCGCCCGAGCGACGGGAACTGGTATCTGAATCGCACAACTGCTGGCTTTGCTGCGATACATTGGGGCGGAAACGCGGGGGATGTGCCGATAACGGAAGATTACGATGGGGATGGTAAGGCCGACTTTGCTATCTGGCGGCCGTCCGATGACCCCAACGCTGCCGATTTTTACATTTTGAACAGCAACGGCTTTACATTCAGCGGATATTCGCACGGTTCGACCACCGATATTCCGGTCGCCTGCGATCTCGACGGCGACGGCAAGGCCGACATCGTCGTGTGGCGTCCTTCGACAGGTATGTGGTACGTGTGGTCATCAACGACCCAAACGACGACGACGACACAGTTTGGATCGCCGGGCGATATTCCATTGGCGATCGACACGGACGGCGACGGCAAGGCAAATATGGCGGTCTTTCGCCTTAGCGATAGAACGTGGTATGTCGCCAGGCCGACCGGAGTTCCGGCTCAGAACTTCGACGCTGTCCAATGGGGCCTCGCAGGTGACCTTCTGGTACCCTCCGACTATGACGGCGACGGCAAGGCCGACCTTGCCGTTTTTCGGCCTACGAACGGCACATGGTACATCCACCGTAGTACCGACGGCGGGACTACCTTCATGCAGTTTGGTGCAAACGGAGATTTACCTGTCCCCGGCGACTACGACGGCGACGGAAAGGCCGATCTGGCGGTCTGGCGTGGAAGTGCCCAGGGCATTTTCTATATCCAGCAATCGACCGACGGCTTCTCCGCCATCCCATGGGGCCTGCCGGGCGACAGGCCGACGGCGAATGCGTATGTGTATTGACGGGCGGTCCCGAGTCAAAGGACCCATGTCCAAAGTCCGGGGTTTCGCTCTAATTAACATTTTATCAGGATGGTTAGACTAAGATTTCTTGAATTAGACGGTATCTTCGGTTGATGGTCAGGCCGCGTGGCAAGATAGGAGAGATTGCCCACGAAGTACACGAAATTCACGAAAAGATCGGAAAAAGAGGATTGAAACCACAGATGAACACGGATGAACACAGATCCTAAAACTATTTGACTGGATCTCGTATCGCTGCTTATCTGTGTTCATTTGGGGTTCCAGTTTCCTAATTTAGTGAATTTCGTGGGCTCAAAAATGATATGGATAAAGCAGAAATGGTCAGACAGATCGTGTCACTCGGCACCGATCTCGTCGACATCAAAGCCATCGGCGAGAGCAACGTCGACATCGTCACCGAACGGGCAAGACAGTATGTCGCTATCGTCAAAGAAGCATTTACGGCATAGAATGCTCTTTTTAGAAAAAGACCCGGTATTTTTTTATCCCTGCCGTAAGTCTTTTTGAATTTGGTCCCGAATTGACCCCTTACGGATCGTCCGTTGACAAGCTTCGTCAACGGTCGTCCGTGCTCGGACGCCGGCCAATGTCGCGGCACCAAACTCCGCCCCGAGATCTATTGCCCGCATCGTTTTCTGAACCGCGTAGGGTCGCACTCGAGCGGCGTTTGCGGTGAATGCACCATCGCGGAAGACGGGTTCGTAAAACAGATTGACGGTCGCCATCGGTACCTTAATGTTATTTTCGCTACAGGCCGTATTGAAGTCCCGAACGATCGCATGCTGTTCCGACGCGGAGGCATCGATCGGGACCGGATCATTGTCGTGAAAATTGACGCCGTACGCACCAACTTCGGCGAGCATCCCGACTATCTCGACCGGTGAGATCGTCTCACGAACCGGCGTTCCGAACGGATCTGCCTCGCGATTGCCGACGGTCCAGAGGCCGAAGGTGACTTTGTGTTCCGGTTTTGGTTAAAATCGTTTGTCAGCCATCTTGGTTCCCAAGGTTATTGTCTCGATTACGTTGTCTGGTCCTCGTAGCCTTTCGGATGCTGTTGTTTCCAGTCCCAAGCAGACTGAAGGATGCTCTCAATATTCGCGAATTTCGGTTTCCAATCTAAGACCTTAGCGGCTTTTGCAGCATCGGCGATAAGGCGGTCGGGGTCGCCGGCACGCCGCGGTTCGGTCTTGACGGTGATCGAACGGCCGGTGATCCGCCGGGCTGCCTCGATCACTTCGAAAACGGAGAAACCGAGGCCGTTGCCGAGGTTGACGAATGTCGACGCCTCGCCCCGATCGAGATGGCCGAGTGCACTCGAATGAGCGTCGGCGAGGTCGCTGACATGGATATAATCGCGGATGCATGTGCCGTCAGGCGTGTCGTAATCAGTGCCGTAAACCGAAACGAACGGCAATTCCCCGCTCGCAGTTCGCAGAGCATTTGGGATCAGATGTGTTTCAGGGTCGTGGTGCTCGCCGCATTTTTGAGTCGCACCGGCAGCATTGAAATAACGCAACGCGACGAATTTCAGCCCGTATGCCGTGTCGTAAGATTCGAGGATCCGTTCAGTCATGAATTTGGTCCACCCGTACGGATTGACCGGTTTCTGCGGGTGCGTTTCGTCGATCGGGATATACTGCGGGTCGCCGTACGTTGCGCAGGTCGATGAAAAGACAAACTTCCTGACGTTGCCCCGTATCAGCGTATTGAGCAGAGCGTTCGTTTGGAAAGTGTTGTTCTCAAAATATTTTGCCGGATCGGTGACGGACTCGCCGACGTATGCGTATGCGGCGAAATGCACGCACGAATCGATATTATGTCCGGCGATGATCCGACTGACCAAATCACTGTCTCCGACATCGCCGTGATAAAACGGGACGTCGGCGTCGACGGCCGCACGGTGGCCGTAGACCAGATTGTCGAGCACAACGACGTCGGATCCGGCCGCACGCAGCAATTCGACCGTCGCACTGCCGATATACCCGGCTCCGCCGGTCACCAAAATCGCCATCAATAGATCTCCTCTGTACTGACCATTCTACCGAATATCCCGCCAAGAATGAACTGGGTCGAGCTTTGAATAAAATGATCGCAGAAACTGGAAATGATAAGAGCGATGCTCAAAACGTGTTTGGTTACCGGCAATTTAGTTGACATTTATCAAACGAAGACCCTGCCGCCAATGGGAAATTCATGAGAGAAGTTGCAAGATCTGTCGTAAGTGCCGCAAAACATGTCGATCTACCGATGACGGATAGATTTGTTTGTGGCCATGCGCCCCCGCATCCGTCTTGGAACTGCTGTGATTTTCTTATACCCTAGGGCGTATGCCACACGTTGTGCTTCGAGTATTGGGCGAAGAGATTACCGTCGAGACGGACGTTCCTGATCGCGACTGCCGTTTGGATGAGATGCTGCCGTTTTTGCGGGAACTCGACGAACGGGTCGTCGATGTGAGCGTACGGCGGACGGAGGCGGGCGGGAAACGAGTCTCGTGCCAAAAGGGCTGTTCGGCCTGCTGCCGTGCCCAACCGGTGCCGGTGACGCCCGTCGAGGCGTACGCATTACTGCGGCTGGTCGAGCGGATGCCCGAACCGCAAAGGACCGAGGTCAGCGAGCGGTTTGCCGAACGAACAGAGCGGCTCACAACCGCCGGGCTGGCGGAGGTATTTCTTAACCGCGACCCCGATCTGACGCCCGAGCGGGCACGCGAGATCGCGACGGGCTATTTCAGGCTCGGGCTGGTTTGCCCGTTTCTCGTGGACGATGCGTGCAGTATCTACGAGAATCGGCCGTTTGTTTGCCGGCATTACCTGGTGACCTCGCCGGCCACGATGTGTGCGGACCCGTTCGCCAACCCGGTCGAGGTGATCGCGATGCCCGCGATGCCGTCGGGTGCAACGCTCGAGATCGCCGAAGAGGAACTCGGGACGCCGCAATTTACCGTGCCGCTCGTCCTGGCCCTGCAATACGCCGAGTCCCATCGGGCAGAGTTGGAGAAGTTGGTCGATCCGAAAGACGTCCTGCCGCGGTGGGTACGGCGGATGATGGAGGGGGAGTAGTTCGGAGGGCAGCGTTCGGAGTTCAGCGTCGTAAGTCCCTGGCGTCCCGCTTCCCAAGCAGTGGGGAATCGAGCCCTCTCCAGGTCAGGCCGCGTTTTTAGGCCGAAATCGACTTGAGCTCGACGGCCTTTGTGACGAGGCGTGGGATGTTTTGCTGTCAGCCATATCATTCCCGCTCGTGGGGGGCGGAAACAGCGATCTTGACGCGCTGTTTCGAACATCGTACTCTCAATGTCTCCGATAAAAACGGCAGACCTTCGGCCTTGCTTTTGCGTTTGGGACCCTACTGCGGTTGTGATCAGCCATTTCATCGAAAATATTATCTAAGCTCGTAAATATTTTTTCGATTTTAATATGAAATGTTTTGACGAAAATCTCCACTTGGTAGTGAAAACACAATATTTCAGGGCTCGTAAAGATGTCCTGACCAATAAAAAAAAGAAAGGAGATTCAAAAATGCGCAAGATAACCATAGCCACATTGTTCTTAGCCCTCGCAGTTTTTAGTGGTGCCGCCGTTGGCCAAAAGCAAGCAAATACTATCGTACAAAGTACGATAGCCGACTCTGACGCCAATTTCATGCCGCTTAGTATTCAAAGCGATCTGGTCGGAACCTATCTCAACGGTTCGAGTTCAGTCGTCTCGCAGGTCCAGGGGATCGGCGACTGGGAGTTGGACATGCTCGCTTCCCCGACACGACGAGTCAATGTAAATTTTGACGACCTCGTCGCCGGTTCAAATCCTAACAACCTGCCGGCACCGATGAGCGGTTATCACCCGGTCCGATTCATCACGCAGTGTAATGCCTATGGATACAGCTTGCTGAACCTCACAGCCATTGGACAGACCGCGACCTGCGGCCTTGTCGTCGCGGTAAATATTGGCACTGACAAATATTCGCTAAGATTCCTTACGAAATATTATTCGGGGACTGACAATATTTCGGTCACATGCACATCAGTCGCGAGCGGCAAATGCAGCGGATGGCGGACGCAAAGCCCTAACGGCAGCGGCAAGCTGATCGCGCAGGTATACAAGAGCACGACGGTCAGAGGGAAACAAGTACTCACGGATTACGGCAAATACCGTTTCTCATTCGACATTTCGTTTGCCCAGTAGCTGATGCCCTCTAAATGGTTTTCTATGTGAATGAAAAACCAATGTGTTATGCTACTGCCAATTCGAAAAAAAGTGATTGTGGACGAGCGGTGGCTAACGTCGCCGTTTGTCCATACTTCCAGTTCAAGCCCTACGGGCAGGCGTATATCGTGTTCTAGTTCACACGTATCAACAACAACATCTTGTTTTGTGTGACGAAACAGGTGCATATTGGATGCAACCGGAAACGTTGAGGGTCACGTTAGTGGCCCAAGAAATCATCAGGCCTCATCATGAATACAAAGCTCTTCTTTGGGGGACGAGGTCGGGGCGACCATGCTGATCCAAAACTACGGAAGGTCTTTTTGATTGTTTTATCCGCTTGCGCGATGGTTGCCGTATTTCGTGGATCTGCTGTAGGAACCAGTGGAAATCCGCGCGTACCCGAAGGTCTCGGTCGAGACTTTCCAGCATCCGACGCGGTGATTTCGCAACAAACGATCATTCAACTAAAAGCGGGCGAATCCATAAAACATCCCACACAGGACTATGACGAGCAATCATACAGCGTAAAGTTGGAAGCCGGTCAATCGATCGTGGTCAGTATTCCACAACACACAACCGCGGTTATAATGGGGGTTTTCAACCCGGGACGAGAGCGGATCGGGTACGTCAGCCAGCAGCAGAATGAAATGATCAAGCGACCGATGATCATAACTTCTGAGGAGGCAGGTAATTATCAGATCACCGTTAACGCATCGTCACAAGGTGATTACACAATCAGTTGCGGACTGCCGCACCAAACGACCGATCTGGACAAAAAACATAGCGCGGCGCAAAAGCTGAATGTCGAATATTGGATCAATATTGGCAGCAATCCAAAGATCCCGAGAGCAGAAAGACCTCGGAAGCGATTAGAAGCTCTCCAGGGACGGCTGGCAATCTACCGCGAAATTAATGACCCAAAACTCGTGGCTGTAAGCCTTGCGGATCTGGGATCTTGGTTGGCGAACATCGGCGATTTTCCGGGCATGCTCGCCGCTTACGAGGAGGCATTGGAGATATTCGGATCGACAGGAAGCACGGCCGATGAATGCGAAACGCTAAAGACGCTTGCCGGGGATGCGGCGCACCGAACCGGCGACTTTGAAAAGGCCATAAAATACCTGACACGAGCAGCGGCAATTAGCCGATCCAAAGCTTACGCCCAAGGCGAATCGACGGCGGTTTTTCAGCTCGGTTTGATATATCACGCCCTGGCGGACGAGCAGAAAGCCATGGATTCTTATCAGCGGTCGATCGCAGTCTCTCGTTCGATCGATCCGCCGACGCGCCTTTCAATGGAGAACGAAGCAGAAAGCCTGACAAATATCGGAAATATTTACCGGCGACTGGGTGCGAGCGGTTCGGCACCAGCCGTCCTTTCCGCGAACGCCCCTCCCGCGCCGGAAAAATCTATCGAATACTATAAGCAGGCACTTGAAATATTCAGAACGCTCAAGCTCAGGGGAAACCGCCGAGGAATGGTCGGGGAAGCCGACATGCTGCTAGCTATCGGCGAGTCGTTAAAGGGAATGGGGAATTATTCGGAATCCCATACTTATCTCGACGAGTCGCTGACGCTCTATAACGGGCTGAAGTATATTCCCGGACAGGTCAGTGCTATTGTGAGCATAGGGAATCTTTACTCGCTACAAGGCGCCTATCCAAAGAGTTTCGAGTATCTGAAACAGGCTGTTGATCTTGTAAAATCGGGTGCTCAAAATGGTAACTATGCCAACGTTTTGGTCGCAATCGGCAGAGATTATTACCGGGCCGGAGCAACGGAAAAGGCCGTCCAACTTTATGATGAGGCGTTCGTCGTGAGCAGCTCAAAGGGCCAGACATTGGTATCAGCCGGCGCTTTGTTCGAATTAGCCACCGTGGAACGTGATCTTGGGAACTTTGCGAATGCCCGAAACGAAATAGAACAAGCAATTCAAATAGTAGAAACTGTCCGGGCAAAAATAAGTACGGAGGAACTCAGAAGTTCCTTTTTTTCGGCAGTAAAACGATACTACGATTTCTACATAGATTTACAAATGCAGTCGCACAAAGCCCAGCCCGATCGGGGATTTGACGCTCTGGCGCTTCAAGCAAGCGAGAAATCAAAATCGCGCAGTTTGCTCGAACTGCTCTCCCTGGCACAGGTCGACATAAAACAGGGCGTCGATTCAGAACTTCTTGAACGCGAGCGAAGGGCAGGCGAAAGGTTGATCGAGAAGGCTTACAAACAGAACATCTTGCTGCTCAGGAAACACACCGCGGAGGAGGCCGACAAGGTCAATGAGGAAGTTACGACTCAGACCGACGAGTACCAGCGAATCCAGTCTGAGATAAAAAGTAAGAGCCCGCGGTACGCCGCGCTTGCTATACCCCCAACTCTAAGTTCGGCGAAGATCCAGCAGCTTTTGGATTCGGGAACTATCCTTCTTGAATATTCACTAGGGGAGCGAAAAAGTTATTTGTGGGTCGTAACGTCAGACTCGATCGCGAGTTTCGATCTGCCGGGACGAGAAGTGATCGAAACACAGGCGCGCAAAGCGTACACGCTTTTGACCGCACGTAATCAACAAACAAAAGGTGAAACGTACGCCAAGCAAAGAGCCCGGATCAAGGCGGCCGAGGCGGAATATCCTCGGGTCGCCGCTGCCTTGACCGAAATGCTGATCGGTCCCGCCGCTTCGTTTATTGAAAACAAACGACTATTGATCGTGCCTGACGGGGCGCTGAGTTATATTTCGTTTTCCGCTCTGCCATTGCCAAACAATGAACAAATCACTAGCATAGGCCAGCCGCTCGGCATCGTTCATGAAATAATAAGCCTGCCGTCCGCTTCTACACTCGCTCTGCTGCGGGATGAAACTCAAAACCGAAAACCGCCTCCCAGGATGCTTGCCGTATTTGCCGACCCTGTTTTTAACCAAAACGATGTTCGAGCAAGATCCGCGAACTATAGGCTGAATAAAGGTCTCAAACAGGGCAGTAAACACCCGGCGACGAACGTGAAAGCAGAAACGCTCGCTTCGCGTGATTTTGAGAGAGCAGTTTCAGATGTGGGGCTTCTGGCGACAGAATCTGCGGGACTTCCAAGGCTGCCTTTTTCGAGGCGCGAGGCGGATTCGATTTTGACGATGTCACCGAAAGCGTTGAGTTTGAAGGAAGTCGATTTTACCGCAAGTAAAGCGGAAGTTTTCAGTTCCAACCTCGACCAATACCGCATTCTGCACCTTGCGACCCACGGTCTGCTGGATAATCAGCATCCGGAATTGTCGGGCGTGGTCCTTTCGCTGGTGGATAAGAGCGGCAACGACATCGACGGATTTTTGCGGCTACAGGATATCTATAATCTCAAGCTCAATGCAGATCTCGTCGTTCTCAGTGCCTGTAACACGGCCTTGGGCAAAGAGGTCAGGGGCGAAGGGTTGATCGGACTGACACGCGGTTTTATGTATGCCGGAACGCCTCGGGTTGTTGCGAGTTTGTGGAAGGTCGACGACGCGGCGACCGCTGAATTGATGACGATATTCTATAAGAAGATGCTGATTGAAAACATGCGTCCGGCCGCCGCTCTGCGGGCTGCGCAAAACGAGATGATGAAGCAGCCTCGCTGGAGATCGCCGTATTACTGGGCTCCGTTTGTTCTTCAGGGCGAGTGGAAATAGGCGAATATTGATATTTTAGGGTTGAAAACCGCGAATCGAACAAAAAACGCGCCTCGATGAATTGAATGAAACAGTCGACGCTTTCCCAATCTTCATTCGACCAATTCCTAGCCGTTCTCGACCCAAGCCGTGACCGGGCCGGGCAGAAGTACGAGGCACTGCGCACGAGGATCGTCAAGTTCTTTGAATGGCGGGCGTGTCAATTCGCGGATGATCTGGCGGACGATACGCTGGATCGCGTTATTAAAAAGATCGGTCTCGGTGAGGAGATCAGGGATTACCTTAATTATACATACGGAGTTGCAAGACTTGTTTTGCTTGAAACGCTAAAACAACAAGCCAGGGAACAAGCCGTGGTGATCGATATGCCGGATAGAATCTACCCAGATGATGATGTTAACGATGTTCGATTAACATGTCTTGAAGGTTGCCTCAAGGAACTGTCGGAAAACAGCCGTACGATGATTTTGCATTATTACCGCGACGACAAGCAGGCAAAGATCGATCACCGGAAAACATTAGCTGAAAAATTTAATATTTCCGTAAATGCTTTAAGGATAAAGACGCTTCGCATCCGAACCGCGCTCGAGGCGTGTGTGATCAAATGTGTGAATAAAGATCTGGCTTAAATGGAAATAGATCGGGGATTTTTGCCACTCATTAGTGGAGGGCCAAGAAAATGGGAGCAGATCAGGATAAATTAGCCGAGGCATTTCTTCTCGGGAAGTTGTCTGAGAACGAACGGACGGAAGTCGAACGCGATTTTTTCAATAGACCCGATGTCTTTGAGGGTCTACTCATCGCCGAAAACAGCCTGACTGACGCATATGTGACAGGCCGCCTTTCACGAGAAGATCGTCGTTTATTCGAGAGTACGCTGTTGATAAGCCCCATGCAGCGGCAAAGGGCTGCGTTTGCGGAGACCTTTGTCAGGTACGCGTCGCAATTGCCCGTCGCGGACGACGTCTCGCCCAAGGCCGAATCCACTTGGTTGAAATCTCTGCAGAGGTTGTTTTTGGCGGGGCCGAGACTCTCGTTCTCGTTTGCCGCAGCGGTGTTGATCGTTGTAACGGGAGCCGCGTTCTGGTGGGCCTCAAGCAGGGACAGTCGATCGCCCGAAAATCTGGCAAAATTTGAGAGGCCTGCGGCATCGGAAATCCAAAACTCGGTTTCGGGCCCAATAACCGGGGCACAAACGCCGCCGAACCCGGCAGCCAACAGAGCGTCTCTGACCAGCAATAGATCCTCTGTCGATTCGCGTCAGGATAAAGCATCGCCGGTGACCCGTCGTGAGCCGCGACCGGACCCGGCAGCGATCATTTCGACGATTGTTCTATCTCTCGGATCGACACGCGGTAACGACCCCGCAAAATCATTTGCAATACCTGCGAACACAAAGCGTGTGAATCTGCGGCTGAAGTTTGACGATGGCGATTTTTCTTCATATTTTGCGGTTCTCGAAACCATCGATGGCCAGCAGATCTGGGGTGGTAAAGAGCGCCCGTCAGGCGTGTCAAAGGAAGAAGGTGCGTACAAAACAGTTACAATGTCGGTTCCGGCCCGGTTATTAAAGCGTGGCGATTATATTGTAATACTGAAAGGGCTAACCAAAGAAGGTATTTACGAACCAGTCGGCGATTACTCATTTACGATCGGCCGTTGAGGTGGGCAAATGTAATGGCGCCGGTTAGAACGAGCTCTTGCGGGTCGGGAAACACGCAGCCTTTTGCCGGAGCGTATCGCCCGTGTCTTCCATTTCGGTCTAATTAACATTTTGTCAGG
Organism: Chloracidobacterium sp.; assembly: GCA_043788335.1. GTDB lineage: Bacteria > Acidobacteriota > Blastocatellia > Pyrinomonadales > Pyrinomonadaceae > OLB17. The sequence goes on along the minus strand of JAYVUD010000035.1, from coordinate 18,715 downwards.
ATGGTTAGGCTAAGATTTCTTAAATTAGACGGTATCTTCGGTTGGTTGTCAGGCCGCGTGGCAAGATAGGAGAGATCGCCCACGAAACACACGAAATTCACGAAAGAATCAGAAAAAGAGGATTGAAACCACAGATGAACACGGATGAACACGGATTCTAAAACTATTTGTTTCGATCTCCTATCCGTGTTTATCTGTGTTCATTTGTGGTTCCAATCTCCGAATTTAGTGAGTTTCGTGGGCTCAAAATAATATGGATAAAGCAGAAATTGTCAGACGGATCGATTCACTCGGCACCGATCTCGTCGACGTCAAAGCCATCCGCGAGCGCAACGCCCACATCGTCACCGAACGGGCAAGATAGTTCGTCGCTATCGTCAAAGAAGCACGTACGGCATAGATCTGTAACCTTGAGCGATATTGCGGCAATATTCTCAAACCGCTTGCCATCAAAGCAACTCGATCAATTCCAACGGCCCTTGAGTTTGGCCACCGGATCGGCGATCGACTGGATACGGGTGAGCTTTGCGTGGTCCGAGTTTTTGTACGAGACGAGCGGGATCAGGCCGTATTCCATCAGTTGATCGCAAGCAGCGTCGGTAAGTTGAACCTCGGCGCATGACGTGTAGACCGTCTCGCCATTGTGCTTATAAACGTGCTGCGGCAAGCGTTCGATATCCTGTTTGAGCCGTCCTCCCATCTGCCAACCATATTCGCTAAAGCTCTGGGCCAGAAGGGTGCCAAGAGCAAAGCACGAATTCGACCACAAATAACCATCATGATAGGGAACGTCCGTAAACTCCTCGAAATAAAAGCTCTCGAGCGGTTCGGTGTCGGCTCCGTAGGGCAGGCGGGCAAGGAACCTGGGAATCGTGAATCCTAGATATTCAGCATCGGGAATCGAACGAAGTGCCTGCCAGAGTTTGCCCGTATCGGTGTCCGCGGACGTATCCCAGCTTTTCGGATCAGCGTTTTCGTAGAGTGTGTGCACACCCAAAAGGTCAGGTCGCATATGCGAAACGAACGGAGCCTGAGCGGCCGCCGAGATCTTTGCGATCCGCATCAAGGCCGCGACATCGTCCACGTTCGTCGAAAAGTCGTATCCGCCAATGGTCATTGCCCACGCGCCGTTACCCGTAACCTCCATCGCATCGGTGATGAGCAATTTATAGAGAAGCGTGTCTGAAAGGCCGGCGGCAGATCTGAGGTCCGTTGAAAGCTCCTCTTTGGTGATGTCCAGAATGTGGATCGAAAGTTGAGCATCGGTCTCGACGCGGCGAACCATAAAAAAGAGACCACGCCAGGCGGCTTCGAACGCCTGAAATTTGGGGTCGTGCAGTATCTTTCGCATCAGTTCGCCGGTCGCGCCGTCGACCGCCGCAACGAGTTTTGCCTGCCGATTCTCATCGACGCCGACGAGGTGCGGACGGACGAGATTCGCCAGCAGCGAGTTGAGTTCGCGCGACACGGCCGGCCGCACCGGAGCCTCGCCGCCGCCGGGATGGGACAGGATCTGGTCAAGCAGATCGAGCGGCCGCTCTGTTACATTTTCAGTTGCGATAACCGGTTCGGCAGTTTCAGGAAACCAAGCCCGAACGTCGCGTGCAGCGTCATAAAAAGTGCTTTCGTTCTTCAGCCGTCGCCTGATATCCCTCAGCTCGGAAAACAGGGGAACTTGGGCAAATATCCTGTCCGGATGAAAATCCTCGAGTTCGGTAAATCGAAGCGTTATTGGATTTGAGCCGTCGCCCTGCAGATCCAGTTCGAGTGAGGCGCCTAGCTTGCTCATCACCTCGGCAAAATCGTCCCGGTCAATAGATATTGGGCGCCGGGCGGTGATATGCCGTTTTTCTCCGTGCCCGCTCCAATCACCGAGCACCAGCAGACGGAACGGCGGTTCCTCGACGATACCGCCACGCTCGTCTTCCATCGTAAACTCCATTTGTAGATCTTTATCAGTTGGTCCCATTTCCACGGCCCTCGCTTTTCTAAAGTATTTATTGAGAATACTATTCCTTTGTCGGCAAATGTCAAAGAATAACGCAGACCGAGGACTCACGACGTCCGAAAGATCATCCCGCTGACGAGTTTGCTAGCTCACCTACCGGTTCAAAACCGGCCGTAAAATGCCGGAGGAACTCGGGTTGGTGCGTGATCCGGTAGCCGCTGATCGATTCGCGGCGTTGGTGGACCAACAAGATCGCTTCGATCACGTAGTCGATATGGCTCTGGGTATAGACGCGATGCGGGATAGCCAGACGGACGAGTTCCATGCCTGACGGCATTTCTTGGCCGGTCACGGGATCTTTTTCGGCGTGCATCACGGTACCGATCTCGCAGGAACGGATGCCTGCCTCGCGGTAAAGTTCGATAGCGAGTGCCTGGCCCGGGTACTGAAGCTGCGGTATGTGCGGCAGCATCGCGTGGGCGTCGATATAGATGGCGTGGCCGCCCGGCGGCAAGATGATCGGCACACCCTTACCGGAAATGTGCTCGCCGAGATAGCGGATCGATGCGAAACGAAATTGGAGATAATCCTCGTGCAGCACTTCTTCCAGACCGACGGCAATTGCGTCGAGGTCGCGTCCCGCTAAACCGCCATAGGTCGGAAAGCCCTCGGTGAGGATCAAAAGATCCTTTTCCTGTTGGGCGAGCTTTTCGTCATTGGTGCAAAGAAATCCGCCGATATTGGCCAGGCCGTCTTTTTTCGCGGACATCGTGCATCCGTCGGCGAGAGCAAACATCTCACGGGCGATCTCCTTGACCGATTTGTCGCCGTACCCCTCCTCGCGCAGCTTGATGAAATAGGCGTTTTCGGCAAAACGGCAGGCGTCGAGATAGAGCCGCAGGCCATATCGCGTGCAGATCTCCCGAACCGAGCGCATATTTGCCATCGAAACGGGCTGCCCGCCGCCCGAATTATTCGTCACGGTCAGCATGACGAGCGGGATCCGCTCTGGCCCGACACGCTGGATGAGAGCCTCGAGTGCGGCCGTATCCATGTTGCCTTTGAACGGATGCACGACCGACGGGTGGTAAAACTCGGGGATCGGCAGATCGACAGCCTCGGCACCGGTAAACTCTATGTTGGCACGCGTCGTGTCAAAGTGCGTGTTATTCGGGATGACGCTCCCCTTTTTGCACATGATCTGAAAAAGGATACGTTCCGCTGCCCGGCCCTGATGTGTCGGGATCACCTGCTTGAAACCGAAAACGTCGCGGACCACAGCCTCAAACCGGTAAAAACTATTGCTGCCGGCGTACGATTCGTCACCGCGCATTATCGCCGCCCACTGCTCGGCACTCATCGCTCCGGTACCGCTGTCGGTCAGCAGGTCTATGATCACGTTCTCGGCTTTGAGCAAAAAGAGGTTATAGCCGGCCTCGCGGAGATAGGCCTCGCGTTCCTCGCGGGTCGTCATTTTAATGGGTTCGACTACTTTGACTTTGAAGGGTTCAATGATCGTTCTCATAATTTTCTCTCGGTTGCCGCGGCGTTCGCCGTCGCGACTTGGCCTGATCCGTCTCGTTGTCCGCGTGGCCGCGCGATGCACGTAACACTCACATATAGCATATTCACCGGATAATTCTGTGACCTAGAACACAATCGGGTGGAAAAATTTGAATATGAGCCTTTTTTCCCGCGGTCACGATCAATGACCGTCCGCGGAGTTGGCGGCGGATTTCCTGCCGCGTAATCATGCCGTCGGACGGCGTAGCCTGCCGTATTACGTCAACGATTTGAAACCGTATCGACCCGATCTCGAAAAAACGGGATATCTGGCCGTCTCCGGACTAAATTAGGGCAGTAATCCAATTTGTATTGAGAAGGTCGGAATTTGCGCGAAGGTCTACTAACATGCACAAGAAAGCTGTTTTTTCACTTCGATCGTTGATCTTTTTGACGAGCATGGCCGGCCGTCAGGCCAAGGCACAGTCCGGAGCGGCCACCGGCGACGCCAAAACCTACACCGCGAGGCGAACGGTCGGGATAACCGACGCGAACGCTCCGATGATCTTCGAAGATGTGACCAGTCGGACCGCCCTGAAGCAATTTGTCGAGGTCGGCGGTGATAACGCGAAAAACTACATTCTCGAATGCACGTCCGGTGCCGTCGCTATCCTGGACTACGACAATGATGGCGAGCCGGAAATTTTCTTGCTGAACGGCGGTACAATAAAGGGTCTTGAGGGCAAGGAGAAAATGCCGTGGTCAGCCCTTTACCATAATTTGGGCACCTGGGAGTTTGAAAACGGTACTGAAAAGGCGGGCGTAGCGGACGAGCGTTGGGGAATGGGCGTGACAGTTGGCGACTACAACAACGACGGGCTCGTGGAATTTTATATTACGAAACTCACCGACGACTCAAATACACTGTATCGGGCCGATGGAGATGCAGATTTCACAGACTCGACATATCAGGCGGGACAGGGCGAACCGACAATACCGTTTTTAGAATAGGTACATCGTTTATCGATTTCGATAACGACGGATGGAAAGACATTCTAGTTGCCAATGCACACGCTTACCCTCAGGTCGATAATTTCCGGTGGGGTACCAGCTACGCCCAGCAGATGGCGCTGTTTAGAAATATGCGGCCCGACGACAAAACGAGCCATATCCTTTTTGAGCGTGTTCCGGCTAACCCGAACAGCGGCCTTGCCTTGGCATTGAAAGCCCGGGGACTCGCCGTTGGCGACCTCGACGTGACGGTCGTGTCGACGCTGTGGTCAATAAAATTGACTCGGCGCCGACCGTACTGAAGAACGTCACGGCCGGCCACAATCACTGGCTAACTGTGACGTTGGTTGGCGACGTTTCCAAAAAGACGCCAAAAGACGCGATCGGATCGAAGGTTTTCGCGGCTATAGGCGGCATTCGCCAGCGCTTCGATATCACGAGCGGCGGGAGTTATGCGTCGCAATCGGACCAGCGAGTCCACATCGGGTTGGGTTCGTCTGAAAAGGTCGAGAAACACGAGATACGATGGTCGAGTGGTAAAACCGAGACGATAAAAATACTATCCCTAGATCGCACGATCACAATCGAACAAGGAAAAGGAATACTCGCCGATAAAGGCGGCAGGTAGCGTACTTTCACCGCCAGCAACAACGTAGTCAGAGAAATCAACTCACGGACTGGAGGTATCGGCTAGTTCGGGAGCTTTCAGTCTGTCTTATAACCTCCATCGCCGTAGACGTCCTGACAAGTTTTAAGCGCTTCGTCTTCGGGGGAAGCTGTAAGCCATCCGTGAGTCTCCCCATGAACGCAAAATTACCTGGCTGCAGTATTCCTCGATTGAGCCCGATTCGCCAGACTCTTTCTTTAACCTTGCAAAATCCTCGTCGTGAACAGACGTCGGCTCTTTCGTCAGTTTACGCTTACGTCAGCGGTACGTTATCATTATATTGTATTGCCGACGGGTGTAACGACCCTCACAGTGATCGCTATCCAACGAAAAAATACTGGTCAGCCTGTTTTAATTGTTGGGATCCTCCCAAGACTGACATCCTTATCCAATCTGGTTATCTAGAACGGTTTCTAAGGCATAATGTTATCGTATGTTACAGATTTGGGGTCCGCAAAAGGGTAAACTAGCCAAAAAGCATTTGTTTTTAGGGGTCAACGTTTGCTTGTTGTTATCGTATGTTCCGTATGTTACATCGAAAAATGGGCTGTTAACCGAAGGGTTGTAAGGCACGAGTCTTACCTGCGGAGCCAATTAGATCAACGAGTGACGGGTACCGAAAAGGGGCCCGTTTTGTTTTCCTTCGGGGACTTTTGCGATATGACTTTGTGAGAGCGGCATTTTGGCTTATGTGTATGAACTAATCGGACCACGGCGCCGGTTTTCGTACCCATTTGTGGGGCCGAAGTTTCTCAACCAGATCCGCGGGCAGCGGGCCGGCGTCGCTGGCGGCAATATTGGATCGGACATGCGGGATCTTTCGCATTCCAGGGATTACGGTACTGACGGCACTATGGCTGAGGATAAAGCGAAGCGCCGTGTCGGGCATGGACGAACCCGAGGGGATCAGGGGTCGAAGAGCCTCGGCGCGATCAACGCTTGGGATCAGGTTTTCGGGAACAAAGTAGCCGCTTCGCCAATCGTCCGGCGGGAAAGTGGTTTCTTTCGTCAGGGTCCCGGTCAAACTACCTTCGTCAAATGGAACGCGGGCGATGACGGCGACGTCCATTTCCTCGCACGCCGGAAACAACTCGTCTTCGGGATTTTGATCAAAGATATTGTAGATGACCTGAACCGAGTCGATCTTGCCGCTTCGGACCGCTCTCATACCGTTCCATGGCTCCCAGCGATTGATCGAGATGCCGCAGGCGTTTATCAAACCTCGATCCCTGAGCTCGTCGAGCTTATCGGACCATCCTGATTCGTCGGTCCAGTCGTCGTTCCAAGTATGGAGCTGGACAAGGTCGACGTTCTTGAGCCCTGCGCTCTCAAGGCTCTTGAAGACAAACTCTTCGATATGGTTAGGCGGATAACATTCATCGAGAGCGTATTCGGGCAGAGTCGGATACTGCATATTCAAGGGCGGAACCTTGGTAGCTGTGTAAAGGCGTTTGCCGGGATTGGCACGGACAAGCTCGCCCAGTAGGTTTTCGCTTCGGCCATTGCCATAGACATACGCCGTGTCGAAGAAATTGCAGCCGAGATCGACCGCCCGCTGAAGCGAGCGGAGTGATTCTTGGTCGTCCGAACCGCTCCAGCCGCCCATTCCCCACATACCGTAGCCAATATCGCTGACCCGCCAACCTGTTCTGCCAAATCTTCTGTATTGCATAATTATATTTTTTGGTAAGTGTCCTTTCGGCTCGTCTTATCAAGTCTCTAAAATACCAGTGTTTGGATCGCATGCGGCAAGATATTTACTTGCGCTGCCTGCGTGCCGACGCTTAAATTGTATTTGACCGGTTCGTCGGATTGGTTGAGGACGACGGTTACGACTTTGCCATCCGGATTGAGGAAAGATGTGGTCATCAACTGGCTACGGCTCGAAACGCTGTTGACGCGTTTCGCACCCTTGCAAATAAACTTCGAAAAGTGCCCGATATAATAATAGGCGGGCAGGAATGTCAGTTCGCCTGTCCTGGTGTCGGCGTGGACAGGAGCAAAGCAGTAGTTGCCGACGTGGTTTGGCCCGCCGATCTCGTCGAGGAGGATGTTCCAGTCGGTCCAGCCGACTGTGCCGTTATTAAAATCGTTGATCATCGACCGCCCGTAACGTTCGCCGTTCGCCCATATTTGATATCTCGCAGGATTAAAGCTCTCGACCGTTCCCTCGGTAAAAATGAGGTTTTTGTCCGGATACGTTTCGTGTACAATGCCGATGTTATCGAACATCTGCTGTCCGCCGCTCCAATTTTCGTACCAATGGTAACCGATTCCCCAGACGTACTTTGCCGCCGCCGGATCGGCGAGAATAGTGTCGACCCGCTGCGTGATCAGGTCGCGGTTATGGTCCCAGATTATTATCTTCTTATCGCCGAGTCCTGCTTTGGCAAGTGTTTTACCGAGATTCAGTTTGAGAAAGTCTCTTTCCTCTTCGGCTGTGAAAATGCAGGACTCCCATTTTTGCGTTGCCATCGGCTCGTTCTGGATCGTCAAGCCCCAGATCGGAATGCCTTCTTTTTGATAGGCATTTATAAATTTCACGAAATAATTGGCCCACGGCTGATAAAACTCCTGAAGAAGTTTACCGCCGCGGAGCATATTATTGTTGCTCTTCATAAAAGCCGGAGGGCTCCAGGGACTGGCAAAGATGGTTAGTTTTCCGCCCGCTGCCGCCATTGCCTGTTTGATCAGCGGTATCCTAAACTGCCGGTCGTGGTCTATGCTGAACGACTTAAGTTCCCGATCGCCCTCGGCGACATATGTGTAACTGCCGCTGCTGAAATCGCAACTGTGGATACTGGTCCTCGCCAGCGTATAGCCGATACCCTTTTCCCCGTTGTAATAGGCGTCCAATAGCTCTCGCTGTTTTGCCTTGGGCAGCTTGGCAAATACCTCCGCGCTGGCGTCCGTGATAGCTCCACCGATGCCGAGGAACGTTTGAAACGTCTTATTCGGGTTAACAAAGATGCTGATCTCGCCCTCCGTCGGCTGGCGCTTTTCGCTGAAAACCAGTTGGTTCGTTTTGGTGATCCTAAGGCTAGTAGAATCAGCGGATGTATATACCACCACGCTCTTTCCGGTGATAGAGAAAGCACGAGGTGTTGCACGACGTTGTCCGACAACCATTAAAGGAAGCAGTAAACAGCTAAGTACTACGATCGATCCTTTCATATTATTCACCCAATATAGCTATACTCAATCGACACCGAAAAGGATGTCCATCGTCAACTGGTCGAGGCGTTCGTATATCAGACCTTTTGCGGCCATTTCGGTTCGGTCGAAGTTTTTTGAAAGCAGCTTGTCGGCTCCGTCGCGGGAAAATTTTCCGACTTGGTTATTCTTGTTTGTCTCCTCGATGCCGGCCAGGATCGACTGGATCTCCGCGTGGTTGTTCCAGCGTTCGGCCTTGTCCTTGAGGATCAAATAGGTTTTCATGCAGCCGCGGGCAAAGTCCCTAACGCCGTCGTAGTCTTCGGTGCGATATGCGTGGGCGTCGAAATGCCGCATTCCGGAATATCCGACATCCTCGAGGAACTTGACCAGCCAGAATGACTGTTTCGGGGTGACCGAACCAAACCGCAGATCCTGGTCATAGCGTCCGGGCCACTGGTCGTTGAGGTCGATGTGAAACAGCTTTCCGGCCTCCCACGCCTGGGCGACGGCGTGCGACATATTTAGCCCGGACATTTGTTCGTGGGCAACCTCGGGGTTGACGCCGACCATATCTTTGTTCTCGAGTGTTTCGATAAAAGCAAGATACGAGCCTGTCGTGGGGAAATATATGTCTGCCCGGGGTTCGTTCGGTTTGGCCTCGAGAGCTATTTTGTAGCCGTACTTTTGCGATTTGCTATATTCACAAAGATAGTCGAGAGCCTCGCGAAAACGCTCTATCGCATCAGTCGGTTTGCGGCAGGCATCGGTCTCGACGCCCTCTCGGCCGCCCCAGAGGACGAACGTATCGGCGCCGAATTCGGCCCCGAGGTCCATCGCCCGCATTGTTTTCTGGACGGCGTACGCCCTCACCCTCGCGTCGTTTGCGGTGAATGCTCCGTCGCGAAACACGGGCTCATAGAATAAATTGACCGTGGCCATCGGCACTTTGATGTTGTTGTCCTCGCACGCCATCTTGAAATCCCTGACGATCGCGTCCTGTTCGGCCGCGGTCGCGTCGATGGGGACCAGGTCATTGTCGTGAAAGTTGACGCCGTACGCCCCGACCTCTGCCAGCATCTCGACGATCGCGACCGGCGAAAGTTTTTCGCGGACCTGCGTTCCGAATGGATCCGCCCCGCGATTGCCGACGGTCCAGAGGCCGAACGTGAAATTGTGTTCCGGTTTGGGTGTATATTTTTCGTAACTCATTTAGTTCTATTTGGTTCTATTTTCTACGTATTCTTGTTCGTCTCTAATAATTTTCATCGCCGGAGCTAGGGCCGGATAAAGCAACCTATAAGCCCGGTAATTGCGGTCCATTATTTCAGCCGAGGTTTTATCTTCCTCGACCGTCTCATTGACACGGATCGTTTTTGCGCAGGCCTCGTCAACGGTTTGCCACGATCCGGCACCGACGCCGGCCAGTATCGCTGCACCGTACGCCGCACCCTCGTCCGCTTCCAATATCTCGACCGGCTGCCCGAAGACGTCAGCTTGTATCTGCCGCCAGAGGCCAGACTTCGCGCCGCCCCCGCCGAGCCTGATCGACGAGATCTCGCCACCGGTTTCCTTGAATATCTCGAAAGAGTCACGCAGCGAAAACGCCACCCCCTCCATCACGGCCCGTGTTAAATGTGCCCGGGTGTGGCTCGCGGTCAACCCAACGAACGCTCCCCTCGCGTTCGCGTCGAGATGCGGTGTGCGCTCACCCATAAGGTAAGGGAGCCAGATCGCGCCATCGGAACCGGGAGGGGCGATGGCCGCCTCGTTACCTAATTTGTCAAAGCTCAGACCCGCGCCAAAATTGTCGCGAAACCATTTGAGAGACAGTCCGGCAGCGAGCGTTACGCCGGTGTTATGCCAGCGACCCGGAATCGCGTGGCAGAGCGTATGGATGCGGCCCTTCAGGTCCAGTCTCGGCTGCTCAGTAACGCCGAAGACTACGCCCGACGTTCCGATCGTCGCGCTCACAGTACCGGGACGCGTCACGCCCATTCCGATCGCACCGGCGGCGCTATCGCCGGCTCCTGCGACTATCAACGTCCCGGCTTTCAGACCGGTTTCGGCAGCGGCGGCCTGCGAGACAGTGCCTGTAACGTCGATCGATTCATATACTCTTGGCATTAGGCTCCGTTCGATGCCAAATGTGTCGAGCATTTCGCCGGACCATCGCCGTTTCTGAACATCGAATAACAGCGTCCCCGACGAATCGGCAACGTCGCTCGCTTTATCGCCCGAGAGCTTAAGACGAATGTAGTCCTTTGGTAAGAGAACAGTTCGTACCTGATCCCATATCTGCGGTTCTCTCTCACGCGTCCAAAGCAGTTTTGGGAGAGTAAAGCCCGTGACCGCAGGATTGCAGGTAAGTTCGATCAATCGCTCACGTCCGATTTTCGCAGTGATCTCCGCACACTGTTTTTCGGTTCGCTGATCGCACCAGAGCAAAGCGGGCCGCAGAACCCGGTCGGAGCTGTCGAGCAGGACAGATCCGTGCATTTGTCCTGAAAAACTGATCGCAACGATCTCGTCGGCTTTGGCTTTCTCTAAAACCGTGCGGATCGCCGAGACACAGGCTCGCCACCAATCGTGGGGAGACTGCTCGGCCCAACCGATCTGAGGCGACGCAAAATCGGTGTGAACGACGGTTGCGGACGAGATGACCGTTCCGGACTGGTCGATCAGAACTGCCCGCGAACCGCCCGTTCCTATGTCTATTCCGAGAAAACTCATTTGACCTCAAGACTTTGCGTTATCAGGTCGACCGAATTGCCCCCGGCCATTATGGTAAACGTTCCGGGTTCGACGACGCGTTTCATTTGACGGTTATAGAACGACAATTTGTGCGGTGTGATCTTGAATGTTACGGTCCTGGTAGCGCCGGGTTCTATCGACACTCGCGCGAAATCCTTGAGTTCCTTAACGGGCCGGGTCACTGAACTAACGTCGTCGCGAATGTACATTTGAGCTACCTCGTCGCCGCGGAACTTGCCCGTGTTTGTGATATCGACGGTGACGGTGGTCTCTTCGTCCGTGCCGATCTTCGGTTTGGTAATTTTCAAATTCGAATATTTGAACGTCGTATAGCTCAAACCATAACCGAAGGGGTAAAGCGGTTCGGTAGTCGAATCGATGTAGCCGCGTCGTGCCGTCGGCTTTTTATTGTAATAGATCGGCAATTGCCCGACCGACCGCGGAAAAGTGACCGGCAGCTTGCCGCCGGGATTGTAGTCGCCAAAGAGGACGTCCGCAGCGGCCGTCCCGGTCTCTTCACCAAGGTAAAAGCCCTCGAGAATAGCGGGAACATTCTCCGCAACGTAATTTATCGCGAGCGGCCCCGAATTTATCATAAATACGACCGTCGGCTTGCCGGTCGCCAGAACGGCTTTGACTAGATCGTCTTGCCGACCAAATAGGTCGAGCGAGTCGCGGTCGCCAAGATGGTTCTCAGCCCAACCTTCCTTATTGGTATCCTCGTTTCCGCCGATCACCAAAACCACGGCATCGGACGAACCTGCAGTTCTGACGGCCTCGTCGATCAGTTTTTGATCGCTGGCGGCGTCATTCGGTGTCGCCTTATCGCCAAACCAGTTTCCGCCCTCTTTCGTGATCTTGACCCCCTCGGCGTAATTTACCTTGGCCGCAGAGCCGAGTTTGTTTCGAACGCCGTCAAGGATGCTGACGGTTCGCGGCGGATTTGGGTCAGTGTAACCGCCGAGATGGGCACGATTCGCATTCGGGCCGATCACGGCGATCGATCGTAGTTTTGACTTATCGAGCGGCAGAACGTTGTTCTGATTTTTCAACAATACGATCGAACGGCGGGCCGTCTTGGCCGCCAGTTGGCGATCCTCGGCGGTGTCCGTCATTTTCCGGGCCGTGTCCGGATCGACATAGGGGTTTTCGAACAGGCCGAGCTGGAATTTTTGATAAAGGATCCGTGAGACCGCCTGATCGACAAGGCTAACGGGGATCTTGCCGGCTTTTACCTGTTCGGCAAGCGTTTTATTGACGTTCGGGTCGGGCAGTTCGACGTCGAGGCCGGCCTCGAGCGATTGTCTTGCCGCGTCGGGGAGATCGACGGCGACCTTGTGGCGGGCAAAAAGCTCGGTCATCGCATAGTAATCCGATACAACTGTGCCGCGAAATCCCCAGTCCTTTCGCAGAACGGTGTCGAGCATCCACTTATTGACGTGAACCGGAATACCGTCGATCTCGTGATAGGCGGGCATAATGCCGAACAGATTTGCCTCTTTGACCGCCGCCTCGAACGGGACGAAATGCGTTTCGCGCAGTAGCCGCTCGGAGAGGTTGAGCGGGCCAATGTTGGTTCCGTTTTCAGGCTGGCCGTGCCCCGCAAAGTGTTTGCCGGTCGCGATGACGTGCGAGCCGTCGATCGTCGGATCGGCGTAGGTCGCATTTCCCTGGATGGCCTTGACGACCGAGACGATCATTCGTGATGTCAGATACGGGTCCTCGCCGTAGGTCTCTTCGGTCCGGCCCCAACGCGGTTCGCGAGCGAGATCCATATTGGGCCCGAGCACGTGCTGCGTTCCGCGGATGCGTGTTTGCCGTGCCGCGACGGTAAAGACCTTTGAAATAAGTTCCGGGTCCCAACTCGAGGCCATCGAGAGCGGCGTCGGAAAGACCGTCGAACCGCCGGACATCGCGCCGTGCAGGATCTCGTCGTGAAATACCGCCGGAATACCGAGCCGCGTGCTCTGGGCCAGCCATTTTTGAACGGCGTTTGCGTACTCGGCCGAACCTATGGCGTCAAAACCCTCGCGCTGTCGTGCGATTTGTCCGATCCCGTTCGGCATTTTCTGTTTGGCGATCTCGGGCGAAAATCTGCCGCCGAACGGAAGCTGCTCTTTAGCAACGCCCGCGTTGTCGTTTGGCTTTTCCATCCACAGGCACATCATCTGAGCAATCTTTTCGTCGAGGGTCATCCGGGCCAGCAGATCCTTGACCCGATCATCGATCGAGAGTTTCGGATTCTTGTACGGCAGAACTTCCTGGGCCGTTGTTGCCCGATGGCCGATGAAAATGCTCGCGGTCAGCAGTGCCGCCGTTACGAAAAGGACGATCTTCACTCTCATATTTATTAACTTGCCTTAATTTTCAATTTAGTTGAACGCGTCGACCAATGAATGAAAGCTCAGCGACCGGCGAAATTCATCGACGCTTATTTTCCCCGTGTAGCGAAATTCGATCTCAACGGTTCGGCCCGGTATCAGATCAAAGTAGTTGTCGTCGAAAGAGCCGATGGTAAAACCCGACAGGTGGACCGCACGTGCGACACGGTCGGACGAGAGCTTGACTGTAAATCGCGACGAGTTCGGTAAAACCTCGGTCTTGATCAACGGCTTGGTGAACTTCATTTCCTTGAAAGGTCTGAAATAATATTGGTTAACGGAAACAGTCTTGCCGGCAACTCGTAATTCGGCGAGAAGCACAACCGACCTTTCGTCCTGTCCGCTGAGGAGCTCTGTAACCGGCATACTCAGATACGATCTGCCCTTGAGCGGCTCAACCGACAGATCGAGGTGTTTTGTCGAGATCGGCTTGCCGTTGAGATCAATCAGGTTAACTAACAGTTCGGCATCTTTCGCCGCCGGCGAATCGGATACGACAAAGAAATTCATCTGTCCGTCGTCTACGTGCATCGAGACCGCAATGGGCGCGTAAAAGCGTTTTGTGTAGTACATCAACGCTTTCCAACGGCCAAAATAGTCCATCGCCGACCACGAAGCGACCTGCCAGCAATCGTTTGCCTGCCAGTAGAGCGAGCCCATATTCCGCGGCATCAGCCGACGGAGATGTTCGGCACCGAGTTTGATCCCCTCGGCCTGCAGCACTTGGCTGACGTAAAGGAACGATTCGAGATCCTTTGGCTGGTCGTATTCGCGCAACATATATTCGCGGACGAGCTGGTTGCCGCGAGGATGACGTTGGTGGGCGAGCATGACCGGCGTTTCGATGCTCGCACGGTCTTCGGCTGTCGTGTAGGTTTTGACGGTTTCTAACTCGGGGAACGACTGAAAACCGTATTCGCTCATAAAACGCGGATACTGTTTCTCGTATTCTGAGAACGGTTTCGAAGCGTGCCAGACCTGCCAGTAATGCGTGTCGCCGATGCCCTGAAACTCGGAGTCGGCTTGAAAGTTCGAACTTGGGCTGCTCTGCCAGTACGGACGCGACGGATCGTATTCGCCCAAGACCTGGGGCAGCAGACGGAGGAATATCTTTTGATAGTCGTCCCACACGTGGCTCGGATTCTTGTCCTTCCAGCCGCCCCAATGTTGCCACGCGGTCTCGATCTCATTATTGCCGACCCAAATGACGATCGACGGATGATCGCGGAGGCGTTTGACGTTGTCGACGGCCTCATGGCGGACGTTGTCGAGAAATGCCCGGTCGCCGGGATACATACTGCAGGCGAACATAAAATCCTGCCAGACGAGAATGCCCATTTCGTCAGCCTGCTCGTAAAAATAGTCATCCTCGTAAATGCCGCCGCCCCAGACGCGGAGCATATTCATATTGGCGTCACGCACGGAGGTGAGCAGCGTTTTGTACTTTTCCTTGGTGATACGCGTCGGGAAAATATCCGCTGGTATCCAATTTGCTCCGTGGCCGAAAACCGGAATGCCGTTGACGATAAATTCAAAGCTGATACCGTACTGATCCGGCCGTTGCCGAAGTTCGAGTGTCCGCAGGCCGGTGCGTTTTGATCGTTCGTCGATGGTCTTATTGTTTACGACGAGCTTTGCCTTGAAGGCGTAAAGTGCCTGCTCGCCTAAACCTATCGGGTACCATAGTCTAGGGTTAGGTATCGAAAAATCAAGCGGAACGGTGTTCACGCCCGGGTTCAGCCTGATCTGTTTCCTGGCGACGGTGTTTTTACCGTTTGTATTTTCGATCTCGATAGTCGCATCCAACGCTGTCGCCGCTACTACCTCGACCACGGAGGTCAGATCGGCTCGGTCTTTAGACAGAACGTCTTGTTTTATGTGCAGGTCCTCGATCCGTGCGTGGTCCCACGCAACGAGATCGACGGGCTTCCATATCCCGCTTGTGACAAATCGAGGACCCCAGTCCCAGCCGTATTGGTACGGGGCCTTGCGCGTGTAAGGGCTTGTCTTTTCACCCTGATCGTTTACCGCCGGCAACTCATAATCGAGCTTTGCCATCAATGGAAGGATCTCATTGATAGGCGAACGAAATTTGATCCGCAGGACATTTTCGCCGCGTTTAAGGGCGTTTTTGACGTCAACGCGCCATATCCTGAACATATTGTCGGCATCGAGGATTGGTTTGTCGTTTAGGAAAACGTTGGCGTAGGTATCGAGGCCCTGAAAGACCAGTTCGATATTTTGCCGGCTTAGGGTCTCATCAGTGGCGTTGAATGACAATTGGTATATCCAATTTGTTTTACCGATCCATTGCAGGCGTTTTTCGTTATCCCGATAATACGGATCTTCGATGACCTTGTTGGCTATTAGATCGGTATGAACACAACCCGGAGCTGTTGCCGGCAGCCATTCGGCCTTACCTGCTTCCCGAAACTTCCAGCCTGAATCGAGAGACGTTTCCGTCCTGATACCGTTCTGGGCCAGAGCGGTTCCGCCGATAGACAAAATAAGCACCGCCGTCAGCCAGAAAATTCTCGTTTGAGTACTCATAAAATCTCAGCGTTTGTAGACCCGTACATAGTCGACCAGCATGGTCTGCGGAAAAACCGTTGTGTTATCGGGGCTTCCCGGCCATCCGCCGCCGACAGCGGAGTTTAAGAGCATAAAGAAGGGATGATCGAAAACCCAGGCCGATCCGGCGGGAAGGCTCTGTAGCGTCGCCGTCTTGTAATTTACCCCGTCAACGTACCAGCGGATATCGTTTTGCGACCATTCGATGGCGAAAATGTGAAAATCGTCTGCAAACGTCGTGTTGCTTGAAGGCGTGTAAAGGCCGCCGATCCCGATACTACCGGAATATCCGGGGCCGTGCATCGTGCCGTGGATGACCGAGGGTTCGCGGCCTATGTTTTCCATAACGTCGATCTCGCCCGACTGCGGCCAACCGACGGTATCGATGTTGTTACCCAATAGCCAGAACGCCGGCCATATGCCCTGCCCACGCGGAATCTTGATTCGGGCCTCAAAACGGCCGTATTTCAAATCGAATTTTCCTTTGCTTATAAGTCGGGCTGACGTGTATTGGCACGGTCCATACCAGCACGTAAGTATAAGCGGCGGTGCGAGTTTGATCGATTTGATAACCAACGAGCCGGATCCGTCGATATAGGCGTTATCGGTCGAATTGGTGTAATACTCGAGTTCCTGGTTGCCCCATCCGCCGCCGCCGATCTCCGCTGTCCATTTAGATGCGTCGATCGCGGAGCCCGCCGGGCCGTTGAACTCATCCTTAAAGGCCAATTTCCGGTAGCTTATCTGAGCCGGCAACGCAAAACAATTAGCTATCGTCATCCCTATCAACAAGTGCAGCAAACCAAATTTCTTGACCATGCTTAGAGTTTCTCCTTTAGGAACTAAGGTCCGATAAGGACTATGTTCAGAACCCGGCCAAAATATCGAAAGCTGAGACCGGGTTTGTTGCAGCTACCTGCAAAAGTTATACAAAATAATCTTGCTTGATACTTACGGCCATTGCTATAATCGACGCTTATGCTATTTCTACGAGACGATTTCGGTTGTAGAGATTGTATTTTATGGTTTTCGATTTTTCAAGTAAGTTCTTTTGACGTGCGACGGTCGAAACCGTCCAATCCGCCGATCACGTTAATTTGGCGCCGATCGAAGGGGTTGAACCGTTGTTGTTTCGTTTGCGATTTGAAGTTATTCAGACGATTGTGCAATAAATCTAACTGTGAGACGAATTGATCTAAGAACGGCTAACGTAGCTCGCTCAAACACGGTACGGGGCATAAATCGCCAGATCGTGCTCAATTTCGTTCGTGAAAAGGGGCCGATCTCGCGTGCCGAAATTGCCCGTGAAACCAGATTGCAGCGGTCAACAATATCCCTGATCGTCGATGAATTAAAAGAGTTTGCCTTGATCAAAGAGATCGACGGAGAGTCGACCGGTGGGCGTCCGCCCGCACTGCTTACGCTCCGTTCGGCCGATCCGGTCGCGATTGGCATCGACCTCGGAACCTCTAAAACAACGGTCGCAACGTGTGATCTGACCGGGCGCACGATCACCAAGGACGTCTTCTGGACTGATCTCGACGCGGATACTACCAGCAGAATGGTGATCGAGTCGATAAAGAGGTTAAGGGAAGGAAGCGGTAAATCAGTCGAGGGCATCGGAATCAGCCTACCTGCATTGGTCGACGCAACACATGGCCGCATCCTATACAATCCGCATCTTAAATGGCAAAATCCGGGCATCATCGAGAAGATAAGATCAGCGACCGGTCTACCCGTTACGATCGACAACGACGCTAATGCCGCAGCTCTGGCAGAGCTCTGGTTTGGCCGGCCGGAGATCCAGGGCATCCGGGATTTCATCCTTGTCTATATCGAAAACGGTATTGGTACCGGCCTTGTGCTTGACGGGCAGATATATCGCGGCAAGGGCGGTGTGGCCGGCGAATTTGGCCATATGACGCTGGGCTCTGACGCTCCTATCCGCTGTGCAAACGGCAACAATGATTGTTGGGAAGCATTTGCGTCAGAGCGATCTGCTCTCGCACGTTATGCCAAGATGTTGGGAAATTCGGAGTTTGCGAGTCGTGTCAGCTTTGTTGAACTCGTCGGCCAGGCTTATGAGGGCGATGAAAATGCCCTGGCCGCTTTAAGGGAGACGGCCCGGTATATCGGTATCGGAATGGGCAATTTGATCCAGGGACTCTCGCCCGAAGCTATCATTGTCGGCGGCACAATTACGAAAGCCTGGTCATTGATCTCCGGTGATGTGATCACGGCTGCGTATGGCGGTGTCTGCCAGGGTACTCCGATCACAAAGATAATACCGTCGACGCTCGGGGCTGAACCGACGCTCTTAGGGGCATTCAGTTTGGTCCTTGCTGACAAGTTTGCGTCTATTTCTATCTGAGGTCGAAAGTTTCAGCCCACCTGGTTCTGGTTTTCCACCCAATTTCGGTTCCCATATCACTGACCTAACCCCCAGAAGTCGGTCAAATAAAAAAAGTAAGTTTGTGCGAAAAATAGGTTGACAAGAATTTACTTAGGTAGTAACTTCTGTAGGGTCACACAACAAAAGTACTCGGCGCCATGTATTTAGCTGTAATTTGGTGATACTCGCCCGAGGATCAGAAATTTAGTAAAACTCAAAAGTAGCCGTAAAGAAATTGGAGGAATTTCTATGCATAAATTCATTTTGTCGGATCAAAACCGTGTTTCAATACCGCAAGGCCGACAAAGAACGCTCACCATGTACAGCTGTCTAAT
>JAYVUD010000034.1:0-38842 GCA_043788335.1 Chloracidobacterium sp. | reverse complement strand
GTGTTCGAGATCGGACCATGACAAATTTTATCCGTGTCATCGCCGGCAAACACAGTTTCGCGTAGTTAAAATTGGCCTATATGGACTACTCTCTTTACGTCCGACACTCGAGATAACAAACGCGATCAAGAACGTCTTTGACCCGAACGGTATCCTCAATCCCGAGCGGATGCCCAGCAGGTTGCCTCAAATTTCTCACTGCCGGCATTCTCGAAGGAGTTTAGTAGCCATGTCCGCAAAGTCTTTTCGCTTTTTCCAGCGGGCTTTGTCTGTCGCTTCGAAATCTTGGTAGCTTGAAACGATGTACCCTGTCGAGTTATGTGAGATGCGGCTAGTATCGGACCCATATGCCCAGAACGCTCCAACCGTTTGACGCGAAAAATCCTCGACAGGAGTCTTATGGGTATAACTCCATTCCTTCAGCTCAGTTTCGAAGTTCTGGAAATCGAACGCAGGAAACTCCGACCTGGTCCCTTCCTGGTCGACAAAATAGAATGTTCTGTCGAGGAACCCCCCATTGCTTTTGAATTTGGCTATCAACACTCCGCTCTCTGGAATGTCATAAAGACGATGTCCATCTTCAAATGTTGGTTCAACTCCGCAAGGTTCATCATAAAAAACCACGAACTCATTTCGAAAACCCGCGGGAAGCAAAAAGATCTCAGGCATTGCCTCGTTCATTTGTAAAAATAGCAAGTACGTTACGACAATTACAGGGAACGGGCTCAGCGAAATGAGGATTTTTCGATTGACGGATGTCCTTGAAAACCAAACGATGATCAGGCCTGCCAACAGTCCCACAAACGGAATTCCAAACAAATAGAAAACGCCGACATTAAAGTAGCCCACGACTGCGGAGAAAAAAAGCGCAATTACTGTACCCGCGATCGTAACGCCGCTAAATTTCTTGTCTTGGACATTGTCCATCATTAGACTCCGGATTTTTGGACCTGAAAACGGTGTTTCTTCGGAATGAGCCAGCTCAGCCCTCATCACCGGGTTTGAGTTTCGTAACATTGATGACCCGGTTCGAGCACTCCGTCCCCGAATCGACGTCCTCAATCGCGTCCCATGCCCGATCGAGCGGAGCATCGAGATTCCATATTGCTGTAAACTGGTACTCGCTCGAAAAAGAATCGACAAAGACGATCAATTATCATCTTTGCCGATCTGATATCAAACGGATTCGGTCGATCATTTCTTCGGCATCGATGTCTTGGCAAAATATCCCGAGCGGTGCGTGACCTTGACCTTGTCTTTGACCATTTGGGGGTTATTGAGTTCGATCTCGATCGAACGAAACGCTCCGTCACGCTTTTGGTCCGACGGTTCGTACGCGATCAGGTACTGCGAACGCATCTCCTCTTCGATCTGTTTGAAAGCCTCGCGCAGTTCGCGTTCGTCACGTGGAAAATACGCCCGCCCGCCGGTACGCTCCGATATCTTGTTGAGCGCTCCGCGGTCGACGCCGCTGTAAAAATTGTCGCCGATCCCGACCGAATAGATTATCGCCTCGGATTTGAGAGCGGCCTGGACGGCATCGTCGAGCTTTTTGCGGCCCGAGGTGTTGACGCCGTCGGTCAGCAGGATCATCGCACGCCGTGTCTTTTCGGGTGCGGGGCCGAGCACTTCGTCGGACGTGACCCATATCGCGTCCCATATCGCCGTCGAACCCTGGACCGATTGGTTGTCGCCCGAGATCGGCGGAGTGCCGGCAATTACGCCGCCGCCGATGTAACCCGACGGCGGCACGAACTGCACGCGTTCCACCGAACGGCGGAGACGAGTCAGGTTATTTGTCATCCCCTGTTCGAGGGTCGTTTCGCCGGTAAATGAGATGACCGATACTTCGTCCTTAGCGGGTCGGACGACCGATTCGAGAAATGATATCGCGGCGGCCTTTTCCTCGGGCAGCGTGCGTTCCTGCGACACGCTCGTATCGATCAGTATCGCGAGGCTCAAGGGCAGATCGACCTGACGGTTAAACGACACCACGTTTTGAGGCTGACCGTTTTCGAGCACCTTAATATCCGCCTGTTTCAGATCGGTCAGCAAACGGCGGTTGCGGTCCTGGGCGGTGAATAGAACGTTGACGACCTCGGTGTCAACCTTGATCACCTCGTCCTCTTCGGACGGAGTCGGCGTCGGCGTCGGATTGACCTTGGCCCCGGTGGAGTTCGGGTTACGCTGGGCATCGACGGAGGAAAACCCGATCGCCGATAAGCCCAAAAGGGCGGCTGTCACGAACGATAAAACTGTCTTGTGCCCAAAACGCATCGTAAATCTCCTGAACTTTTACTTTAGAGTGTCGCGTGTCGCTTTATAGCTCGATTTGGTGCGGATCTTATAGTCCTTGCCCCAATCCTTGCCCGCAAATCGTACCTCGATCTTGCGCGAACGGCCGTCCAATTCCTGCTTTGCCGGGCGGTAAGTGATGATGTACTGGGAACGAAGTTCCTCGGAGATCTTCTTAAAAGCTTTTTCGAGAGCCAGCATGTCGCCGGTGAAAAAAGCCTCGCCGCCGGTCTCGTTGCACATTTGGGTCAGAAACTTATCACCCGCGTCTTTGATCGTGCCGCCCTCAACGCCGGGCACCGATCCGAGAAAACCGCCCTTCGTTGAGATGGCAAAAATGGTCGTCTCGGTTCGCTGTGCGATGTCGATCGCGTTGTTAATGTCTGCCCGGCTAAACGTGTCGTCGCCGTCAGAAATGATCACGATGACGCGGCGTCCCGGCACGTTCCGGAGTTTTTGATCGGTAAACTGCCAGATCGCATCGTACAGGGCGGTTTGAGAACCTGGCTTTTTGACACTGTCGACGGCCTTTGACAGCAGATCCAGTTTGTCGGTGAAATCCTGCCTCAGGTTGACCTCGTGGTCAAAGGTCATAAACGCCGCCTTGTCCTTTCGCAGGCGGACGACAGTATCGATAAAATTCTTTGCCGCTTCCTTTGAAAACCCAAACTTACCGGCGGTCGATGGCGACGTGTCCATCAGGACGCCGACGTAAACAGGCGGGTTCGTCTTTTCGTCCGAAAAAAACGTTACTTCTTGCTGTACGCCGTCCTCAAAGATTGAGAAATCACCCTTGGAAAAACCCGAAACGAGCTTGTTTTTCTGAGTGACCGTCACCGGCAGACGTACCTCGAAAACCTTGGTAGCACCGGTCTCGTCCGGCCCGGCAGGCATCGGCGTCGGCGAGGGCGTAGGTTTCTGAGCCGATACATTTGCGGCAAGCATCGCCGTTACTAAAACGACAAAAAACAAAATTGAGCGATAAGTAGATCTCATAAGCTGGAAAAATCGGCAGATCCGCTTGGTTTACGCTACTTTCGATGCGTTAATGCGGTCACCTGTTGCCATACCGTAACGCAAAAGTATACCAAACTTGCAGCCGCGGAACATAAATACTTGAGCTTTCGCCTATCGCATATTGCCCGGCGATCGCCTTTCGCGTAACAATTAGACACAATACGATCAACATATGAATCCGAACATTTTTAGGGAATATGACATCAGAGGCATCGTCGGCGAGCAGTTGACCGACGACACGGTCGCCATTTTGGGTAGGGCGATCGGTACATTTTTCGCCCAAAACGGAGCAAAGCGTATTGCAATCGGGTACGATGCCCGCCGGAGCTCGCCGCGGTTTTGCGAGTTGCTCACCGCCGGTTTTAACTCAGCCGGTTGCGATGTCGTCCTCATCGGCATGGTGCCGACGCCGGTGCTATATTACGCCGTGTTTACTAAGGACGTCGACGGCGGCGTGATGATCACCGGTTCGCATAATCCGCCCGATCATAACGGCTTTAAGATCTGCCTCGGCAGATCGACCATCTTCGGATCGCAGATCCAGGAGATACGGGCAATCGCCTTCGGCGGGGAATTTGCCGCCGGCGAGGGCGGCGTCGAGTCGATCGATATCCTCGACGAATATTGCCGCGAGATCGTCTCTCGCATCAACCTCGGCGCGCGCAAGCTCAAGGCCGTCGTCGACGGCGGCAACGGAATGGGCGGCGTCACCGGCGTGCCGGTATATCGAGCACTCGGCATAGAGATGGTCGAACTGTTTACCGAGCCCGACTCCAATTTTCCCAATCATCATCCTGACCCGACCGTCACCGAAAATCTGCAGGATATGATCAGTGCGGTGCGAGAGTCGGGTGCCGATCTAGGCATCGCGTGGGACGGCGACGGCGACCGCATCGGCATCGTGGACGAGAACGGGCGGATCATCTGGGGCGACGAACTAATGGTCTTGCTCTCGCGTTCGATCCTCGCGACTACGCCCGGAGCGACCATCATCGCCGAGGTCAAATGTTCGCAAAACCTGTTCGAAGATATTGCAAAGCACGGCGGCAATCCGATCATGTGGAAAGCCGGCCACTCGATCATCAAGGCGAAGATGAAAGAAACGAATGCCGCACTCGCCGGCGAGATGAGCGGCCACATATTCTTTGCCGATCGCTTTTACGGCTTTGACGACGCGACCTATGCCGGTGCCCGCGTGCTCGAGATATTGTCCAAAACAGACAAACCGCTCTCAGAGCTACTCGCTGACCTTCCGGTCACCTATTCGACGCCCGAGCTCCGCGTCGATTGCACCGACGAATCAAAATTCGCCGTCGTCGAAATGGTCGCCGATCATTTCTCGATCGACCACGAGGTCATCACCATCGACGGTGCTCGCATACTGTTCGCAAACGGCTGGGGCCTGGTGCGTGCGTCGAACACCCAGGCGATCCTCGTTCTCCGGTTCGAAGCCCAATCCGACGAGCGGCTGACGGAGATCCGCAACATCGTCGAAGCCAAGGTTGCGGAGTTTATCGCCCAGAGCGTTGCTTAGGGAACATCCTAATATTCGTCAGACTCACGGTTGTTATCAGTGCCTGAACGGCGTTATATTGACTGCATGGTAAATCCGTGGACTGTTGTCAGAGGTCGGTGGTCGGTTTCGATCGCCGTTGTCGTTGTTTTGGCGTTTGCGTTTGTATCGAACGCGGCCCCCGCCGGCAATAGTGGTGAGTTTGCCCGTTGGGAGCAACAGGCGGCAAACGTCTCGATCGTCCGCGACGATTGGGGCATCGCACACGTTACCGGCAAAACGGACGCGGACGCCGTATTCGGGGCGATCTATGCTCAGGCAGAAGACGATTTTAATCGCATCGAGGTCAATTATCTGACATCGCTCGGGCGTATGGCCGAGGCCGAGGGCAAGACGGCGATCTGGGGCGATCTGCGGCAACGGATGTTCATCGACCCCGAACGGCTCAAGTCGGACTACGCCGCATCGCCCGCCTGGCTGCAAAAACTGATGACCGCGTGGGCCGACGGCCTCAATTTTTACCTCGCCAAACACCCCGAAACGCACCCGCGCGTATTGACGCGATTCGAGCCGTGGATGGCACTGAGCTTTACCGAGGGCAGCATTGGAGGTGACATCGAGTCGATCAACCTCAAACAGCTTGCGGCATTTTACGGCGGCGAACCGGCCGCGGCATCGGTCGCCGACAATACCGCGTACGACCCTTTCAAGGAGCCCTCGGGTTCGAACGGCATGGCCGTCGCTCCGTCCAACACCAAGGACAAGCACGCCTTGCTGCTGATCAATCCGCACACGTCATTCTTTTTCCGCTCCGAACTGCAGATGACGAGCGGCGAGGGGCTCAACGCTTACGGAGCGTCGACGTGGGGCCAATTCTTTATATACCAGGGGTTTAACGAGCATTGCGGGTGGATGCACACGTCAAGTGCCGCCGACGCGATCGACGAATTCCTCGAGACCGTCGTTAAGAAGAACGACAAGAACTATTACAAATACGGCGCCGAAGTGCGGCCATTTTCGACAAATGAGGTCACCGTTCAGTTCAAGACTGAAAAAGGAATGGCTGTCCGCTCGTTTACCGTCTATCGCTCGCCGCACGGCCCGGTCGTCCGCGAGGAAAAGGGCAAATGGGTGACGGTCAGCCTGATGAACGAACCGGTCAAGGCTCTGACCCAGTCGTACACGCGGACCAAGGCGAAAAGCTACGCCGAGTTCAAACAGGTGATGGATCAGCACGCCAACTCGTCCAACAACACCATTTACGCCGACCGCGACGGCCACATCGCCTATTTCCACGTTAACTATATTCCGCGTCGCGACCCAAAATTTGACTGGACAAAACCCGTCGACGGCTCGGACCCGGCGACCGACTACAAGGGGCTGCTCTCGATCGACGAATCGCCAAATCTGCTTGACCCCAAGAGCGGGTGGCTCTACAACAGCAACAATTCACCGTGGTCCGCCGCCGGTCCGAGCAGCCGTAAACAGGCGGACTTTCCTAAATACGTCGACAGCGGAGTCGAATCGGCACGCGGCCTGCATGCGATCAAAGTGCTCGAAAATAGACAGGATTTTACGCTCGACGGCTTACGCTCCGCCGCTTATGACAGCTACCTGACGTGGTTCGACAAACCGCTGCCAGCACTGATACAGGCGTGGGACGCAACACCCGCCGGCGATCCGATCAAACAAAAGACCGCCGAACAGATCGCCGCGTTAAAAGGCTGGGATCACCGTTGGGCGGTCGACTCAGTGCCAACCTCGCTCGCTGTTTTCTGGGGCGAAGATATGGTTCGCCGTGTTGGGATCGACGCCCGAAAAACCGGCATCTCGATGGAGGAGTACATCGCGTCCAAAGCAACGTCCGATCAAATGCTGCAGTCGCTCGCTGCTGCGTCGGACAAGCTTACGGCCGACTTCGGCAAATGGCAGACGCCGTGGGGCGATATTAACCGTTTTCAGCGGATCACTGACGACATCGTTCATCCGTTTACCGACGCGGGCCCGAGTATTCCCGTGGGCTTTACGTCGGCCGTTTGGGGCTCGCTCGCCTCATTTGGTGCCCGGCCTTACAAAGGCTCGAAGAAGATCTACGGCACCAGCGGCAACAGCTTTGTCGCCGTCGTCGAGTTTGGCCCCAAGGTCCGGGCCCGTGCCGTCACCGCCGGCGGCGAAAGCGGCAATCCGTCGTCCAAGCATTTCAACGACCAGGCCGAAAGATATGCAACCGGCAACCTCCGCGAAGTCTACTTCTACCCGGAACAGCTAAAGGGCCACGCCGGGAACCGATACAGTCCGGGAAGCGAGGCATCAAAAGAGCAAAAATAACAGTGTTCGAACACCCGAAGACCACGGTCGTGTATCAGAAGGCTCTATTTAGCAATCGCTTTGTTCTTTTTAGTCGGTGTCAGCCTTGGTTTTGCGGCCCACACAGCTTATGAAAACGACAAAGCTAAAGTTCTTTGTGAGAGCGGATGCTCGCCCAGAAAGCTCGTGGGGTCGGAAACTGCCGGCTGGGGAAGGACCGCGGATTTATCAGCCATTCCCGACTAGCAGTACTTTACCTCCGCCCATAACTCGCTAAATTTTATTGGTCATCGGTCTGAGGCTTCACGTGATCCTTCGCGGTTCCGCCGATATAGATGACGGCACCCGCTCCCAAGCCAAAGTCAAAGGCCTCGACCTTCAAAATGTTGCCGGCACCTTCGTTACCGGTCTTGCACGGGTTGTCGCCCGGATCGCTGCCGCTCCTGAACGTGGAGTTCCTGGCATATTCGTCTACCGTCTTGCTTTTGTTGGCGGCCGGCGGGGCCAAAGCGAGGATCGAGATGGGCACTTGGCTGCATTTCGGAACGCTACGGCCGTAAAACTCGCTGAAGTTCGAGATCGAGTTGCCGCGAATGAACGTCATTTTGTTGTTGACACGTATCTCGCCGAGGAAATGCTCGACCGGCGAATCGGAACCCGCATCTTCGTAGTACCACGCCGACCACCAAACGCCCTGCTTGTCGCTGCGTGTCCGTGCCAGCCGAAGCTTGTAATAGGTGTCGGCCTTGATCTCAAGCGGCATCCGGCAACTCCAGCCCTCGCCCTCGCCGCCGAACGTCTTGCAGTTCGGCCCCTTGGCCTGGTCCGCATTCCAGAGCGAGAAAAGTGCCTGGCTCTTGCCGTCATCGCCCGTGTTGAAACCGAGATAGCCTCCGTGTGCCGGGTCTGCGACCCAATTCCAGATCAGCACCCATTGCGTTCCGGTCGCAGGTTTGGCGATCCAGATCGTTTGGTCGATGTTTTCGACGTCGTTGACCTTGTCTCCAAATTCCCAAAAGGCGTAAGCATTGGCATATTGCTGCTGCTGTGCTGACGCGACCATAGCCGTTCCGGCGATCATTGCCAAAATGGCAAATATCAGAAATATACGTCTTGTCGAGACCATGATCATCGTGTTTCCTCCTAAGGCTGACTCGGTTTTTTGATTTAGACCAAAATGATACCACTTTTCGCCGAATAGACAACCATTCCAACGCGTTTCGAGACGCCGGCATCGGGCACTTAC
Organism: Chloracidobacterium sp.; assembly: GCA_043788335.1. Classification (GTDB taxonomy): domain Bacteria; phylum Acidobacteriota; class Blastocatellia; order Pyrinomonadales; family Pyrinomonadaceae; genus OLB17. The sequence goes on along the minus strand of JAYVUD010000034.1, from coordinate 30,464 downwards.
TGGACTAGGTCGAACGGCCGGTCATCAAGCTTCCGCCGCCGACTCGTCGATCTTGACGTCGCGTTCTGCCCGAAACTTATAGATCCGCCACCAGACGAAAGCGATGACGGCGGCGGCGATCAGCAGGATGGTTCCGCTGCGGCCGACCCATTTCAGGAGCACGGGCAGGCTGTGGCCAAAGAAATGGCCGAGAGCAGTGATGACGACGGACCAGATCACCGCTCCGGCGACGTTATAAAACAGGAATATGCGCCAACGCATGTGTGACGCACCGGCGAGCAGGGCGGCAAACACCCGGAGGCCGGTAATAAAGCGGGCGACGAGGATCGTCTTGTTGCCGTGGCTCTTGAAATAGTTTTCCATATACTCGAACCGCTTCGGCGTTAGGAAAAAGAACCGTCCGACCCGCAGTATGGCCTTTCGGCCAAAGTGATGTCCGATGGCAAACCCGATATTGTCGCCGACGACCGCGCCGCAGGCGGCGATCAGCATCACGAGCCACATATTAAACTCGCCGGTGGCAGAAAAGTAACCGGCGACCAGTAGGATCGTCTCGCCGGGCACCGGCAAACCGGCGTTTTCGAGCATCACGCCAAAGAATACGGCCCAGTAGCCGTAGACCAACATATACTGCTCGATCAGTTCGAGAGAATTGTGAATTAGGTCCATTGGGTCAATAGGCTAACACAAACGCGGCGATATGTGCCAAAAAAGACTGCCCGGCAAATCTGCCGGACAGTCTTGGTCCAATTGCTTTTCGGAGAACGATCACTCGGAAACGGGATTGCCATCGGCGTCGAGTATCGCGATAGTGTAGCCGAGTTCTTTCAACTTGGGCTCCACCGTTTTGCGGTCGCCGACGATGACTATCGCCATTTTCGACGGATCGAGGTATTTATTGGCAACACGATTTACGTCCTGGACGGTGACGGCGTTGACCTTCGAAATGTAGTCGTTGAAGTACGTGTCCGACAGGCCGTAGACGACCAGATTGGCAAGCTGGCCCGAGATCTGACCCACCGTCTCAAATCCACTCGGGAACCGTCGGATCAGGCTCTGCTTGTTGGTCTCGAGTTCGTCATTGCTGACCGGGATCGAACCGCGAATACCGTTGAGTTCTTTCATAAACTCGACGATCGATTCTTTGGTCGAGCCGGTCTGAACCTCGGCTGACGCGGCAAACGGGCCCGCACCGCGGCGAAAGGTAAAGCGGCTGTAGGCACCGTACGTGTAGCCTTTGTCTTCGCGAAGGTTCATAAACAACCGTGCACCGCCGCCACCGCCGAGGATCGCATTCATTACCTGCACGGCGTAAAAGTCGGGGTTGGCACGGTCGATACCGACCTGGCCGATCGAAACCGATGACTGAGCGGCACCCGGTTTGTCGACTAGGTACACGCCGGGTTTGCCCATCATGTTCGAGTCAGGGTTCGCCATTGCCGAATTGCCGGCGGATTTCCACTCGGCAAATGCTTTCTCGAGCTTGGGCATCAGCGTTTTGCTTTCGACGTCACCGACAACGATCAGAGTATTGCCGCTCGGACCGTAATTTTTGGCGTAAAAGTTAGCGAGATCGTCACGGGTAAACGCCTTGACCGACTTTTCGTCGCCGCTCAACTGCCGTCCGTAGGGCTGGCCGCCGTATAGCACCTTGTTATAAACGACGTCCGAAACTGCCGTCGGGTTTGATTTTCGCTGGAACAATTGGCCGAGCAGACGGCGACGGTTGCTTTCAAATTCCGCATTCGGGAATGTCGGATTGACCAACACGTCGGCGTAGATGTTGAGAGCCTGATCGAGGTCCTTGGTCAGCGACTGCATGCTGACATTAGTCGAATCCCACCCGGCCTGTGCACCGACCGAGCCTCCGATCGACTGCAGTTGATTTGCAATGTCGTTGGCCGAACGCGTCTTTGTGCCCTGATTGAGCATGTTCGCGGTAAATGACGCGACGCCGGACTTATCGGCCGGATCGAGTGTTCCGCCCGTGTTAAGGACGAGGTTCATCGAGACGATCGGGAGTTCGTTCTGCTTGACGATCCAGACGTTGAGGCCGTTCGAAAGTTTTGTCTTTTCGATCGCCGGCAGAGCAAATGATGGGTTCGGGCCCGGCTTTGGCAATGCTGCCTTTTGTTTGGCGAGCAGGGCATCGTCCTTTTTCTTTTTCTCCGTCGAGGTCGGCTTATTGGCGTTAGGATTTCCCGCCGGGCCGGCACCCTTGCGCGGGACGTAGCTCATGATGAGCCTGTTTGCCGTGAGGTATTTGGCGGCGACCCGCTGGACATCGGCCGCGGTCACTTTACGATAGCGGTCGAGATCTTCCTGAAAATAGTCTGGCTTACCACGATAGCCGACAAAGTTGCTCAATTGCCCCCCTTTGCCCAACACCGTCTGCAGCCTAAATATCGTCTGCGCCTCAACGCCGTTCAGAGCACGAGCCATCTCGTCCGCGGTCGGCGGATCTTTCTTGATACGTTCGAGTTCGACGTTTACTTCTTTTTCAATATCGTCGAGCGATTTGCCCTGTTTTGCAAGAGCGGTGACCTGAAATACGCCGGCGATCTCATTGGTGCCGTTATTGGCAAATATGTTCTGGGCGATCTCCTTGCCGTACACGAGGTTGCTCTGCAGTCGCGAACCACGGCCCGAACTCAGGATGTTGCCGAGGATGTCGAGAGCCGCTTCGTCGGCGGCAAACTGCGGTACGCTGTGCCAGACCATCGATATACGCGAGAGCGGTACGGCGTCCTCGACGACTACCCGAACCTCTTTATCGAGAGCCGGCTGAGCCGGCGTCGGGCGAGATACGTCGGCACCCTTGGCGATCGGGCCAAAGTACTTTTCGATCCAGGTTTTCGCCTGTGCCTCGTCAAAACTGCCCGCCAGTACGAGCACCGCATTGTTCGGCACGTAATAGGTGCGGAAAAAGGATTTGACGTCGTCGAGCGAGGCGGCACCGAGATCTTCCATCGAGCCGATGACCGACCAATTGTACGGGTGGCCTTTCGGATACATGATCTCGCCGATCTTTTCGCCTTCGGTGCCGTATGGCTGGTTGTCTACCCGCTGGCGGCGTTCATTTTTTACAACATCGCGTTGATTGTCGAGCTTTTCCTGCGACATCGCGTCGAGCAGTCCGCCCATTCGGTCAGCCTCGAGATAGAGGGCCCGCTCAAGGAAATTTGACGGAACGACCTCGTAATAATACGTCCGGTCCTCATTGGTCGTGCCGTTGACGTTGGCACCGGCCTCTTCCATTGCCCCGAGGTATCCGTCTCCGTAGTTCTTCGACCCCTGGAACATCATATGTTCGAAAAGGTGTGCAAATCCGGTTCGTCCGGGTGCCTCATTTTTCGAACCGACGTGATACCAGACGTTAACCGCGACGACGGGCGTCGATCTGTCCTGGTGAAAAACGACCCGCAAGCCGTTCTTTAGCCGGTACTCTTTGATGTCGATCTTCGGCAGTTTAGTGCCGGTCTGGGCAAACGCACTGAGCGGCATCAGCGAAATGGCCGCCAGCAAAAATAGCAAAATGAATCTGGAACGCATTTAGAACTCCTGTAAATTGAAATAGAAGAGTGAAAAGACCGAAGGCCGACCGCATTTCGAGCGAGCCCGCCTTTCGACCGATTTTACAAACTCAATTGTACTACGTGTTCGATTTTGATTGGGTTTCAACCTTGGCGAGAGCCGCGATCTTGTCCCGCTTCGAGACGACCACGCCGCCGGGTTTTTCGATCGTGATGGCAAAAAGTGCGGGCCCCTGAGCCTTGAGCTTGGCGTTGATCGCGATGATCACCTCGCCATTCCTGTCCACGTCAAATGTACCGCCGTCGATCGGAGTCTTGGCGTCCTGAGTCTTGTCGAATATCCAGAGCTGGTAGGTCGATTTACTCTTGTCATTAACCGGCAACCCCTTAAACCGCATGAAGCCCTTTTGCTTTTCGTCACTCCAGGTGACATCGCCCGCGACGTCTTTGAGTTCCGCCGGCGGAGTCGGCGGAGCGGTCCATTTCGCGGTGATCGCGTCCGTCGGTTCGGAGATGAATTTAGCGTACTCTTGTTCAACGGAGAGTTTCTGTTCAGTAGTTGGTGGCTTTGGCAGGTCGGCGACCTCTTTCGGGCCAAGCCGCGTAAACCAGACGTTGACTGCCAGAGCAACACACGCGGCGGCAGCGACGGCCCATCCGAGCCAGTTCCACGAACGACGCGGCGGGTCGAGTGTGAACACCTTTTGGTATTCATCATCCGCTTTCTCTTCTACCGGTTCGGCAGCGGCGTGCGGTTGAATGCCTAGCGAATTGATAAAGTCGTTACCCGAGGCGGTGATCTTCGCAAATAGGTGCTCAGGCAGCGGTTCATCGATCCGCATTTCAGCAAGAGCGATCGCCGATGCGGCAATATCGAACGAGTGGTCATACTGCATGCCGGCCTCAGCCAACAGTCTGTCGAGTTCGTTTCGCTCGCCAACGTCCAGGCCGTACGTCGCATTTAGGGCAAGGAGGTCGATCATCGGATTTTCAATTTCTTCTGTCATATCGATACCTCCATTTTTCGTTGGGCACTATTTACCCCTAGAATTTCCCTTACCTGCATTATCCCTCGCCGCGCGTGGGTCTTTACTGTCCCGATCGGCATTCCGGTCGCGTCCGAGATCTCTTGGTGCGACATTCCCTGAACGATAGAGAGCCTCAGAACCTGTTGTTGCTCGGGCCGCAATTCGCGGACCGCTTCCGCAGCTTCTTTCGCCTCGATGCTGATCTGAATATCCTGGTCGGAACGCGTGAACGGTTCGAGCAGGACATCATCGAGCGAATCAGCCGAGATTCGCCGCGTCGAGTATCGTATACGGTCGATGATCCGCCGCCGGGCGATCATCGCGATAAATGTCGTCTCGGAAGCCTGAGCCTCGTCAAACCGGGCTGCATTCTTCCAAATATCGACAAATACCTCTTGCACGGCGTCCTCGGCATCCTCCGTGTTTCGCAACATTTTGCGGGCAATAGACCAGACCAAGCCGCCGTATTTAGACAGGCAGTCCTGGACCGCCGTGCGGTCTCCTGAGGCTATACGATGTAAGATGGCTTCGGTCAAGATCTATCCAGTGATCGGAAACAGTATCCTTATAACCTACCCTATCTTCGACCCGAAAGCCAAGTTGAACGGGCTTTCCCATTATCAACCTCACCAATCAATTCGCCGAAGCTATGGTATTGGATTCAGCTATTTCTTTGCTCACGAACGCCGTCGCAGAAATAGCGAAACGATAAAAATGCTCAAAAGTGTAAACGTTGTACCGGCCGATAACAGGCAGTATTGGCAAAATGCTCCGATCACAAAGGCCTGCACATATAACAGCCAACCCGAGAAAGCGGCCATCACGAGAGTCTGGACGCCAAAAAACCTCCACATTATCCGGTTTCCAAATGCGGTCAGCAGAGCCAGCGAAAATGCCGCGAAATAAGCTGCAATACCAAACGCCGCCAACGGAACGCCAAACAATTCGGAATACGGACTGGCCAGAACCATTTCACAGCCGTTAGTAATGCTGCACGGAACCGGTTCAGCCGTGTAGTGGTGGACCGTGAGATAGATCGAGTCGCCCATCCCGACCAATGCCACGACCGACGCCAAAGCGGACATCCAGGAGGGCGGTCCGCCCTGCGTTTCCGTGGTTTCTATTTCAGTGCTCACTTATTAGAATTAGCCTTGTTCGCCGCCGCGGCGTTGGCACCTGTCTGAGCAGCGGCCTTTGCCAGTTCGCCGTCGATTATCGCCTTCATGCTCGCGACGCTGGCAAAATCTTTCGGTTCGACCGATATACCGTTTACAAAGATGGTCGGCGTCGAATTAATGTTCAATGCACGGGCGCGTTTCATATCTTCGTCAACCCGCGATTTTGCCCCGAGGCCGGCCATATCGCTTTGAAACTTGGCGACGTCGATCCCCAGTTTCTGTGCATATTCGTTCCAGATCTGCTTATAGCCCGGGTTTGCCGTCCATGTTGCCTGATTTGTGAACAGCAGGTTCTGCATATCCCAAAACTTGCCCTGCAGGCCCGCCGCCTCGGTGGCGACCGCGGCTTCGTACGATTTGTCGTGAGCCGGGATCGCGAGCGGAAATTGCCGAAATATAAACTTGATCCGGGTGCCGTACAGGCCCTTGATCTCACTCATGATCGGATGGGTTGAGGCGCAGGTCGGACACTGAAAATCAGCAAATTCCTCGACGGTGACCGTCGCGGTCGGCGATCCTGCCAGATTCGGCGGTACCGCTCCGGCCGGGACGTTTGCCGGTGTGCCCGGCGGTTTTGTGTTGCCGTTTGCGGCCTTATTTGTGTTGGGTGTCGCCGGTTTCGAGTTTGCAACGAAATACCATGCCGCCATGATGCCGCCGATCAAGACTATCCCGATGATCAACACCGGCAGATTGTTGCTTTTCTTTTGATTTGCCATTTTCCTCTAGGGGTCTCTATTCCTGTTATTTCACCGCTCTGATTCGGCGGCTACCCATGTCTCTATTATCCAAACCCGATAACGATTCGGCTACACGTGCACTGATGCCATCGGCATCGAGGCCATAGTCGCCGAGCAGACGCTTCGGGTCACCGTGCGTCACGATCTCATCGGGAACACCCATTCTGACGACCTTGACGGCATCTTGCAAGCCGTGCGCTTCCAGCAATTCCATTACGGCTGAGCCAAAGCCGCCGGCGAGATACGCCTCCTCGACCGTTACGATCAGGCGGTGCCGGCGGGCGAGCGATAGGATCAGTTCCTCGTCAAGCGGTTTTACGAACCGGGCGTTGACGACCGTGGGGTGGACGCCGCTCTTTGCCAAAATATCGGCGGCCGCAACCGTCGGGTAAACCATCGAGCCATAGGCAATGATCGCGGCGTCGCTGCCCTCGCGAAGAACTTCGGCTTTGCCGATCTCCAACACTCGGGGCTCTGCACTGATATCGACGCCAAAACCGTTTCCGCGCGGATACCTGATAGCCGCCGGGCCCGGAAATTCGATCGACGTCAGGATCATGTCGCGAAATTCGGCCTCGTCCTTTGGAGCCATCAGAACGATGTTCGGATATCCGCGGAAATACGATATGTCGAGCAAACCGTGGTGCGTCGGCCCGTCGGCACCGACGATGCCGGCACGATCCATCGCAAATGTTACGTTCAGGTCCTGCAGACAAACGTCGTGGATGACCTGGTCAAAACCCCTTTGCAAAAACGTCGAGTAGATCGCTGCCACCGGCTTCAAACCCTCGCACGCCATGCCCGCACAAAATGTGACGGCATGCTGCTCGGCGATGCCGACGTCGTAGGCACGACCCGGAAACTTTTCGAGGATCTTGTCGACGCCCGTGCCGTCCGGCATCGCGGCGGTCAGGGCGACGATCGACTCGTCCTTGGCCATCAGCTCGCACATTGTATCGCCGAAAACCTGCGTGTACGTCGGCGGAGCGACCTTGGTCGATTTGTACGGCAGACCGGTTTTCGGGTCAAATGGGCCGGTCGCGTGATATGCGTAGTAGTTTTTTTCGGGATTGGGAAAGCCCTTGCCCTTGATGGTCAGGGCGTGGACGATCACCGGTCCGTCGTCGACCTTTTTGGCTTGTTCGAGTGCCCGGACGAGCATCGGCACATTATGGCCGTCGACATAGCCGATATACTTAAACCCAAGCTCATTGACCAACGCACCGGGTAGCACGGCCGCCGCGATCGCGTCCTTAAACGATTTGGCGGCACGCCGCAGACGCTCGCCAAAGTGCGGCACGCTCTCGAGAGCGTCGCCGATCTCCTCTTTGATGTGCTGATAACTTTGTGCCTCTTTGATGCGGTTCAGATAGCCGCTGAGGGCACCGACCGCCGGGGCGATCGACATTTCATTGTCGTTTAACAGGACGATAAACCGCGATTTGAGATGCCCGGCCTGGTTGATCGCCTCCATCGCCATACCGCCCGCGAGCGACGAATCGCCGATCAACGCACAAACGTGAAAATCCTCTTTCTTTAGGTCACGGGCGACCGCCATCCCGAGGCCCGCCGACAGCGACGTCGACGCGTGGCCGGCACCGAACGTGTCGTACTCTGATTCGTCACGACGGAGAAAGCCCGAGAGCCCGTCTTCCTGTTTGATGGTGTGAAGCTGATCGCGGCGTCCGGTCAGGATCTTGTGAGCGTAAGCCTGGTGGCCGACATCCCAAACGAGACGGTCGTTAGGCGTGTCAAAAACGTAATGCATCGCAACGGCGAGCTCGACCGCCCCGAGACTCGCTCCGGTGTGTCCGCCGATCAGCGAACACGTATCGATGATAAACTGCCGGACCTCGTCCGCTACCTCCTGCAGGTCCTCGACCTTCAGTTGACGAAGATCGGCAGGCGAATTAATTTCTGATAAAAATCTCATGTAATGCGAACGTTGCCCGTAACCTTAAATTTCGCATTTTCGCACCTGAAAATGCAAATGTTCAGCTTCGTTCGTCCGTTCGGGCCCAAGGCGACGGCTAGGCCGTGTTTACATTTCTTTACAACGACGAGCACAAATCTTACGACTAAAGCCAACTTCGAAACGTCTTAAACAACGATAGCGAGAGCTAAATTGTTCATTGTGAGGTATAAAAGATGTCATTAAAAAGTAGATTTTTCACAGTATTGACCGTCGCGGGAGCGACAGTCCTCTTTTCGACGATCGGTTTTGCACAGGATAACACCAAACCCGCGACCGCTCCGGCCGACAAGTTCGAACGGCCGAATAAAGGCGAACGCGGAATGGGCAGGGGCCAATTCGGACGCGGCCAGATGGGTCGCGGCCAAATGGGACAGGGTATGCGTCACGGCGGACGGGGCATGATGCATCGCGGCCGAGGCATGAGAATGATGCTGCACGGCCTCGACCTGACCGACGCTCAGAAAACACAGATCCAGTCGATCATGGCCGCCAACAAGCCGGCACAGGAAAATCGCGAAGAGATGCGCAGCCTAAGAATGGCAAAGCGTAACGGCGTGCTAACCGCTGCCCAGCAGGAACGCCTCACCGCGATCCGCACCGCCGGTAAGGCAAAGGGCCAGGCCGTCCGCGAACAGATCCTCGGCGTTCTGACACCGGAACAAAAGGCAAAGATCGAACAGCGTAAGCAGGAAATGCAGACCCGCATGCAGCAACGCAAGGCAATGCACGATCAAAAGGCCCCGGCAACAACAACGCCCAAAAACGACTAGTCGTCCTCCTGTTCGACTAACCAAAACCAAAGGCTGTCCGGTCGCAAACGCGTCCGGACAGCCTTTTCGCTTTTCGCCCGAACCCCCACGCGCAACGGGATAATGCGGCACGTTGGAATATTTAACTGCGGATGACGCGGATAAATATTCCAATAATCCTCATTAGTGCTGGCTTTCAAGACATCCTCGTATTACATTCGGGGCTTTCAGCCACAAGAGCCTCTTATGTACGATCTCGGCGAGGGTGAAACGAGGAGTGATATCTTGGGAGCGGTTCTACGGTAGGGCGAGTAGCGACAGGCTGTCGTCGTTGTGAAACAGCGTGATGACGTCGAGATCGCGACGCAGAAACTCGGCGATCTGGCGGGTTGAACAGTTTCCGAGCCGCAGCCAGACCACCTTTGGCGGGTTACCGAGCACAAGGCTGAGGTCGTGCATATCTGAGTCTTTGGAGACGATCATAAAATCACCCGCCTTAGCGTAATCCCAAATAACCGGATTGTCAGTCGCTATCATGCCGACATCGCGGACGTGTGTAGATCCGGGAAAAATATCAGCAATAGCCGCGGCAGTGCAGGCGAAAGATTTTCGTCGAAGAGCAGCTTCACGCAGGTACGGGAGTCATCATCAGGCGGCGTTCACGGTCGGCGGCGTATGCGAGGCAAGCTTTGAGGTCATCGTGGGTGAGATCGGGAAAGTCCGCGAGTATCTCGGCTTCGGTCATTTCAGAAGCGAGATATTCGAGGACCTCGTAAACCGTGATCCTAAGGCCGCGGACGCAGGGTTTGCCGCCGCGTTTGTTAGGTTCGACAGTTATGTGATCTCGATAGTCCATATTTGGAATTATCAAACAAGGCTAGGTCAAACGCAAGCAATTCATTTATTGGCACCTTCGTTCAAGATGTCAGCGTCGGTCAGGTTGCCGATCTGCCGCAGAACGCGGAAAGACGGCTAAAGCCGCCTTGCTGACTTCACGGATTCTGTATCCGCCGAATCGCGCTGTCGAGGGCGAGTCGGGAGCAATGTAGTTTGGACCGGGAACCAAAGTCAGGCATGCGTTTATGCGATTGTTTCACGGTATTTTCTCTCGGGCTTTCCAAACGCTTTGCCGGAGAGCAGCATTCTGAGTGTAGCCGTGGCGTTTTAACCCACGGTAGGCTTCGCCGCGGAGATCCGCATCGCGTCAGCGACGGGTGAATCGCCCTTGCCGACGCCCGGGGCTCGGGGCATCGCGTGCCCAAGCCCGCGCGTCAGCAAGGGCGTAACACTCAACCCGGTCATGCCGCAGATCACTACGTCCACGGCCTGGCTAGCCGTCGCGTTGCATCGTCACAACGCACACCTGCACTTGACACGTGTGATAAAATAGATCTAGAAGCTTGCTCTTTGAAAACCAGCCAACGATCTGTAAACCCCGGTCAGGACTTGCGGCGATTTGACAACCTATATCAGGACGAACGCAAATAAAAAAATACGCGGGACAACGGGACAAAATGGGTTAAACCCAATGTTATCAATAGTTTCCCTGTCCCGCGGCTTGTCCCGCGTATGTCCCGCCGCCGGACGAGGAAAAATCAAAAAAATGGTGGGACATGGGACAAAACGCCTTTAGACCAATAAACACAATAGTTTAGTCTGTCCCACCTTTTGTCCCACTTTAAGTTTTGGTAGGAAACATTCCTACTTTTGGGTTGATTGTTCCTAATTATTAGTAAGATCAGCCAGGCCGATCGGAGCCAGGCCCGTTATTTTGTCGATTCTCGTATATTTCAGACGCCATTCCCTAAATAAGTCTCGCACACCGGAGCGACGACCGTCTCGCATTCTTTATCCGCAGCGGAGCGTTTGGCGGCGGCGACGGATGATAGAGCCGAGGGTGGGAGTTATGCGGTTAGATGCTTCGTTAGTCGTCGGAATCGCCGCCCTCTTCGTGCGGAACCTCGGCGGGATTTGCCTTGCGTTCGCTGAGGTAGAAGAGGACCGGGACGGCCATCCGCGAGAGCAGGAGCGAGGCGACCTCGCCGGCCATCAGCGAGATGGCGAGGCCCTGAAATATCGGGTCAAAGAGCATGACGGACGAACCGACGATCACGGCCGCGGCGGTCAGCAGCATCGGGCGGAAACGCACCGCACCTGCGTCAACCACCGCCTCGATCAGCGGCATACCGCCGCTCATCCTAAGCTGGACAAAATCGACCAAGATTATGGAGTTTCGGACGACGATCCCGGCACCGGCGATAAACCCGATCATCGAGGTTGCCGTAAAGAACGCACCCATCAGAGCGTGTGCCGGCAGGATACCGACCAAGGAAAACGGGATCGCGGCCATGATCGTCAAAGGCGTTTTGAACGACTGGAACCACCCGACGACCAAGATGTAGATCAGCACCATCACGGCCGCAAACGCGATGCCCATATCGCGAAACACTTCGTAGGTGATGTGCCATTCGCCGTCCCATTTCATCGAGTATTTGTCGGTTAGGAAAGGCTGGGTGGCGACATAGCGTTCGAGAGCGTAGCCCTCGGGCAGTTTCATTGCCTCGATCTTGTCATTGAGGCCAAGTATGGCGTAGACCGGGCTCTCGATCGCCCCGGCGACGTCGGCCGTGACGTAGACGACTGGCATTAGGTTTTTGTGGTAGATGCTCTTGTCGTTCTGCAGTTCTTTGACCTCGACGAGTTCCGAGACCGGCACCATATTGCCGCGATTTCCGATGACCTTGATTCGCTCGATATCGGCGATCGACGACCGGTCGGCTTTCGGCAGGCGAAGATTGATAAATGTGTCCTCTTTTTCGGACGGCAGATGGAGCAGGCCGACATTCATCCCGTCGACGGCGACGCGGATCGTCTGCGTGATCTGTTCGGCCGAGATGCCGTTGATCGCGGCTTTTTGCTTGTCGATCTTGAGGCTGTATTTGGCCTGATTGTCCTCGACGTACCAATCGACGTCAACGACGCCGTCGGTACTGTCGAGAATGCCGCGGATATTGCGGGCGATCTCAATTTGACGTTCGTAGGCGGGGCCGTAAATTTCGGCGACTATTGTCTGTAGAACGGGCGGGCCGGGCGGAACCTCGGCAATTTTGACATTCGCACCGTATTTCTGTGCGATCTGCTGCAGGGCGGGCCGAACGCGTTTTGCAATGTCGTGACTTTGCGATTTGCGTTCGTCTTTTGAGAGGAGATTGACCTGAATATCCGCGACATTTGATCCACGCCGCAGGAAATAGTGGCGGACCAAACCGTTGAAATTGTATGGCGACGCGGTGCCCACATACATTTGATAATTGACGACCTCGGGCACCGTGCCGACGCTGGCGGCGAGTTCGCGTGTGACGGCGGCGGTCTGTTCGAGCGTCGAACCCTCGGGCATATCGACGATCACCTGAAACTCGCTTTTATTGTCAAAGGGCAACATTTTGACCTTGACGAGTTTGAGCCCGACGAGCGACATCGACCCGAGCAACAGCACGACCACGCCGCCGAGGAAAACGTAACGCCAAACGGGCCGAATGATGATTTTGGTCATCACGCTGCGGTAGAGTTTGGTCGACAGGCCCTCTTTGGCTTCGGCGTGTTTGGTGTTTTGCTTGAGCAGTTTGAGGCTCGCCCACGGCGTGACGACGAACGCGACAAGCATCGAAAAGACCATCGCGGCCGACGCCCCGATCGGTATCGGACGCATATACGGCCCCATCAGGCCGCCGACAAATGCCATCGGTAAAATGGCCGCCATTACCGCAAATGTCGCGAGGATGGTCGGGTTGCCGACCTCGTCGACCGCATCGATCGCGACATCGACGAGCGAACGGCCCTTGTTCTCGGGCAGGCCGTAATGGCGCGTCATATTTTCGACGACGACTATGGCGTCATCGACCAAAATACCGATCGAAAAGATCAGTGCAAAGAGCGTGATGCGGTTGAGCGTGTAGCCGTAAAAGTAAAATACGGCGAGCGTCAGGGCGAGCGTCACCGGGATGGCGATAGCGACGATGCCCGATTCGCGAATGCCGAGGGCGAGCATGATGAGCACCGAGACCGACGCGATCGCGATGAGCATATGGAGCAGCAGTTCGTTGGATTTTTCGGACGCCGATTCGCCGTAGTTTCGCGTGGTGGTGACGTGAACATCGGCAGGGATGACGCTGCGTTTAAGTGCGTCGACCTTGGCGAGCACCTTGTCGGCGATCTCGATCGCGTTTGTGCCTTTTCGTTTTGAGACGGCGATGGTCACGGCGGGGTCGATCCCGCTCGAACCGCGCGTTCCCTGCATCACATAGTCGGCGGCCTCCTCGGGCCCGTCGACGATGGTCGCGACATCGCGGAGAAATACGGGCCGGTCGCCGAAAACGCCGACGACCACGCTGCCGACGTCGTCCGCCGAGGCCAGGAAATTGCCGGTCTCGACGATCGCTTCGCGGTTCTGCGTCGAAAAACTGCCCGAGACCTGCTGCTGATTTGATTGCTGCAGCATCGGTATGATCGTGGCCGGTGCGACGTTGCGAGAGGACATCTCGGCGTCATTGAGCAGAACGCGGACCTGCCGCCGTTGCCCGCCGATGATCTCGACGTTCGAAACGTCGACGACCTCCTTGATCTGGTCGGTCATCTGAGCGGCGATGCGGCGGAGCGTGAAATGATCGTAATTTGCGCTCGACAGCGTCATTGCCAATATCGGCACGTCGTCGATCGAGCGCTGTTTGACAACGAACGGCGTGGCGCCGGGCGGCATCTGGTCGAGATTTGACGAGAGCTTTTGATTGAGCCGAACGATCGCGTCCTCAGTGCTCTGGCCGACCTTGAACCGGACGATGACGATCGCCGAACCGGACGACGAGGTCGAGTAGATGTATTCGACGCCGGGGATCTCCCAGAGCATCTTTTCGACCGGCTTGGTGACGCGTTCCTCGACGTCCTTAGCAGACGCCCCGGGCATCTGTACGAGTACGTCGACCATCGGGACGATGATCTGTGGCTCCTCCTCACGCGGGAGCATATAGACCGCACCGATGCCGAGCAGAACAGATGCCGCGACGATGAGCGGGGTCAGTTTTGACTGGATGAATGCCGCGGCGAGTTTGCCGGCGATGCCTCTCTCTTTCATTTGGTTACCTGACCTTAATGCCGTCGCTCAGGCGTTCGGTATCTGAGGTCGCGATCTCATCGCCCTCAGTGACGCCGGAGAGGATCTCGACCACACCCTCGGACGTTCGGCCGACGGTCACGATCCTGAATTGCACCGTTCCGCCGCTGCCGACGACAAAGACGCCGGTCAATTGCCCACGTTGGACGATGGCGGTCTGCGGCACGGTGGTCGCCTCTTTTTGAGCTACCGGAAAGCGGGCGAGCCCGTAAAGGCCGGAACGCAGTGCCGAATTTGCCGGCAGATCGATCTTGACGGTATAGCTGCGGCTGGCGGCGTCGGCGACGGGCAAAACCTCGGCGACCGTGCCCATGAAATCGCCCTCGCTGACGGCGTCGATGTGGACGCCGACACGTGTGCCGACGCGGACGGACCTCGACCGCGATTCCTCGACCGCGGCCTCGAGACGGTATTGCGAATTGTCCTCGATCGAGAGCAAAGGCGCTCCGGGCGAGGCGATCGCACCGGACTCGGCAAACTTCTTGACGATGATGCCCGAGATGGGCGAGACGATCCGCGAGTAGCCGGCCTGAACGTTGATATTAGCGATCCCGGCCTTTGCCTGGTCGACGCGGGCATTGATCTGCTTGTTCTTTGAGAGTATGGTCTGGACGTTTGCCTTGGCACGTTCGTGTTCGGAGGTTGCGGCCGCAAGCCGCGATTTTGCCTCGTCAAACTCCTGTGCACTCGCCGACCTACGGTCGAAAAGTTCCTTGTAGCGGCCGTATGTGACCTCGGCGAGGTGCCTGTTTGCCTCGGCGGTTCGGACGCCGGCGTTGGCAGCATCGACGGAACGTTCAACCTCGGTGAGCGATGCCTGGGCTTCTTTCAAACCGGCCTCGGCCTTGAGCCGCTGAGCCTTGCTCTCGCTCGAGTCGATCTCGACGAGCACTTGGCCGGCGGACACCGTGTCGCCCTCGGCCGCCGGAAACGAGACGATGCGGCCCATCATATTGGCCGACACCTGCGTGGTCGTTTTGGCCTTGACGGTACCGGTCGCCTCGTAAAAATCCGCGATCGATGACCGCGAGACCTTGGCGATGGCAACATTTTTAACCTCGCCGACATTCGCCGGCGTGGTCTCGGGGCTCTTTTCTTTGCTGCATCCGGCCATCAGGGCCACGGTTGCGGCTGTCAGAGTTATGATCGCAAATTTCGTTTTCATACCGTCACTTCTGTTTAGTCAAATAGCCGAATATCCGTCAGTCGTCCGGTAGCCAGGAGCACCGACGCGTACGCCACGTAATATTCGTATCGGGCTCCGAGCAGATTGTGCTTTGCCCGCACAAGCGCGGACTCGGAGCGGATAACTTCGTTAAAGGTCGTCAGTCCGGCACTGTACCGGTCGTGAACGATCCGCAAGGCGTCGGACGCCTGATCGATACTCTTGATCGAGACTTGTATCTTCGCCCTGGCCGTTTTGTAGTTTTGGAACGCTCGCACGACGCCGAGCGTGATATGGTTGGCGAGCGACTGCTTTTCGGCGTCCGCGACGTTCTCAGCCTCGACGACCTGCTGGACGCGGGACTTTCGGCCGGCGTCAAAAAGCGTGTAGGTCAGGCTCACGCCGACCGTGTAGTCCGTGCTGCCGTTGGCAATATACGGCGAACTATAACCGACGTTGCCGAACGCGTCGACACGCGGCAGCCGTAAATCTCTGATAGCTTTTGTTTGTTCACGGCTTGTCTGTCGGGCGATCTCGGCGATCTTATAATCGGGCCGATTTTCGAACGCGGCCGCGATCAGATCGTCCTGGCCGACGATCGGGAAAAACTTTTCCTGTAGGTCGCCTTTCAGATCGCGTTCGGCCTCGGGTTTGTCGCCGAGCATCAGATTTAATGCGGCTGTCGTCGTGATCAGGTCGCTTTCGGCCTCAAGCTTTTGCTGGCCGGCGTTTGCGACCTCGACCTCGGCGGCCAGAAAGTCGGCGTCCGTCGAGATACCGACATCGGCCATATCGCGTGCTTTTTTGCGGTTCGCCTCGGCCGAGCGTAGTGCCTCGTCGCTGACCTTGGCCATCTCGCGTCGGAGAATGACGCCGTAAAATGTCCGCAGGGTGTCGAATCGTATCTGCTGGCTCGCCGACTCGGCTTGCAGCGTCGTCTGATCGCGGCCGAGTTCAGCCTGCTTGATACGCGAACGGGTCTGATACTGGTCAAAGATCGGCATCTGAATATTCGCTAGCGAACGAAAGTTAAATATCCCTTTTGGGTTGTTGAGCGAGTTGACGGCGAAATTTGCGGCGCCGAAACGGCCCTGCTCGAGGAGCGAGCCAAACACGAAAACCGGATTATTGCTGTGTATCACCGATTGGCTAAATTGGGCGAACGGCATCTTACCGGCCTTGGCCTCCGTTATCTTTAGATCGGCGATCTTCGTTCGTGTCTCGGTGATCTTGGTCTGCGGATCGCTGGCGAGAGCTCGTTCGACGGCTGTTTTGAGATCGAGCCTCGATTGGGTCGCCGTTTGGGCTGCGACGGAAAGCGCGAGAGCTAAAATAGCCGTCAACACGCTCAACGCGGTCCCGCACCGGCGTATTTTGATGAATAGGTTCATAACTTGCCCCAAAATGCGGCGCTGCTGTCTACGCGTCCTTAAAACCGGCAAAACGAAGGATCGCCATCATCGGGCACCACCTGGTGAACGCGGACTGAAACAAGTTAAGTCCAACAAAGGCAGTGAAATAAAAGAAATAATGGCTTACGGCAAAGCCCAGCACGACGCTGATGACGATAAAACTGCCGGCGATCATATGGAGCATTCTGTCTACGGTCATATTAAAAAAACCTCGCTTATTAGCTTTACTATATCGCTACATAGTTATATAGTGAACATAGATTATGCCACCGATGATGATGTGTCAAGTCGAAAGAGCAGGACAAAAAAGATCGTCGGTTTAGCGTTGTCGGGAGGCAAACAAGTATTAGGTTCTTGCCAATGCCCGATCGTCAGGTGTTAATATGATTTGCGAGTCGGCAAGTAATTTGGGGTCGATCGAATTTGCGATGAAGAATAGCGCACTTAGTGACGAAGCTCTCGAGATGATCGCCGGCCGGTTTCGCCTGTTGGCAGAACCGATGCGCTTGAAAATACTGAACACGCTCAGAGACCGGGAGATGAGCGTGACCGAACTTGTTGCCGCGACCGGTGCCAACCAGGCAAATGTGTCCAAGCACCTCGGAACCTTGCTCGAGGCGGGCATCGTCTCACGCCGTAAGGAAGGGCTGAGTGCGTTTTACCGCGTCGCTGACGCATCGATCTTCGATCTCTGTGACGTCGTCTGCACACGCCTGCGGGACCAGCTCGAGGCTCGCCAGTCGGCACTCGCGGGTATTCTCTGATACTTGCCCGCGTGCCCGGCGGAGGGAACTGGGGCATTCCGAAATTGAAACGAAAAAAGGAGCTTCGCCGTGTTTTGGCGAAGCTCTTTTGATTCGAACCGGCGGGGATTATGGTTCGGCGATGAAATCCGTCCCGGCCACGTCACCCAACGCGAGTACTACCCTCGATGCGAAGTGGAACCGCTTAGACGCAACACCTACAACGTAGGTCTCGCCCGCCGGCACACCGTCGAACGAGTAATACCCGAATGACGAAGATAGTGTCCTCAGGGTCATTCCGCGTACGTCGAGCAGTGTAACCGTCGCGTTTCGCAGTCCGTTACCGTCCGCGGTCAAAATGCGGCCTGCAATCGAAACGCCCCCAGCGACCGTCGCGCGTCCGACCGAAGCACTGTTGTTTCCCGTGACCGGATCAGTCAATCCGCTCGGAGGTGCCACAGTTGCGGTATTGACCAAGGGGCCGGTCGTTCCCGCCGGCACGATCCCGGTTACTGAGAACGTGACCTGGGTTCCGGATGGCAGGTTGACCAGCACGTCGATGTCGCCTGTCCCGCTCGCTCGCAGGCAAGTGCCGGCGCCGCCGGACGAACAGGTCCAGGTAAATGCCGAGACTGCGGCGGGCAGGGCATCCTGTACCCGAGCCCCAGTTGCATCGGAAGGTCCGAGATTTGTCACGACGATCGTATATGTCAGCGGCGATCCGGCGACGTACAGATTCGGCGTCGAGGTCTTGGTAATGGAAAGATCCGCCTGCCCGCCGGTCGGGTTGTTGTCCGTCGCGGTGTTGTTTCCGGGGACCGGGTCGGTCGTGCCGATGGGCGGCGTGACCGTCGCTGTATTCGAGATCGTACCAGTCGTATCGGCCGGAACCGTTCCCGTTACGGTGAGTATCACCTTGTCACCAATGGCGGGTCCGATATTGAGCGTCGCTGACAGGCTGTTGCCCGAACCGGATGCACCGCTTGTGACTGCGGCAGTTCCCGTGATACTCGATGTCCAAGTCACGCCGGTTATCGTCGACGGTATCGAATCGACAACCGTCGCTCCCGTCACGCTCGACGGGCCATTATTGCTGACTGTGATCGTGTAAGTTAGGGCCGAGCCCGCGACGTAGGGTTTCAGCGAACTTGATTTGCGGATCGCGAGGTCCGCAGACGTGCCCGCTCCGTTGCTGTCGGTCGCGGAATTGTTTCCCGGTACCACATCGACAATACCGCTTGGTGTTGACACCGACGCGGTGTTGTTGATCGTGCCGGTCGTCCCGGGCGGAACCGTTCCGGTGACGGTAAACACGGCCTGTGTTCCGACCGGCAGGTCGACAAGGGAGCTGATGTCGCCGCTCACCGGCCCGGTCGTTCCGCATGATGCGCCGGCACCGGCGGTGGTGCAGGTCCATGTAAATGATGAGATTGCCGCCGGCAAAGTGTCTGCCACGGTCGCTCCCGTAACGGCACTCGGGCCGTTATTGGTGACGATGATCGTGTACGTCAGGCTCGATCCAGCGACATAGGCTTTCGGTGAACTTGATTTGCTGATCGCAAGGTCGGTACCGAGTTTGATCGTCTTGCTCGCCGTATTTGAGGTCGTACCGGGGACCGCTGCCGACGCAAGGTTCGTCACGGATCGGGCAGTCACGTCTGCCGCCTGAACCACGTATGTCGCAGTACACGTGATGCTCTCGCCCGCGTCCAGGTAATCGTCAAAGTCACCGACGGTATTTACCGCCGGGCAAGTCTCGTCGGTCGATTTATCGTCCGCCACGGTCACCGGACCGAGTAGCGTGGCAAAGCCCGTATTTGTAACAACATAGCTGTAATGAAGCACATTTCCGGCCGCGAGAAAATAGCTCTCGGTCGCGTTCTTGGCGATTGTTAGCGCGGTCGTCGCGTACGACGCGGTCGAGGGCGAGCTTGTCGCCGTTCCGCTTGCCCATGTTCCTTGAGCCGTTGCCGTGTTGGTATGCGTGCCCGAAATCGCGGCGACCGGCCCCTCGACGCAGTATGCAGTAGCTCCGACAGCGAGCGGGGTCGCCCAGACGCACGACGCCGGATCGGACGCCGTACCGGCGAGCGTCGGGTCGGTGACGGAGATGGCGGAAAATGGTACATCGCCGCCGTTGTATGCCGTAAACCGATAGTAGACGTTGGCGCCGATCCCCACGCCCACAAACTTGAACCAGTTAACGCCGTCCTTTGATACCTGTTTGGTGAGATCGAGTGCGGCGGTCGCTGTATTGACCACCAACGTCGCTGTTGCCGCGGCGCCGTTTCCGCCTTCGGTCGAGGTGATGACGCTCGTGGTGTTTAACTTCGACCCGCTTGTGGCACCCGTGACGGTGACGCTGAATGTGCACGACGCCTTGGCCGCGAGAGTTGCGCCGGTGAGAGTTATTGTATTCGGAGCCGTTGAGAGCGATCCGCCACAGGTCGATGTCGGCCCGCTGGTCCCGATCGTCATACCGGCGGGCAGAGCATCGGTAAAGCCCATGCCTGTTAGTGCCGTCAACTGGTTGGGGTTGGCGATCGTGAATGCCAAACTCGATGTCGAACCCGTGAGTAACGATGCGGGCGAAAACGCTTTACCGAGAGCCGGCGGTGCGACGACCGTCAACGTACTGGTGGCGTAGTTGGTCGAGGTCCCGGACTCGGTAGAGGAGATGAAACCCGTTATATTGTCATACCGGCCCTCGGTTGTTCCTGTGACCGATACGTTGAATGTACAGCTTCCTCCGGCCGCGAGGCTGCCACCGCTCAGCGAGATCGTCCGCGTACCGGCGGTCGATGTGAGCGTACCCGAGCACGCCGCTACGGATGCTGATGCGATCGAAAGGCCAGCGGGGACGACGTCGGTGAAAGCAATACCGGTCAATGCCTGGTTACCCGCACTGGTATTGTTGATGGTAAATGAAAGCGTCGATGCTGCTCCCTTTACGATCGTCGCCGGCGAGAACGATTTGGAGATCGTCGGCGGAGGCAGCGGCAATCCGCATCCTGTGATCGAAATGTTGTCGATGAAAAGCTGCGATGAACTGACGCTGTTCACGCCCTTGGCGGTAATTCGAAAATAGGTTGTCGCCGACCCGGTAGCTGCAGACACGATTGTGCCGCTCGATTGCCAAAGGTTTGTCAGGCTCGATGATGTAAAGATCAAACTATACGAACCGGCGAGACCCGACGTGCTCGAATATACGTACAGCGTCGGCACGTCGCTGCCGCCGCCGCCCCAGTTAGTATCTCTGAAATAGTCAAGTGCGACCCCGACGCCCGAATATTTACTGGTCTCAAGAGCAAATTCTATGTACGGCGTCGAGTCGCCGGTCACCGTTCCACTCTTCGGAAATCCGGTAACTCCCCAGGAGTTGGTCGGATTGCCCGACGTGCTGATCACCGAAGTGTTCGCGCTTACAGCCGAGGCGGTCGCGGAAGAGACATTCGCAGCTTTGGTAGTAAACGGCGGAGGCGGTCCGCCGCTGCCTTGACCCGCAGTTGGCATAGTCCACGTCGCGAGCGTTTGGCCCGGCGTGCAAGCTGCCGCCGCTACGACCGTCAGCGTGTCCTGACCAAAATTTCCGGTGTTCGTTGCCGTATTGATGAATAGGTTGCCGGTCGTGTTGACGTATGTACCGGCCGGAGCCGTAACGTTGACCGAGATCGTGCACGTACCATTTGCCGTGAGGCTGCCGCCGGAAAACGCGAGCGACGTTGCCCCGGAAGTCGGAACAGGCGAGAACGCGCCGGATCCGCAGCCGGAATAGGATATTGCCGGCGTGCCCGCAACCTGCACTCCCGACGGAAACGCATCGCTGAAATTGACGCCGGTAAAGGCCTCTGACGTTGGATTGGATATCGTAAACGTCATCGCCGACGTTCCGCCCGGCGTGATCGCCTTTGGAGTAAAGGTTTTCGTCAACGCTACTGACGCCGGGCTGACCACATTAGCGATTCGGGCGCCCACAGAGTAGTCGGAATTATAGTGAAAGCTGCTACCGGAAAAGTCGTACAAAAGGCTGTTGAGCGACTGGCTCGTGCCGCCTCCGCTGAGGATCTTTACGGTGTAGGTCGTAACGATCGTGCCGCCCGTTTTGGCGTCACCGCCGATGCACGATCGGTAATTCGGGCTGTTTAGGTCCTCGTCCCACAGACAGGCGTTTGCGTACATCTTGTCATTTGGCGACGTAACGTATGCCGACGTGTTTGCGGTATACGTCGTGCTGACCGCAAGCGTCTGAAATATCGTGTTGGGAAAATTGATAAAGCCTTCGAGCTGATTGTAACCCTGCGTCGCAGTATGAGCGTCAAGCTCGATGGTGTAGGTGTTGCCCACGACCAACGTCATCGCGGCTCCGGCTGGAACCGCAGTTCCGTTCAGCTTGACTGCATCGATTCCGTTTCGGTTTTGCGAGATCAGGTGTTCAACGTAGAGTTCGCGTCCCGCTGCCGTGCTTGCGGCCGATCCCGACAGAGCGTCCACGGCAGTGACATGGTATTTGCGGCTAGTGTTGAACGGCGTCGAGCCCGAGGTTTTATCGACCTCTGCCTCGAAATACGCATCGGCGCAGTTGCCTGCCGAGATGGGCCCGACACTTACCGATGACAGCGACCCGCTCCTCAGACCTATATAAATATTAGCCGAATCCCAGACGAATGCCGCGTTCACAACGCCCGTAGCGGCCGTTCCCGTATTGCATATACGGGCCCCGACCGGAAAGCGGTTCGGGCCTGTCGCTGGATTGTTGCTGTCGAGCCCGATAACGTTCCAGGTCAGAGGCGTTGCCGTTATTACCGCTGACAGCGGGGCGACCGTGTCGGCATTTGCCGAAACACGTGAGATGTCGCCCATCTGGAGTGCAAGTGCCGCAGTAGCGACAAACAGGACAAACCACTTAATTGGGAAAGTGTTGGCTGGTGTATTTCTTCGTTTTGGGGCTTCGATTGTCAATTTCATAAATATTGCGGGCCTCGACTTAGTGCGGACCTCTCATTATCGTATCGGCCAAATTAAACGAGAGTTGAGTGTTTTTTGCTAGATGATCAACGGCGTTGAGGGAATGGAGGGGTCCGCCCGGCACACTCGCCCAAAGTCAAACGACGGTGAAACCGAAGTGCTCTTAAAATGCTGATCCTTTGCAGCTACACAGAGATCGCTTGCGTTGGGTCAACGGAAATGACATCATTTTTTTATCTTTGCGGGGAGGACGGCAATGTCAGCAGTATTGGAAAGAGCACAGGTTTTCGAGGATTACCTCACGATGCCGGATGCCGAGATCCATGAGCGGATCGAGGCGGCATGTGAGCAGGTGGGTAAACGCGTGGTCATTCTCGGCCATCATTACCAACGCGACGACGTCATCCGGCACGCCGACCTGACGGGGGACTCGTACCAGCTTTCGGTAATGGCATCGCAGACGGACGCCGAGTATATCGTCTTTTGCGGCGTCCATTTTATGGCCGAGTCGGCCGATATTCTTGGCAAAGAGCACCAACACGTCATCCTGCCCGATCTCGGGGCGGGTTGTTCGATGGCGGACATGGCGTCAATCGAACAGGTCGAGGATGCGTGGGACCAGCTTCGCGATATAGGAGTGCTGAAGAATAAGGTCGCTCCGATCACCTATATGAACTCGACGGCGCAGATCAAGGCGTTTTGCGGTCGGCATGAGGGCGTCGTCTGCACTTCGTCGAACGCGATCCCGCTGTTTGACGTCTATCTCAAAGAGTTCGACAAGATGTTCTTTTTCCCCGACCAGCATTTGGGGCGAAACACGGGCTCGAAATTTGGCATTCCGCTCGACAAGATGGTTCTATGGAACCCGCACGAAGAGCTTGGCGGCAACACCGAGGAGCAGCTTCACGAGGCAAAACTCATCCTCTGGCGCGGCCATTGTTCGGTACACGGCCGGTTTAAGGCGTGGCACGTCGACAAGATCCGTGAGGAGCACCCGGGGATGAAGGTCATCGTCCATCCCGAATGCCCGAAAGAGGTTGTTGATATCTCCGATCTCGACGGTTCGACGTCGTTCATCATCAAGACGGTCGAGGCCTCGCCCGCCGGTTCAAAATGGGCGATCGGCACTGAGGTCAATCTGGTCAACCGCCTGCAGGACCGCTTTCCGGACAAGGAAATTCGCCTGCTCGCCCCCGATCTCTGTATGTGTGCGACGATGTACCGCATCGCCCCGCAAAACCTCGCGTGGGTGATGGAAAACCTGATAGACGGTGAGATCGTCAACGAGATCATCGTCGATGACGAGACGAAACATTACGCCAACATCGCACTGGGGCGGATGATCGAACTGACCGAGGGGAAGAAGAATTAGACTCGAAAGAACGCAGAGTGAGAATGAAACAATCGATCCTGATCATTCGCGTTGATCTGTAGCGAAAATTCTTAGGGACTAGTCCGGACAGGTTGTTCCATCGTTACCAGAGCAAACTTACGCCGTAAGCCGGAAACTGGGGATCAGAACTGATCAAAATTAAATCGTGTACAAATGCCTGTGAGATCAATAATCGGTCAAACGGGTCTTTATGGTGGAGAGGCAGATTATCGAGATAGATCACATGTGAAAGTCGGATCGGTAATAGCTGAACAGCATTAATTTGACGCTCCATCGATATGACCTTTTCGAGATTATCGCTAAAGCTGAACTTTCCGAGCTTGATCTTTATTTGCAGTTCCCAGACACTTGCGATGCTCAGGAATATTGAATTTGCGGGATTTACAATTTCCGTCGCCGATCTGACGGAGAGCTTGCTCGGATCCTCGTGCATCCAGACAAACGCGTGGGAATCGAGAAGCAGGTTCATAAGTCCTTGTCGAAACCCCAGAATTCATCCGGCAGTTCGTCGTTGAAATCATCGCGCATAATAAAGCCTTCGCCGGTCCCGAGTCCGAGTTGTCGCTCATTCGGACCATTTTTGATCATTTGCGGATTCCTGATGCTGACAACCTTTGCTACCGGTGAGCCGTTTTGTTCGAGGACAACCTCATCGCCACCGGCCGTCAAGGCGATCACTGACTGAAGAGAAATTGGCTTATCGCTGACGCTGATGGTTTTTGTCATACACACCTGAGAGTTCTGACGGGCATTGTATCATGGTTTGATCGAGATATTTCGCTTTTCTTCCAAAGGTTCCGCACCGATCTTACACTTGCTTTATTCCGTCATGTCAAACAAAATAATTAAACAGGAGTCTACAAAATGAGCGAAGCTGACAGGTCGGCGATTTCACGTATTCGGTGTAGCGAGATAATGACGAAAAACGTCAAAACAGCGACGAGCACGATGTCGCTACGAGACGTGGCGGCAATTATGCGCGACGGTGATATGGGTGCCGTGCCGGTTGTCGACTGCGGTCGGTTGATCGGCATCGTCACTGACCGAGACATCGTCGTGCGTTCGGTCGCCGAAGGCCGGGACGCCTCATCCACGGTCGGCCAAGCGATGACGACCGAGCCTTTTACCGTCACACCGAACGATTTTGTTTTCGAAGCGATCCGCCTGATGGGCGACAAACAGATCCGGCGCATTCCGGTCGTCGGGCCCGGCGGCGAACTCGCCGGCATTATCTCAATGGCCGATGTCGCTCTCGAAACCGAAGACGAACTGGAGATCGCCGAAGCCCTCGAAGAGATCTCGAGCGGGGCGGGTTTTTGGCGCAAGTCGTGATCGGGGGATTATGACCACTCTCAGATCTATTTTCATCTTAATCTGTTTGGGCATTTTGTTGGTTGGCGAGTGTCTTGCCCAAAATGATTCCGGCAAACAGTCCCAAACAAGGGCAAATCGTTCGAACTCTTGCGACTCAGACAAACCCGATTCGCGGACGGTGTATGCGTCATTTTGGGACGAAAAGGTAAAGGATTTCGTCCAAATATCCGACATTCAGAGCGTTGAGCTTTTCGAGGGCAAATCACCGCTTGAGATCAGGTGTGTGTCAAGGGTGGACGAACCCGCAACGGTGGGCATTTTATTAGATCTGTCGGGTTCGATGAACTTCCCAAATTCGCCAAAGAACATCGAGATCGCGGCCGCTGTAAAGGGCGTTATCACGTTTATTAACAAGAGCGATCCCAGGAATCAGTATTTTATTGTCGCATTTGCCAGTGACGCTGTCGTTTTACTTGAAACTACTCGCGAGCGGCCCAAGATCGCTGCGGCACTTTCTGCGGCACTTTCGATGAAGCCTAATGGGGACACGAACATCTACAACGCGATCGACGTGGCGCTCAAGCATATTTCCGCAAGTTCCGATAAGAAAAAGGTTTTGATCATGATATCGGATGGAATCGATAACGAAACTCGAGGTCGTGAGATAAACGACACAATTACTCACCTAAAGGAAAGCAAGGCGATGCTCTATCTCGTGAACATGGTTCGAGATGAAGAAAGGCAGGTATTTTACGATTCCTGGCGGAGGACCGGGCTCGAAGAATTGACGCAAAATACTGGCGGCCATGTTTGGTTTCCAAGTAAGAAGACGGAAATGGACATCGTATTCGGACTACTGGCGGCCGAGATCCTGAATCAATACACGATCGGCTTCGCGCCGTTAAATGAGCCGAAAAAGAGATGGCACAAGCTCCGATTGGAAATTCACTCTCCAAAGTCACAGGGAAAGTTGGAGATCAGATATCCCGACGGTTATTATTTTTAGATAAGGCGGAAACGATCCATTAAAAAATCGGCGCGATACATTTGAAATGCATGGGAGGAACAATGAAATTCATCGCAAGTACCGCGCTCGCATTTTTATTCACAATGTCGATATTCCCGCAGGGGCAACAAACTGTAGATAGCGATAATGTGTTTCTAAACGTTACAGTTTTGACCAATAAGGACGAACCGGTGTCCGGCCTAGAGCGTGATAGTTTCTCGGTTTACGAAAACAAGCGTCTCATTCCGATAACGACATTTGCCGCTGAAAACGTTCCAATGACGGTAGGCATACTGGTCGACAGATCGTCATCGACTAAGGGATTTGAGATGCCCGCGATCCGAAAAGCTCTCAAGAAATTCGTTAACGAAAATAACCGCAATGATGAGTACTTTCTGATGGCGTTCGGCAAAACGCAACATGTTCTTTTGGAAAATACATCTGACAAGGCAAAAATTACTGAGGCGATAGATAATATTTCCGAAAACGCCAAGTCTGACGAAACGCGGTTCTTTGACGCTCTGGAAGCCGGCGCTCAAAAGGCCTCGGCCGGACGGTTTCCGAAGAGAATACTGCTTGTTTTGAGTGACGGCCAAGATACCGATTCTAAGCAGGACATTGGGAAAGCGAGCGTTGCATCGGAAAAGTACGGAGTCACGCTTTATCTCATTGATCTCGGCGCAACAGATCCGATTCTGGCTAAGCTCGGCGAGCGTTCGACTCCGAAGGGTATGGAGGTTCGGGCAGCCGAGCCCCGCTCTTCGGGGCGTCCGGCCGCGGTGGACATGGAGTTTCTTGCCGATGTGTCGGCTGGCCGGGTTTTGCCGGTGATAACTGACGACGATCTTGATCGGGCTTTTTCCTTGGTTTCTAACGAACTACAAAACCAGTATCAGATCGTGATCTCTCTGCCGCCGAACCCGAGCCAGGCCAAAAAGCCGCAGTGGCGAAATCTTTCAATAAAACTCGGGTCAATGTCAAAAAAGGTCGAAATGCAAAAACCTTGGATCAGAGCCCGCAAGAGAATCTTGTTATAGCGTTGTTTTGACACACTGTTCATATGGCTAAATCCACCAATAGATATTTTCAGTTTCTCGGATCGTCCAAAAAGGCGCAGGTTTCGGGGCGACTCTGGTATCCGGCGGCCGACGTCTATACGACACCCGACGGGTGGGTCGTCAAGGTGGAGCTTGCGGGTGTGTCGGCCGAGGATGTCGAGATCGACATTCAGGGAAATATTTTGACCATCGCGGGTTGCCGTAAAGACCGTTCGTGCATTTCAGGCATCTCATATCAGCAGATGGAGATCACGTATAGCAATTTCGAAAAGACTCTGCGGTTTCCTGCGACGATCGAGGGCGTGACGCTCGATCATATGTTCGAAAACGGGCTGCTCATCGTTCACCTTCGCAAAAAGAAATAGGTTACGTTTATGGCTGAGGACAAAACACAAAAAGATTCGGAAGGGCGGGCGGATCTGCCGGCGGAATTTGAGATCGCGGTCTTGCCGCTGCAAAACACCACGCTTTTTCCGGAGACGGTCATACCGCTCGCCGTCGGCCGCGAACGCTCGACGCGCGCGGTCGAGGCTGCACTTGCAACGGAAGAAAAGCTGATCGCCTGCCTGACCACCCAGACCGAAAACGTCACCGGCGACGATGCGATTCCGACCGATCTTTACCAGATCGGGACGATCGTCAATATCAAACGAATGATGCGCAATGAGGGCATAATGCAGCTCATCGTGCAGGGCCTCGACCGGTTCGAGATCGTCGAGTGGACCGGTGAACAGCCGTATCTGAAGGCAAAAGTGCGGATCCTGCCCGAGCTTCGCGTTGTCGATCTCGAGGAGATCGAGGCGCTGAAACGCAATATTCAGGGCATGATCCAGGAGGCTCTCGCCTTGCTGCCAAACATCCCGCCCGAGATCCGGATGGCCGTAATGTCGCAGGAAAATCCGGTGCAGCTCGCCTATTTCCTGGCGTCGGTGCTCGATCTCGGCGTGGAGACCGAACAAAAGATGCTCGAATCGAGCACGGTCGACGGCCTGCTGACATTGACGCATGCCGCTCTCGCCCGCGAGGTCGAGATCATGCAGATCCGTTCTAAGATCGCCAACGAGGCCCAGCACGAAATGGACAAATCGCAACGCGATTACGTCCTGCGGCAGCAGATGAAGGCGATCCAGAAAGAACTAGGCGACGAAGAAGGCGGCGAAGCGGCCGAGGCCGAACAGATCCGCGAACGCCTCGAAAAGGCCGACCTGCCTGACGACGTCCGTAAGGAATC
Organism: Chloracidobacterium sp.; assembly: GCA_043788335.1. GTDB lineage: Bacteria > Acidobacteriota > Blastocatellia > Pyrinomonadales > Pyrinomonadaceae > OLB17. Next base: position 1,807 of record JAYVUD010000034.1, on the reverse strand, counting down.
GATGCGTGAACTAAAGCGGATGGAGGCTCTGCCGCAATCAGCGCCTGATTATCACGTCATCCGCACCTATCTCGAATATATTCTCGAATTGCCGTGGCGAATGGCGAGCGAAGAAAAGCTCGACCTCAATGAAGCCCGCAAGGTACTCGACGAGGACCATTACGGCCTCGAGGACATCAAAGAACGCATTCTCGAGTCGCTCGCGGTCGTCAAACTGCGGCCCGATTCGAAAAGCCCGATCATCCTCTTCGTCGGCCCTCCCGGCGTCGGTAAGACATCGTTGGGACGCTCGATCGCGCGTGCCCTGGGACGTGAATTTGACCGCATCAGCCTCGGCGGCATGCGTGACGAGGCCGAACTCCGCGGTCACCGCCGTACGTACGTCGGTGCGATGCCGGGCCGCATTATCCAGTCGCTCCGCCGTGTCGGCGTCAATAATCCGGTGATGATGCTCGATGAGATCGACAAGCTTGGCAACGATTTTCGCGGCGATCCGGCCTCCGCCTTGCTCGAGATACTCGACCCGGCGCAGAACAACACGTTTCGCGACAACTACATCGATCTGCCGTTCGATCTGTCCAAGGTCTTCTTTATAGCGACGGCCAACCAGATGGCTCCGATCCCGATGCCGCTTCGCGACCGTATGGAGATCATCCAACTCGCCGGTTACAGCGACCGCGAGAAGCTGAATATCGCCAAGCAGTACCTCATTCCACGGCAGGTCAAGGAGAACGGCCTGACGGACGACCAACTGTCGATCTCGGACGATGCGGTCAATCTGATAACCGCGAGATATACCCGTGAGGCCGGCGTCCGCCAGCTCGAACGGACCGTCGGCAATCTCGCCCGCAAGGTCGCGTTAAAGGTTGCCCAGGGCCTGACCGAAAAGGTCTCGATCACCGCTGAGGAGATCAAAGGCTATCTCGGGCCGCCGCGCGTCTATCCGGAAGAGGCTAGAAAAGAATTGCCGGCCGGCGTCGCGACCGGTATGGCGTGGACCGAAATGGGCGGCGAAGTGCTGTTTATCGAGGCGACCCTGCTGCCCGGTGGCAGCGGCCTGACCCTCACGGGGCAACTCGGCGAGGTGATGAAAGAGTCGGCCCAGGCCGCCCGCAGTTACCTGTGGTCGCACGCCGCCGAACTCGGTATTAACCCTGACGTGATCAAGAATAACGGCGTCCATATCCACGTTCCGGCCGGAGCGATCCCGAAGGACGGCCCCAGTGCCGGCGTGACGATGTCGTCAGCACTGGCATCGATCTACACGGGCCGTAAGGTGCGTTCGGATACGTCGATGACGGGCGAGATCACGCTGTCAGGCCTCGTTTTCCCGGTCGGCGGCATTAAGGAAAAGGTCCTCGCGGCCCATCGTGCCGGCATCAGGCGAATAGTCCTGCCCGACCGCAACGAAGCCGATGTCGAGGAGATCCCAGAGGATGTCCGAAAGGAACTCGAGATCATTCCGGCAAAACGGATCAGCGACGTGCTTGCCGCGACCCTCGAACCCGACGCCACCGACGAGAGCCTCAAGGCCTACTACGTCGAAGCCCTCGAGGCCAAACGCGATGCCGCGGCAGATCCCGCCACCGCGCGGGATATCTGAGTTCGTGCAGGGAAGTTGCGATTCAATAGGCTAATACTTCGGCGAATCTTCACATTATCGCGCGATTCGGTCACCGGAAACCCAAACCGGAACCCCGGCGTCGGGTTGCTGTAATCAGGGTCGTAGATGACGGCGTTGTTTGTCGTGTCCTTGATCCAGACGAGCGAATTGTAACCGATGCCAAAACCGGCGTTTAATCCCGCA
>JAYVUD010000033.1:0-5651 GCA_043788335.1 Chloracidobacterium sp. | reverse complement strand
AGGCTGAGACAGTTGGTCGAGATCGCACCAATGTCCTCTATCGGTCGCTCGCCGAGCCGCATTATAGAACCCTTGCCAAATTTCTTTTCGATCTGTGCCAATGCTGATTCGATCGCTTTACCTTTGTCTAAACTCATGATTTTATTTCTCCCCGACCGTTATATCCTGTTCCGAAGAATACAGTTTTACTCCACTCTTTACATACTAACATATGTAATACTATGTTGCACACATAAAACATAACCTTTCACAAAAAATGTGTATTTTGGGAAAGTACGGCGTTAATTTCTAGAATTTAATCCAAACGCGGTGAAATAGCAAAAGTATCGCCGTATTCGCCGACAAAATTGTCATCTTTCATCCATTATTAATCTTGTATTTTTGTTCGGCATTGGTTGCGGTTTCGTGTTACCTTTTGTTGTTTTCGTGGAAAAGCAATCAAACAGACGTGTGTATTTTGTCTCGGCCATCGCGTTGGCGGCGGTGTTTTGTTGTTTTCGGGCTGTGTTGGGTTCGACCCTGCCCATCAAAACATATACGTTTTCAGACGGATTATCCCACGATCATGTCTATCGGATAGTGCGGGACTCGCGCAGTTTTCTCTGGTTCTGCACCGGCGAAGGCCTTTCGCGGTTTGATGGCAGCGAGTTTAAGAATTATACGACCGACGACGGACTGCCGCACCGGGCGGTGACAGACCTACTTGAAACAAAAGCCGGCGTGTTGTGGCTCGCGACCGGTGACGGGCTCGTTTTATTTGATCCAAAGGGTAGGTCCGATCGTGATATCAATGATAGTTCGGCGGGCCCGATGTTCCGCGTATTCAAAACCGACGATCCGGATCTGCGGTCGAAAATGTGGGGAGTCCGTGATCTCATCGAAGATCGTGACGGGGTCGTCTGGGCGGCCGGTAACGGAGGCATCTACCGGATCGACACGCGTGACGGTATCAATTTGCGAAAGGTCGATATTACGTTGGGGCCGAGTAAAAATGACCTATTTCAACGGCTCCTGCAGGACGACGCAGGCGCTATTTGGGCGGGAACGGAATCAGGCCTTTACCGAATACTGCCCGATGGGCGGGGCGTTCAGGCGGTAGAGGTCCGCGTCAGGGTCGAGTCGATGATGAAAGACCACGCGGGTCGGGTCTGGGTCGGGACCGGAGGCGGAGCCCCAAACGACATCGGCCTGCGGGTTTATTCGGTTGAGAATGATGTACCGGCGCTCGTCCACGATTATCGAAAAAAAGACGGCCTGTCGGATGATCTGTGGATCAACGCCTTTTTGGAGACCTCGGACGGGAGGACATTTGTCCTGGTCGCGAATGGATTGTGCGAATACAAACCAAACGAAGACCCGGCGAAACCACAATTTCAGCGAATTGCCAGTCAGGGCCTAACGGACGGGCTGACCGATATGGTCGAGGACCGAAACGGCGATATTTGGCTGGCGACGGTCGCAAGCGGAGCATTGCAGATATTCCGGCAGGGATTTGTAAACTACGGCAGGGAAGATGGCCTCATCAGCAAGGATATTGTTTCGATCATGGAGGGAACCGATGGAGGAACCTATATGCTCGGACGGGGCCAAACGAACATCTACCGGTTCAACGGAACGGGATTTGATGTGGTCGAGCCGCGGCGTATGCTGGCTCCGAGTTGGGGCACCGGCCAGCTGACCTTTCGCGACCATCTCGGAGCGTGGTGGGTCGCGGGGGCCTCCGGATTGCAGCGATATCCGATCGTAAACTCGCTTGGGGACCTAACGAGGGTCGACGCTGAAAGGATATATACGGCCAAAGACGGTCTTCCGACGAGTGAGATCTTTCAGTTATTCGAAGATTCGCGCGGAGACATTTGGATCACAAATATGGGGTCGTGGACCGAGGGCGTTTCGCTCTGGCAACGGGCTTCGGATACGATCCGCCGTTTTACGCCGGCGGACGGACTGCCGCCGCGAGACGTGCCGGTCGCCTTCGCCGAGGACAGAGGCGGCAATATCTGGCTCGGGTTTTACACGGGCGGGATCAGTCGATCGCGGAACGGGAGATTTGAATCGATCGCCGGAGCCGAAAGCTCTTCGACCGGATGGATCAACAATATTTTTACCGATTCGGCCGGGCGGGTGTGGGTCTCGACGAGCTACCGTGGGATCATCAGGATTGACGATCCTGATTCGCCCGGCGAACCCCGGCTCGCGAATCTCACGACGAAAGAGGGATTGTCCAGCAATCAGGCGACGTGCGTAACGGAGGACAATTTTAATCGGATTTATATCGGCACTGCTCGCGGGGTCGACCGCCTCGATCTGCGGACCGGCAAGATCAGGGCGTTTTCAAAACGGGACGGCTTGCCGGAGAATTTCATTACCCAATGCAGCCGCGACGCAAACGGCGACCTTTGGTTCGGTTCCGCCCACGGGCTTGCCCGCTACTCGCCGGCAGCCGACGCACCGGGTGAGCCGCCGCCGATATTCCTCTCGGATCTGCGGGTCAATGGTGAACGGAGCAGGAAACTTTCCGAACTGGGTGAAACAGCGGTCAGCGGCGTCGAACTCACCTCGGATCAGCGGCAGATACAGATCGAATATTTCGGGCTCGGGTTCGGGACCGGTGAAAAGATCAGGTTTCAATATATGTTCGACGGCATCGACCGCGCGTGGAGTGACCCGACCGAGCAGCGAACGGTGAATCTAAATCTGTCGTCGGGCAATTACAGGTTTTTGGTTCGAGCGGTAAATGCGGACGGGGTCGTTAGCCTACAGCCAGCCTCGGTCTCATTTTCGATCGCACGTCCGATCTGGCAGCGGTGGTGGTTTCTGCTCCTCCTCACCATTGTGCTGCTGTTGCTCATTTATGCCGTTTATCGATATCGGCTCAGGCGTCTCATCGAACTCGAACGCGTCCGAACGCGGATCGCGACCGACCTGCACGATGATATAGGTTCCTCGCTTTCAACGATCGCCGTTCTCTCTGAGGTTATCCGGCAAAGATCCGGGGATGATGCAGTCAACGAACCGCTCAATATTATTGCCGATACCTCACGCGAAATGGTCGACTCAATGTCGGACATCGTCTGGGCGATCAATCCTGACAAAGACCACTTGTCCGACCTTGTTTTGAGAATGAGGCGATTTGCATCGGACATTCTCGACGCCGGTGACATTGCGTACAGATTCCGGGTTGACGAAGAGCATCGCGACACTACGCTTGGGACCGATCTGCGGCGGGCGATCTATCTTATTTTCAAAGAGTGTGTAAATAATCTCGTCAAACACGCCTCGGCGACGACAGCAGAGATATCTGTCTCGATCCAGAAAAGATCGCTGGTTGTCGTGATCGAGGATAACGGAGTCGGATTTGATCCGGCCGAGCGGGCAGAGCCCACGGACGGCCTCGGCGGCAATGGTTTGGTCAATGTTCGGCGTCGGGCCGCAGAAGCGGGCGGAAGTTTTGCGATCGATTCGCGCCCCGGAGTGGGCACAACGATCACGATAGATCTACCGATCAGGGACAAATAAACTTCGCGGCCGACTACGCAAATAGGTGGTGAAACCGCGCGATCCGTGGGGGTATGATCTAACCCGTAGCGGATCGGCTGTGACATCGGGAGCAGATCGATCAATAACGAAAATAGATATGACGACACCAATGCCGGTCTTAAACATAAAGGTCGCGATCATCGAGGACCAACGCGAAATACGCGAGGGCCTCGCTGTGATGATCAACTTTACCGACGGTTTTGAATGCACAGGGAGCTATCGTTCGGTCGAGGACGCTCTTCGGCAGATCGGCGGCAACTTACCCGATCTGGTACTGTCCGACATCGGCCTGCCGGGTATGGACGGCATCGAGGGCGTCAAAGTGATCAAAGAGAGATTTCCGTCAATAACCGTCTTGATGTTGTCGGTATATGACGACAATGAGCGTATATTTGATGCTCTCTGTGCGGGTGCGACCGGCTATTTGCTCAAGAAAACGCCGCCCGCCAAACTGATGGAGAGCCTTCACGACGCAATGAATGGGGGTTCTCCGATGTCGCCCGAGATCGCCCGCAAGGTCGTTGCTATCTTTCGCGATTTTCGTCCGCCGGAAAAGGTCGAGTATGACCTGACGCCGCACGAGGTTCGACTGTTGAAACTGCTCGTCGAAGGCCACAGTTACAAAACCGCCGCCAGCGAACTAAGCGTTACGGTAAACACGATATCGTTTCACCTAAAGAGTATTTACGAGAAACTGCAGGTCCACTCAAAATCCGCCGCGGTCGCCAAGGCACTGCATCACCGTTTGATCAAATAAGCGTGTCGGACGAACACCCGTCCGTCCCGGTCCGGATACAACTTAAAACTTACTACCTAAACACGTGGTGATATCGCTTTCCAATCAATCTATTCTCATATCACTAACACGGCAATGCCGTGAAAATGAGGAGATCAGAAAATGTCAAAGCAGATATTCTTTATCGTCGCCGTGATCGTGTTGTTTTCGGCAAGTGGATTCGGACAGAGTTCATCGTTCATCTACCAGGGAAAGCTCTATGACGGCACGTTGCCCGCAAACGGCAATTACCAATTTGTATTCAAACTATATGACACGGTTTCCGGCGGCAGTCAGGTCGGGGCAACCATCACGGACGTCAACGCGACCGCGGCGGACGGTATATTTGCCGTCACGCTCGATTTCGGCGTTGCGGCATATAACGGGAGCCCGAGATTTCTGGATGTCGGTGTTCGGCTGGCAAATTCCGGTTTGCCCTATACACCGCTGACGCCTCGAGAGCCGATCGCTTCGACGCCGTATGCGGTCAAAAGCATAAAGGCGGATCAGGCGACAACGGCCGACACGGCAACAAATTCACTAAACCTGGGCGGCATCCCGGCTGCCGCATACGTGCAGACCACGGACCCGCGGATGTCCGATGCCCGCACACCGCTGCCGAACAGCACCTACTACATTCAAAACGGTACAAACCCACAATCATTGTCAAACTTCAACATCTCGGGCGAGGGAAAGGCTAGCGTCTTGACCGTGGCAACGCAATTTAACATCGGTTCAGAACGCGTTTTCCACCTGCCCGGTACAGAAACCACATCGGTCGGCGTCGAAAGCGGAAAATCTATCACGTCTGCAAGCTACAGTGCATTTTTCGGTACGTTTGCCGGTCGAAACACAACAAGCGGCGTCAATAATTCGTTTTTTGGGTCCTCTGCCGGCAAAGACAATACCACCGGCGGCAATAATTCGTTTTTCGGATCGAACGCCGGATTGTCCAATAACGGCGGCAGCTTCAACGCGTTTTTCGGCAGCGGGTCGGGCCTTTCGAATTTTAGCGGGGCCAACAACTCGTATTTCGGCACGCTGACCGGCAGTAACAACTCGTCCGGCGGCAACAACTCGTTCTTTGGCAGCAACGCCGGAAAATCGGTTGACAATGCGTCTTACAACTCGTTTATCGGGTCGTTTGCCGGCGAAAAGACGACGACCGGCAGCGGAAACACCTTCGTCGGCACGTTTGCCGGACGCGAAAATACCAAGGGCAACAATAACACGTTTATCGGCTTTCACACCGGCGAGGTGCCGACGGGCGGGTACGATAATGTGGTTATAGGAGCAAATGCATCGATCAAAGACGGCATCAACAATGCGATGGCGA
>JAYVUD010000032.1:0-5091 GCA_043788335.1 Chloracidobacterium sp. | reverse complement strand
GTCTACGGTGCGTGTGAACAATTGCTAGCCTGACGCGGATTTGAAAAGCGAAGCTAGTTTCAGGAACAATGACGTATGCGGATACTAATTTTCGGAGCGAACGGAATGCTCGGCCACAAACTTATTCAGCGGCTTGGGCAGCGGTTTGACGTTTGGGGGACGATACGTGGTGACATTTCGACGGTCACAAGGTTTGGGCTTTTCGATCGAAACCGTACCGTTGAGGGTGTCGACGCCGAGTCGACAGAGTCGGTCGAAGGTGCCCTCGAACGTGTCCGCCCGGACCTCGTCATCAACGCGATCGGCGTGATCAAGCAGGTCCCGTCCGCAAAGGACGTCATCAAAACATTGATGATCAACGCCATTTTTCCGCAGCGGCTCGCCGAATATTCCGCTAAATACGGCTTCCGCCTGATCGGCATAAGCACGGACTGCGTCTTCGACGGAAAGAAAGGCGGTTACACGGAAGCCGATACACCAAACGCAACTGACCTTTACGGCAAGAGCAAAAATCTCGGCGAGGTGACCGGCCAAAATTGCCTGACCATCCGAACGTCGATCATCGGCCGTGAACTCGAATCGTGTCACAGCCTGCTCGAATGGGTGCTTTCAAATCGCGGCAAACGGATCGAGGGTTTTACCAATGCCATCTACTCAGGCTTTCCAACAATCGTTTTTGCCGATATAATTGAAAGTTTGATCGTTGACCACAAAGAACTTAGCGGTTTGTACCACATCGCTCCGTCGCCGATAAACAAATTCGATCTGCTGACGCTGATCGATCGATACTACAACGCCGGAATCGATATTGTGCCGTCAGGCGAATTCAGGATCGACCGAAGTCTGAATGCTGCCAGATTTAATGATCTGACCGGCTTTAGGCCGCCGGAATGGGAAGAAATGGTGAAAGTGATGGCGGCGGACACAACGCCGTACGAAGCCTGGAAAAAATGAAACACCTCGAAGGCAAACGAATATTGATCACGGGCGGGACCGGTTCGCTCGGCCAGACGCTCGTCAAACGTATTCTGTCAGGCGAAATGGGGACGCCGGCAGATATCACCGTGTTTTCGCGTGACGAGGCCAAGCAGCATTACATGCGGCTTGATTTTCTCCAACGGGACACCGCAACGGACGACATCATCTACCAAAATTCGCAGAGCCTGTTGAAATTCCGGATCGGAGACGTTCGCGATTATTCGTCGCTGCTGGCCGCGATGCGTGATGCCGACATTGTGTTTCACGCGGCCGCTCTCAAACAGGTTCCATCGTGCGAGTATTTTCCGTTCGAGGCGGTTTTGACCAACATCACCGGGGCACAGAACATTGTTCGTGCGATCCGCGAAAACCATCTGCCGGTCAAACAGATCATCGGTATCTCGACCGATAAAGCCTGCAAGCCAATAAATGTTATGGGTATGACGAAAGCCCTGCAGGAAAGGGTTTTGCTCGAAGCAAATCGTGATTCGCTCGGCGTTTCGATCAATTGCGTCAGATACGGCAACGTCATCGCCTCGCGCGGGTCGATCGTGCCGTTGTTTGTGGAGCAGATCAAAAAAGGTCAGGTCGTTACTGTCACATTGCCGGAAATGACACGATTTCTTCTCAGTCTCGACAGGGCCGTCGATACGGTATTCGAGGCGATCTCAAGCAAACAGCGAGGAGCGACCTTCATACCAAAGGTTCCGGCGGCCCGGATAGTTGATGTTGCCAAGGCCCTGATGGGCGATCAGGACATCCCTATCGTGTTTACCGGGATCAGGCCGGGCGAGAAGATCCACGAGATAATGGTTTCGGAAGAGGAGTGTTTCCGTACGGTCGAGGAAAACGGCTACTACGTCATCCTGCCGGTACTGCCGGAACTGCGAACCGCGGGTGATTTTACGCCGGCATTGACGAGCGAGTATTCATCAAAGGACGACATTATCTCGGTCGACGCCCTGCGTGAGTTGCTCGCCGGAGCCCATTCTGAGATCAACCGCTTTATGTCCGGTAACTAGCTTTTGTTCATTGTTTAATATGAAAGTAATGACCATCTTCGGCACCCGTCCCGAGATCATCAGGCTAAGCCTGGTGATGAAGGTGCTCGACCAGCATTGTGAGCATGTTACGGTGCACACCGGGCAGAACTACCACGAGAGTCTGAGTGACATCTTCATCCGCGATCTCGAGGTGAGAACCCCTGACGAACATCTCGGGATCAAGTCGACATCGTTCGCCGATCAGATCGGCCAGATCATAACAAAATGCGACGAAATGATCGTAAAACACGCTCCGGATCGCATCCTGATCCTCGGCGACACAAACAGTGCCCTTTCGGCCCTGACGGCTGCCCGCCGACGAATTCCGGTGTTTCACATGGAAGCAGGCAACCGCTGTTTCGACGACCGCGTACCCGAGGAGGTTAACCGCCGAATTATCGATCATTCGAGTGCAGTCCTGCTGCCGTATACGGAACGCAGCAAAGAGAACCTCGTGCGCGAGGGCATCGAACGCGACCGTATCTTCATTACCGGAAATCCGATCAAGGAAGTGCTCGACTATTACTCGGCACAGATCGAGGCGAGCGAAATTCTTCATTCGCTCAATGTTCAGCCATTCGAATATTTTCTGGTCACGCTACACCGGGCCGAGAACGTTGATATTCACGAGCGATTAGTTAAAATATTTGCTGCCTTAACGAAGATCAGCGAAAAATACGGCAAAGACATTCTCGTCAGCGTGCATCCGAGAACTGCCGAAAAGATCAATCAATTTGGCATCGCCCCCGGATCGACCAAGGTACGCCTGTTGAACGCGTTCGGATTTTTCGATTTTGTAAAACTGGAAAAAAATTCTCTGGCGGTCCTGACCGACAGCGGCACGGTCCAGGAAGAGTGTTCGATCTTCGGTGTTCCGAACGTCACGGTTCGCGATGTGACGGAACGGCCTGAGACGATCGAGTGCGGCAGTAACATCCTTGCCGGTGCCGAACCCGATTCGATCATCCGTGCTGTCGAGATCGCGATCGCCCAAACCGCAGCTTGGAAGGCTCCGAAGGAATACGTTGTCGAAAACGTCTCACAGATCGTCAGCAGGATTGTCCTAGGGTATTTGAGCTTACGTCGCCACGGTAATTCACATATCTAGATAATGAAAAAGCGTGTAATGATCTTTTGCGATTTCTATTTACCGGGCTTTAGGAGCGGCGGTGGGATGTGGACTGTCGTCAATCTGGTCGATCGTTTTTGCGATCAATACGATTTCTTTATCGTCACCAGAAACTATGACAGCAAGGCAGACACCACCACCTACACGACTGTAAAGACGGACGAATGGAACCAAGTCGGAAACGCTCAAGTTTATTACTTTTCGGCTGGCAGTTTGAAATTAAATAAAGTGGTCGAACTGATCGCCCACGTCAAACCGGACACATTTTTCCTCAACAGTGCGTTCAGCATGCCGGTTCGTAAGCTGCTGACTGCGCGTCGAAAGGGGATGCTGCCCGAGATTCCCGTCATACTCGCTCCGTGCGGCGAGATGGCAAAGGGCGCTCGTTCCGTTAAGCCGCTAAAGAAGCAGTTGTTCCTGAAATACTCCGACTTTGTCGGTCTCTACAAAGGCGTAATCTGGAAAGGTTCGTTCGAATCGGAAAAGCAAGAGATCCACGACGTGATGGGAGCCGAAGCCGAGGTAATGGTGGCACCGGACCTGGTGCCGAAGGCAATAATTCCTGACTATTCACAGGAGTGGAAACCCAAAAAGGAAAAGGGAAGCGTCAGATTCGTCTTTATCTCGCGGCTTGTACCGAAAAAGAACATCAGCTACTTTCTCGAACGATTACTCGATATTCGCGACGGTAATGTAACGTTTGATATCGTCGGACCGCTCGAGGATCAGGTTTACTGGAAGCATTGCCAGGACATCATCGCCCGTTTGCCAAACAATATTACTGTAAACGTCACCGGAGCATTCCCCGAACAGCGTGACGCCCTAAGGCGGGTCTGTGAGAGCCATTTCTTTGCGATGCCGACGCTGAACGAGAATTTTGGATATGTATTCATCGAGGGCCTCGCCGCCGGTTGCCCGCTACTGATCAGTGACAGAACCGTCTGGACTGACATCGACGAACGCGGCGTCGGCTGGCGTATTCCGCTCGAAAACCCGGAGAAGTATATTGAGCAGATCAACACGTGCATCGCGATGGAAGACGCCGAATATAGCGAAATGTCGCGTCGCTCGCGTGAATATGCGTTGGAGTGGCTGGCCAAACCCGAGATCAACGAAGCGACCGGACGCGTTTTGACTCGTGCGATGAATGAACGATCGCGATCAGTTAACAATGACCGATAACGCAGCGGCCGAAAATCCGACATTGGGAAAACAGCGGCTTTGGGTCGTTACCGAACTCTATTATCCCGAAGAGACGTCGACCGGCTATTACATGACCCGAATTGCCGAGGGACTGACGGACGATTTTGCCGTAAATGCCCTATGTGGGCAGCCAAATTACTCATCCCGCGGTACTCGTGCACCGAAACGCGAAACGCGAAATGGTGTCAACATTTTCCGCGTTGCCGGTACGACCCTCAATAAAAATGTCATCGTTTTCAGGCTCGTCAATATGTTGACGCTGAGCCTGTCGACTTTTGTTAGGGCACTTTTCTCGTTCAAGGCAGGGGACAGCGTAGTTGTCGTGACGACGCCGCCGTCTTTGCCGTTTGTCGTCGCGATCGCGGCCTTGATCCGCGGAGCTCGTTACACCCTTTTGATCCACGACAACTATCCGGAAATATTGTTCGCAGTCGGAAAAGCACATGAGGACTCACTTTTAGTTAACACTCTTAATTATTGCAATAGGTGGCTTTATAAGCACACAACCAGGATAATCGCCGTCGGTCGTGACATGAAGGTTATGCTCGAGGCAAAGTCCGCCGGATTGGACACGTCGATCGACGTGATACCCAACTGGGCGGAACTTGAAACAGTTCATCCGGAGCCGAGAGACAGCAATAAACTGTTAGCGGAACTAGGCCTGCTTGAGAAATTTGTATTTATTTACGCGGGCAATATGGGGCATCCGAACGATATTGAAACTATCGTCGAGGCGGC
>JAYVUD010000031.1:0-4066 GCA_043788335.1 Chloracidobacterium sp. | reverse complement strand
AACTGGACGCGAGACCGGTCACGCACCCCGAGGGTCATTAGGATCTTTGAAAAAGCCCGGATGTCCTTGAGCACGGTGCTCTTTCGCGGTTCGATCCGGTCGAAATGAAACCGCGACAGGCAGTCGAGAGCCCGGCGATAGTATTCACACGGGCTGTAGATGTTCTTAAGGATCGATTTGAACCCATCGATTAGGACCGCCGGATTCATAACGGGAACAAAATTCAGCGTCGCGTCGGTGTTGTTTCCGGTCGTCGAGCCAAGCAGACGGCCCTCGCGTTCCAGCCGCCGCCAGAGCTGCGTATCCGGCAGTGCCGAGAGCATCCCGACCATCGCGAGCGGGATCGCACTCTCGCGGATAAATGCCATCTGACGCTCGAAAATATCCGCCGGGTCGCTGTCAAAACCGACGATAAATCCGGCCATTACCTCGATGCCGTATTCCTGTATCTTGTGAATAGCGACGAGCAGGTCGCCCTTGGTATTTTGGCCCTTTTTGGCTTCCTTCAGCCCCTCGGCGGACGGCGTCTCGATGCCGAGAAATACCCGGCGAAATCCGGCCTCTTTCATTAACTGCAAGAGCGGTGCGTCCTCGGCAAGGTTAACGCTCGCCTCGGTCAGGTACGAGAACGGAAACTTATGTGCTCGCGACCATTCGATGAGTTCGGGCAGAAAAGTGCGGACATTCTTTTTGTTGCCGATAAAATTGTCATCGACGATAAATACCATTCCCCGCCATCCGGCAGTATCGAGAGCGTCGAGTTCCGCGAGCATCTGCCCGTTTGTCTTGGTCCGCGGCACGCGGCCGTAGATCTCGATAATGTCGCAAAACTCGCACTGGAATGGACATCCACGCGAAAACTGGATATTCATCGCGCTGTACCGGTGCATATCGATGATGCCAAAATCAGGCACTGGGGTCGCGTGCAGGGATGGACGCTCGTGTGCACGATAGATCTTCTTCGTCGTACCGTCTTCGAGATCGCGGATAAATTCGGGCAGCGTCGTTTCCGCCTCACCGATAAAGATGTGATCGGCATCCGGCAGGCTATCACAGCTTGTCGAAACGTACGGGCCGCCGACGACGATCTTTTTGCCCATCGATCGGCCGAGTTTGACGATGTATTCGAGCGATTCACGTTGGACGATCATTGCGCTGATAAAGATCATATCCGCCCACTCGACATCGTCGGGCCAGAGCGTGGTGACGTTGAGATCGACCAGGCGGCGTTCCCACGCGGCGGGCAGCATCGCCGACACGGTCATCAGACCGAGCGGTGGAAATGCGGCGGCCTTGCCTTCAAATTCTAATGCGTGCTTAAAACTCCAATAGGTTTCGGGAAATTCGGGGTAGATCATTAAAACTCTCATATGACAAGTTTACTCCCCGCCGCAATATAATAATGAGGTCCACACAGGCCAAAAGGCCACGAAAATCGTAATAGAAATGTAATTAAAGATTGCACCCTCTGAGTCGGACCGCGGTGTCTCCCGCCGAAGAGGAAATCTGGGACGGAAATGTGCTGAACACTTCTCACTGTGATTAAACCTCAATTGTATTGTGACTCGCGGCGGCAAAAGAATCCGTGCGTTTTCGCACATAATCTGCGTTTCGGGATTAGAATGGGTATCTATGGAAATGACCGAAAATGTCGCGATCGTCTTTCACGACTTTCTTAAACTTACTAACCTCGAAAAACTCCGGCTTGTTGAGGCCGTAAATGATTATTTCGACTCAAACAAGAAGGAACAGATACGTGCCGAGAACGAGGCGCTATTTCAGAAAATATCCGGATCAGAGTGAGGGGCATAACGGCTAATCTGCAAGCCATTTCTGCATCGTCGGAAAGGCGGAAACTCCTATTTCGGCGGCACGGCTGGGCGAATACGCCATTCCCTCGCGCTCCAGTCCGGGCAGCCCAAGATAGATGCCGATGCTGAAATTAAATAGGATACCCTCAGAGCGGCCGCGGTAGCCGTCGGCGTGAAAAACGATCTCCGGATCGATCTGCAGTCGCACTGCCGCGGCATACGACCACGAGATCGCCTGAACCTCGGTCACGTCCGGGTTTACGCCGGGTAGGACGATTTCGCCGCTGAGCGTCGGCCTAATTGCCCATGGGGCAAACGCCAGATGCCCGGCTTCGTGCAGCATATCGCCCGGATAGAGCAATTTCGCTTCATCGATGACGAGGCCGCCTTTGTCGACCAGGACGCCGGGCAAAAATGTTTTGTGCGGAATCTCTCCCGAAGCGACCGGGATTCCAATCTCGTTCAGGAATATCGCGATCTTTTGTGTTAGTGGATTCTTAAATGTCGTTGCCATTTGTATCTTGGCGGGCAAAAAAAGGCCGTAAAGACGTCCGCTTACCTCCAAAGTCATTGACTTAGCCTGCGGATTAGAAAATACTTGTTATTAAGGTTATGAGCAACTTGTTTGAGCTAACAACACGTCCGGATGACAGTCTTTTTTTTACTCGCCATGACAGAAACGATCCGCGAATGGGCGAGAGCGTTGGCTCGGAACCCGAAAAATATGCTGCATCCGACATCGTCATACTCGGCTGCCCGCAAGATGAGGGTGTACGACGCAATAGCGGCCGTGCCGGTGCGGCCGCCGCGCCCAACGCGATTCGCGAACAGTTTTATCGGCTGACGACGTTTAATATCAAAAAACTGATATTTGATCTCGGCGATACCGTCATTGGTGATACGCTCGAGGCAACCCACGACACACAGGCCGAGATCGTCGAGCAAGTCCTGCGTGACGGCAAGCGCTTGATCGTGCTCGGTGGAGGAAATGATATTTCATATCCGGATGGCGTAGCGATGGCTGAGGTTTTCGGGCCGGAATCCTGGATAGGTATCAACGTGGACTCGCATCTCGATGTCCGCATCGCCGATCAGCGAAACAGCGGCACGCCATTTCGGCAGCTTTTGGAGGGCAAGCATCTCCTGCCGACCTACTTTTATGAGGTGGCCTTTCAGACGCATTTTTGCTCGCCGGTGTATTACGAGTACATCCGCAATCTTGAAGTACACCGTATCAGCCTCGAGCTGTTGCGTTCACGGACCGAGGCTGATCGTGAATTGAAGGATCACATCAAGAACCGGTTCATTGGCCACAGTTCGTCCTTAAACACGTTTTTCGGATTCGATATGATGGCCGTTCGTGCGGCCGACGCTCCCGGCACTTCCGCCCCGTCGCCGCTCGGATTGCGTGCCGGCGAGTTTATCCAACTTGTCAAATATGCTGCATCGCTCGCGAACACAAAGATCATCGAGTTCACCGAGGTCAATCCGATATACGACCAGGACGATCGCACAGCGAAACTGGTCGCAATCGGAATGCATCGTTTCTGTACAGGCGTGGCTTAGAAAATTGGGACGACTGTGATTGTCCGGGGAACAGCACGGAAATGGGAGAAAATGCAGTTTTTGCAAAAACAAAATGACAAGAGGCCGACGGGATCCGCCGGCCTCTTGTCTGTGAGCAAAGACTTAGACCCGCCTGCCGCTGATGAGCCTAAAGACCACGAGCACGATTATCGCTCCAATGATCGAGGAGATAAAACTGGGCAGCGAACTCCCGATGTTGTTGAAGTTGCTGACCATCGGATAGCCGACCATCGTGCCGAGAAAACCGCCGACAACCGCCCCGATGATTCCGAGTATCGTGGTTAGGACAATGCCACCGCCATCGGCACCGGGAAGGATCATTTTTGCAATATAGCCCGCAAGAAAACCGAGAACAAGCCAAATAATTAGGGATACCATAATATTTCTCCTTTAGTTATACAGTTTCGATCAGGTCTTTAGATTAGGTCATGAGGTCGTCGCTAGTATGTGCGGTAGCATACCGAATTAGAGTAAAAGATCATTGTGCCCGCCTAACACTGGGTAAACTTGACAGTTTGGCCCGCTTTTGGCATCCTTAAAGTTCGCTTTTCGTCAGAAATCGCGAGGTGTAGTCTCTTAGCTCAGTTGGTAGAGCATTACCTTGACAAGGTAGGGGTCAGCAGTTCGAGTCTGCTAGAGACTACCATTTACATTTTTCGATAAGATGC
>JAYVUD010000030.1:0-22333 GCA_043788335.1 Chloracidobacterium sp. | reverse complement strand
CGGCACGCCCGGAAAGGCCGGCGGCAGCGGGCACGGATCGCCCTTCGGCGAGCCCTCAAAAACCAGATTACGCCATTCGACCAGTGCCTGTGCGGTCATCCGGGCCTGTTCGACGTAGTTGTACGACTTGATAAAGATGTCGCAGATCAGCAGGATACGGTCCACCTGGGCCTGCGTCAGCGGCAAAACCGCCTCGTACCCGGCAATCTTTGCCTGAACATTCTGAAACATCACGAGCATATCGGCTAACCGCGTGGGTAACCAATCCGAATTCTTAGCCATAATCTTGTCTCCTGTTCTGAGTGAAATAGAACCGTGGAAGCTCGGAGTACAATTTGTCGGACGAGATGAATCTGGCTGACTTTTCGTAGGAGCTTCCGACAGATTCACCGCATTATAATCACACTTCTCTCGCGAATACAAGGATCTTTTTGCCTCGCCGTCCGCCAGAACGCCGTCACCGTGGACCGTCTCGCTCTCACCATACACGTTCGCCCGCAAAATTTCGACCGTCACACCATCACGGCGGACACTTTCCCTCTCCGTCCCGACAATCTCTCCCTCCCGGCAGACCGTCATTCGTTTCCCGCAGACAATATCTCGCCGCGTTTAGACAATTAACCCGTCCGTCGAGACAATATCTCCGTCCGTGGATACAATATCCCGCTCCAGAAGACAATTATTCTTTCCCGGTAGACAATATTTCGTTCCGTGTAGACAATTATTCGTTCCGTGCGGACAATATTCCGATCCCGGAGACAATTTCCCGTTCCGTTTAGACAATCACCCGTTCCGTGTAGACAATATTTCCTTCCCGGTCCACAATATCCAGCTCCCGGTCCCGGATATTTTCACAAATAATCCCCCGAAACCCAATGTTTATCGGGATTTTGGAGAATTTGTGGACAGAGGCGGCTCCGCCCGGGTTTCCGCGTATGCGGCACATAGCCACGTCGTTCACGGCGTGGTATGGGCCCGTCCCGATCAACAGCCCGTTTCAACGGGCTTACCGGTTGGTGGCTTAAGCCGTCGAAAAAAGCGACGTTAAAACGCCCTTTGCCGATCTATTGCGACCAATACCACGCCCTAAAGGGTCGTGGCTATGTGCCCTGCGGGCGAGCTTTGAACGCGAGGCCGCGATCATGGAATAATTTCGCCATATAGATCGATAATTGCAGCGATGTTCGTTTTTTCCTCGAACTTTTCGACCGGATCCGCTTTTGCAGTCGCGACGGCGGCAGTTATCGCTTCGACAAACTCGTTTGCGTTACCTATCTCGAAAAGTCGTACGCCCTCGGGCCGCATGCCGTTGTCGGTGGCGACGACGGGTGTGCCGAGGAAAAGGGCTTCGCGGATCGAGATGGCGTCGCCGTCAAATCTCGTTGTCCGCAACAGAATGGCGGCCCTCTCGATCATATGGAGCGTGATCGCGTGCGGCACGTCGCCGGCGAGGTGAATATTTTCGCGATATTGTTTCGAGGCGATATGCTCGGAAAGCTCGCGCTCTAGCGAACCCGAACCGATGATCATCAATCCCGCGTCGGGATAATTTTCGATGACCCTCGCCATCGTGTCGATCTGCATAGCCAGGTCGTACTCGGGTTCGAGCAGTCCGACGGTGAGAAGAAACGGTTTGTGCTTTGCCGCAAACGCGCCAATCTCGGACGGTATCTCGACGCTGTCGTCGGGAACTTCGTTAACGAATGGCAGGATGACCGACACGCGTTCGGGCCTGACGCCGTATTTCACAAACACTTCGCGAAGCTCCGTATTGACCACGATAACGCGGTCAAACATACGAAAGATGACGCCCCGTATCGACCATCTTCTTGCGGCCTTTCCCTCCGCCGTGTGTGGATATCCACCCGAGTGGATCGACACAATGCTTTTTCCGCGGCTCAGAAGCGCGGTGGTGAAAGCAAGAGCCAACACGCGCGAAGTGATCAGGCCGCCGATGTGCAGATGCGTAATGTCTCGCCGTAACGAAATCAAGAGCCGTATCAGTGCAAATGCCGAACCCGGATGAAAAACGCCTTCCTCCGCCGCGATCCGCGAGCTTCGCGACGTTGCGATTATCGACGCGTTATGGCCGTCCTTAACAAGGTCCGCCCGTATCGCCAACATGTTGCGATTAACACCGCCCTCCGGCGGCGGGTATGGGCCTAGTTGCAGAACGTGCATTTACAGAGCCTCGTTTAGGTCAAATTTGACCGTCTCGCCCGTCTGAGCTGAGCGGAGCATCAGCAGACACCCGAGCGTTGCACGAATGCCGTCGCGGACGGTGATCTCGGTTTCGGTGCCGTCTTTCAGGCACTTGACGAACGACGCAAGCTGTTGGTCATAGCCTTTGGCAGCAAAAAACTTGGAACTCCGCTTTCTCGTCTTTTTCTTAACGCTCAACGTCTTAAAATCCTCGATTGAAAGCCCGACGCCCGGAGCAAAGACCTCGACCATCTCGCCACCCGACGAATTGCTGCCGATTACCGTGTAAATGAAGTTCCCGATCGACCCGTCATCAAATTTTATCGACGCGGCAATATTATGTTCACCCAAACCATAGGCCGAGACGCTGACCGGCTCACTTCCGGTCAGCCAGTACATCAGATCGACGAAATGGCAGCCTTCGCCCAAAACAACGCCGCCCTGCGCGGCATCTGCCGCCCAACCGTTTTGGATACCCGGCGAGTTCATTCGCGTCGAAACGACTATTGGGCTTGTGCGGCCCTTAAGATTCTTCTTTATCTCGACGTAGTAGGGAGCAAATCGGCGGTTAAATCCGACCATCAAACGCTTACCGCTCGATTGGACGGTGGCATTGATCGCACGGCATTCTTCGATCGTCGCGGCCATCGGCTTTTCGATGAAGACGTGTTTTCCCGCGTTCAATGCGGCGATCGCCTGCGAGGCGTGGTCTTTGTGTCGGCTGGCAATAATTACGGCATCGATGTCCGGGTCGGCGAGGATCTCGTCGTAATCGGAACTCGCGTACGAAGCTCCAAACCGATTTGCATACGCTTTCCCCCGGGCACCGCTGTTTGAGTAGACCGCGCGAAGATTTGCACCGGCGATCTTCTTCAACGCAGGCAGATGAGCCCATTTTGCTAGGTTTCCAGCACCAACGATGGCGAAATTGATGTCGCCTTTATTGATCGGGTTCGACGCGACAACGATCTTCCGGGTCGGCTGATACGCGGCGACAGCATCCTCGTCCGAAACCGCGGCATATTTCAGGACTACCGCGAGACTGGTCGAACCGCTGTCCATCACGGTCGAATAGGCCTTCGGGGCGTCGTCTATTTCAAACTCGTGACTGATCAGCGTTTTAACGTTGACGCTGCCGACAGAGACTAGCCGTAGGAACTCTTCCATATTGCGGTTCTCAGTCCAACGAACGTACGAGATAGGGTAGTCGATTCCCTGCTTTTCGTACTTCGGGTCGTAACTTCCCGGCCCGTAAGCCCGCGACACCATAAAACTGAGTTCCTTGACGTACATTTCGGCACGCGGGATATCGATCGGGCAAGCTCCGACCATTATTATCTTTCCTCGATCCCGGGCCATCGAGACGCCGTCCTGTAATGGCCTCGCGGACTTGGAGGCCGCCGCCACGATCACGCAGTCGGCCCCGCGTCCGCCGCTGAGGGATCTTACTTCCTCGACGGTCGTATCACCCGCGACTATACAAAAATCTGCACCCGTTTCTTTTGCGATGCCGACGCGGCTCGCATCGAGATCAATGGCGACGACGACGCCGCCATGACAGCGAACAAGTTGGGCCGTCAACTGCCCGACCAGCCCGAGTCCGATCACCGCTACCACATCGCCCAATTTGATCTCAGCCAGGCGGACAGCGTTCATTGCAATCGCCCCGAGCGTGGTAAAGCACGCCTCTTGAAAGGTGACGTTGTCGGGCACGCGGGCGATCAGGTTGCGGCCGACGTTGATCGTCTCGCCGTGCCCCGTTCCCTCGCCGCCATAGGCAACGCGCTGGCCGATCGCAAGATCCGTGACTTTTGCGTCCTTTTCAACGATTACGCCGGCACCCGAATAGCCGAGAACGGCATAGTCTTTAAATTTTGCGCGAATTTCGTTGAATGTACTCACAGGATCGGTCTTTTTCATCACGTTCCAAACCGTCTGCAAATGGCCCGGATTGTCCGCTACCTCTTTCAGGAGGCTGTCCGTATGAATGTCCGCCGTCTCAGTCCCGGCACTGATGAGCGAATAAAATGGGCGAACCAACACGTGATTTGACGAGACCATCGGGTCGGTAACGTCATCGACGATAATGTCTTTTAGTCCTTTGCGAATAACTTGTTTCATTTTTTATCAAGACAGGCGGGAAACCAGGGAGGCAGTGCGATAGCACTTTTCTATTCTAACGAATTCTCGACTTGTCCCGCAAACTAATTTTCAGAAACATAAACGATAAAGTACTTTCGTTGCACCGAGCCTTGCTTCGAGTGAGAACTTGTCTGCGGCAGTCTTACGGCCGGCCGCACCGAACCCCGCCGCCATTGCCGCGTCATTGAGCAGTTCGGTCAGCCTCGCCGCCATTGCCGCGTCATCGTCCGAGGTAACGAGGTAACCGGTTTCGCCGTCAACTATCGCCTCGGCGGCACCGCCGACGTTGGTTGCGACGACCGGTTTGCCGGCGGCCATATATTCGAGGATCGAGTTTGAAAAACCCTCGGCCGTCGAGGTCAGGACGCACGCGTATGACGCGGCGAGCAAACCCGGCACGTCAGTGCATCGGCCGATAAAATGCACCCGATCGGCGATGCCGAGTTCCAAGGCCAACGCCCGCAATTCGCCTTCGAGTTCGCCCTCGCCGGCCACCACAAAATGAGCGTCGGTCACCGCCGCCGCGACGCTCTTTGCCGCCCGCAGAAACATCGGAACATTTTTGACCGCGTGCCGCAGATTGGCCACCAGCGTGACAAAACGTGTATCGGCGGGCAGACCAAAATGCGCCGGCTCGGGCCTTGTAGAGGTAAATCGCGACAATTCCAGGCCGTTATAAATGACGCGAATCTTGGCGGCCGGAACCGACCGTTTGACGAGATGATCGCGGACAGCAGCGGCATTGACCAAAACGGCTTTTGCCCGGCCGAACGCCAGCTTTTCGACAAAATCCTGTGCAGCCGAACGCATCCCGCCCGTCTCGCGTTTTGACGCGACCCGCGGTCCGACGCCCGCGAGCGTGGCCGCCGCCATCCCAAATACGTTGGTGTAAAAATCGTGCGTGTGAACGAGGTCGATGCGATTGTCACGCAGATATTTCGCACACGAGCGAACCTGACGGACAAAATCGGCGTTGAAAAATGATGTCAGCCTGTATTCCGGTATCTCGGGCAAACCGATCGCCTCGGCCTCAGCGAGCAGGACGCCCTCGCGATTGAGCGTCGCGGTAAATACGTCAAATTCACCGTCCGCCGCAAGCTGCTGCATCAGTGACACCGCCTGACGCTCGGTGCCGCCCTGGTGAAAGCTGCCGACAAATTGTAAAACCCGTTTCTTCACACGTTTTGCTGCAAGGCCGCGTTTGTAGAGTATCCGATTAGCTCCCTACGGCAAAGAAACGCGAAATCGGCCGCGGTCGGTCTTGACGTTCATTTCGCTGCCGATGTGCCGCATCGTGGCAAACGCGAGATCGCCCTCGTCGCCGATCACCTCGTGCCGTCCGAGATCGAACGTGCGGCCATTGATGAGCACGTATTCCTCGGGCGTATCGCTTCGGCTGCCGACGCGGGCCCACGTGATCCGGAAATTCGAATCAAAAAGCTCGGTCGAGACCGGCTTTCGCAGATCGTCGTTGTAGATCAGCATATCGGTGTAGCCGCGATGGGTAATGGCAAATGCCCGGCCGCCGTCGATCGCGACTTCGCGGACGCTCGGCTCATCTTGCCCCGGATCGACCGGCAAAATAACGGTGAAAAATTCCTGCGTGCTGCGACCTTTCGATACAAATCTCAGAAATGGCGCGTTGGTTTTGTTGCCGTAGCTGTTAGATATCCAACTCTCACGTTTGAGCCACTCGCCGCCGTCGCCGACGACGAACATTCGCCAATCGTCGTTACCGGCGAACCCGCGTTCCGCGTCGAGATCAAATCGCATATCGACAGGAAAATGGTAGTTGAGTGAATATTCGTGATCGCCCTTCGCCCTGATCAGATCGCGAATGACGAGGTAGTCGTTCTTCAGAAAAAACACGCTGCGGGTCTGTGTTGCCGCATTTTCGAGACGCTCATAGCCGGTCTGCACACCCTCGAAATAGTCGAAACGCTCATCCGTCGCCCACCGCGAAAGCGTCGATTCCGCACGCGTTTTCCACGAAAATTTGCCGCCGGGTTCTGATGACGAACGCTCGTCTACCGTCACCGTATTATGTGCCTTGGTCGAACGAAAATAATCGCGCATCTCGCGTGAGGCGTGATATGAGTAAGTTCCGGAATCGACCAGGAGCTTTTTGCCGTGTAACACCACCTCGACCGCCAGAGCGTCCGCGTGGCCGTGACCGCCCGCCAGAGCCCCGACCGGGCCGCAATCGACCATCACGAAGTTGTCGGTATCGAGCCACCCGTCTCGCATCGTATAGCAGCCGCCTGCCGGAAATGCCTTGGACGTCGCCGCCGGCTCGTGTTCTTCGATCAGCGAGTACGCCTGCAGACCGGCTGGGCCGAAGAGCCAGAACACCTCCTCGTTGCGGCCGGCCGCGACACATTTCATATCACCGCGGCCCAAGATCGCCGCTCCGGCACCGAGCGTCCCGCGAAAATCATCCGCCGCCACAGATGTCAGCGGCAACGCCCGTCCGCCATCGTCGTCGCCGATGATCGGTGTCGTTCCGTCGGGTCGGGTCGCGTGCATCATAAACTCAAGAGCAGACTCGATCCTCGATTCGAGCGTCATCGCGCTCGTGCCGTCGGCCTGGCCGTCATTAAGCGATCTGAGGGCAATGAACTGAGTGTAGAAATCGACCGTGTACCGCTGGTACCACGTGCTCTGCTCAAAATATACGCCGTCGTCAAAGATCTGTTTCGGGATCTCGTCGAAAAGTATCTGCTCGCCCATCTTCCGCCATTTCACCGAGCGTTCGAGGAACGGTAATTGAGTTCCGAGATAATAGAGCCCAAGTGCCTCACCGGTCAGGTGGGTGTTCGGGCTGTAATATTTTGAAAGATACTTCTCGATATGGCGGCCGTGAAGGTATAGATGTTTCACTGCCCGCAGGAGCAAGTCGGGCGGAAAACCGTTTGCGTGCCGGAAAAACTGAAACGCCCATATCCAGGACATCGCCCGAAACGAAACCTCGAGGCTGCTTACCCAGTTGATGCCGGTGCCGGGCGGATTTTGGTTCATCCAACCCTCGAGGTGAGCGGCAAACATTGCAGCAAACCGTTCGTCGCCCGTCAGCCAGAAAGCGACGCCGAGCGTAAAGAAATGCTGATGCCGATTGAGCTCCCAGATGATCTTTTTGTCGCCGGACTCGGCCGCGTCGAGTTCGTCAAATTCCCTCCAGTGCTTCATCGGCGAACGAATGCCGGATGACGGCTCCAGATGCCAGTCGACGTCGGTGCCGATGAACAGGCCCTTGAGGCCAAACAGGTCGAGCCGCCCCGCCAGGATCGCCTCGGCAGCATCAATAAACCGTTCGGCCGATGCCGGAAATGTTCGCCGAAAGGCTTCTGCGGATCTGGTCCGGTCGGCGAATGATGCAAAAAAGTGATCGTTCGCATTGGTGTAAAACCTAGCCCAGACGTTTTCCGCAGTAAAGTCGCCGACGCCGAAATTTTGTTTGTCGACCAGCCGCTCAAAACCTGTGTCGGTCGGCACGTGGTCGCCGAATCCGATCTTTTCGCTGTAGGCAGATACCACCTGAGAGCCGCGGGTGCGGATCTCGTCCCAACTGCGGATCTTTTTCAGCTTGTTAAAGGGACTTGTCATGGTGCTGGCTACGATGGGTCGCCGGAATTGCCGTTCATTATCGAACGCAGTTTATAGTCGCGATAGTCGCCGGGACGGCCGTTTTTGCCGTCGATCGCCGCCACGATCATATTAAAAGTCTCGCGTGCCGAGGCGAAATGCACGTCAAAATTTCCTGATCTCGCTCCGTGATCGATGATCTCGCTAAAAAACCGTTTCGCCCGCTCGCCGATCGCGGCGTCTCTGTCGCGGTCAAAAAAACTGTGACAGTACAATTTCACAAATATCCAGTCGGTGCGCCCGGCGACCGTGATGTTCGCCGAAAGCCATCGGTTCAGCCGCTGGATATCAGCCGGTTGATTGGCCGTCAGGGCACCGTCCTCGACTCGCGGCACCGGAACGCCGTTGATAAAACGCGTCCAGTTGAATACCAGCGGGCCCGTGATTATCAGTGGTAATGCCGGTCGTTTTCCATTAACCGAGACCCGCCGACCGGTGCGGTGCGGGACCGCCCGATCGAACGGCCCGGTTGCCTCGTAGATCTTGTCGATCATCGGGACCTGCGATTGATCATTTGCCGTCGGCAGCGTCATGTCGGCATAACAGCCCGTTTCCTGCAGTATCTGCATCTCGCTGTCGACGCCGCAAAAACGGCCGCCGCAGGAATTTGCAAGTGCCAGATTGCCGTGTACAAACGCGTACATCGGGTCGCCCTGGCCGTCCATACGCGAAAGGCATCTGTGCCGCTCGGCCAGTGTATCTCGAAAATCAGTCAGAACCCGCCGCAGATTCTCCGCTGTATCCGGCGTATCGACGCCGTGATGCAGATGGACCTCGACCTCGCCCAGTCCCTCGGACTGCATTTCGGCCAGAATGTCCAGAATTTCCGGGTCATATTGCTCCGCCGGGTAAAAATTAGTGTGCCTGAACCGCGTCCCATCGACGTCGCGGACCGCATCGCCGATGCTGCGCGCAAGTTTACGATATTCGTTCAAACGCCGGACCTGATCGTGATGGCCCAGCATGCCGCCCTGCGTCCACGCCGGTTCAAAATGATCTGCGATCGTAAAGATCACGTGCTTTTTCTGAAAGGCCGTCCGTTCCATCATCGACGCAAAACGCACGAACGGATAACGTACCAGCCACGGCAGGTTCCATTTCAGCTTTGTCGCAAATGAAGTTTTATTCAATAGCATTCGGTCTTTCCGGTTCGCCGGATGTTCAAGTTTGTTTCGGCAATATCCGGCGAAAAATGTTCCGGACAGCCTGCTTTTCATCCGGCTCGATCAGGCCCCAGAAATTGGTCCCGAGCAAGTAGATCGGGGCAAAAACTGCGGCTGAGATCGCCAGGACGAGCCCGCCGCCGATGAAATTAAGCGTACTCAGTTTGGTCGTCGACAACGCCTGCTCGGCAAATCGCTCGCCGAGATGCAGCAGACGGTCATTGACCAAATGGTAAACAAAATATGTAACCACGCCCGCCGCGACGCTTATCACGGCCGTTTTGGCAACGTTTGTGAGCAGCGACAGATGACGCCAGCCGAGGCCGAGCTTGTAGATAACCATCGACTCGGCGATACATTTTTCGATCAGGAGAGCCCCAACAGCGACCGTGATCATTCCGGTCAGGCTCAGATAGTCAAAGGCAAAATAAAATACTGCGATCGATGATACGAGCACAAAAGATCGCGTGATCAGGAACAATCGGCCAAATTCCTTATATGACCGGACGATCGGGTCGGTGATAATAATGCTGAACGGCAACAGCGTCAGGTTGATCACGAAGATAGACGCACTCTGCTCGTATTTTTCCGTAAACAGCGTGATGATAAATGTATGAGCGGTGATCACCAGAAATACGTATGCGGGAAAATAGAATAACGCGAGTTTTTGCATTGCCCGGGCCGTCAGGCGGATCATCTCGTCATTTTCGCCGGCGAACTGCAACTCGTTCATACGTGGTATCAGGACCGACGTCACCGATTCGGCCAGCATCGCAACGAGAGGCACCTGAAAGCATCCATATGCGTAGATCGCATATTCCGCCGGCGTAAATTTATAACCGACGAAGTAATTATGAATGTCGTTCTGGGCCATCCAGAGTACGCCGCCGATGCCGAACGGCAGAGCGTACACGATCTGCTCACGCAGGAATGACAGGTCAAACCCTAGCCAAAACCCTGGAAATCTAGAGTTCAGATACCAGATGAGTATCAGGGTCTGAATGATGCCCTGGATC
Organism: Chloracidobacterium sp.; assembly: GCA_043788335.1. GTDB lineage: Bacteria > Acidobacteriota > Blastocatellia > Pyrinomonadales > Pyrinomonadaceae > OLB17. The sequence goes on along the minus strand of JAYVUD010000030.1, from coordinate 12,168 downwards.
ATCGCCGCCCAGATGAACGATTCGACCGTTGCAAAGATCATCACCGCGGCGCCCATCAAAAACGTCTTGCTGAATTGGGTAAAAACGATAAAGACCGTCGCAACACGTGCTTCTTGGTTCGCGATCGCGACCGTCTCCAGAAAGGTCGAAAATACCCAGATCCATATGACCACGCCGATCTTAGGGGCAAGCAGCGTCAATTCCGGGCTGTGAAACACGTTGCCGAGTATCTGCGGGAATATGAAAAGAACCAGGCAAGCCAATCCGCCAACGACGAAATTGAAGAGCAGAATGTTTGTAAGTGCTGCACCCTGACGCTCGGCAGACTCGCGTGCGAGAAAATAGTACGCACTCATCGAGATCCCGAGCGGGAGCAGCACGACCGCGTTCATTATTACCTGAAAAGATTCACGATAGTGCCCAACCTCCTCCTGCGACAGATAGCGGACGATCAACAGCGGGAGCACAAAACTGATCGCAAAGCCGATGACCTTGGCGGTCAACAGCCATGCACTCTGCCCTTTGAGCGAGCTTTTTCGAATGTTCAGTTTCTTTAACAAATCTGCGCCTTATGAAACTCCAAGAATACGTTTCGGAATGTTGTCAGTCGTATTTCTCGAGGTTTCGTACTAATGCGATCTCGTGCGAACCGGATCGTAAATAATGCTTTCTGAGCATTTCCGGAGCAAAACGGGCAAGCATCACGACCGCTGTCATTTTCAGCGTGTGCCGCTTTGTGTTCGCCTCATTAAACGCCTCGGCGGCTGCCGCAAAATCACCTTTCAGCAGGCTCGCTTTTCCATGCTCGACAGCCAGATCGACCTTAAATCCGGCGATCCGCCGATTGGCGGTCATTCTCTGCTCCGGCGTTAGGTCGATCGTCCGTAATACTCGCTCAAACGCCGCGATCGAGCGTTCGACTCGGCTGATAGCATCGCCGGAGAGGCTCGCGAGATGGATGCGGTATTTCAACAGTTGCTTTCGCTGATAACCGATCTTTGCTCCAGTTTTAGCGATCCTCAGCCAAAGGTGAAAGTCCTCAGCCTTTACCATCTCATTTTCGAACATCCCGGCATCGATAACCGCCTGCTTTCGCACAAGTGTGCCGGAGGTGATCACATTACATCTAAGGCCGAGGATCGCATCAAACCCGGCCGCACCCCTGGACGGAGCGGTATCCATATATGACCTCGGCTTGGACGACGGCATCCCAAAGAGGATCGCGTCGCAGTAAGCCATATCGAGGCCGTTCACGTCGAGAAACTCAGTCTGTGATTCGAGATAATCCGGCAGCCAGACGTCGTCACCGTCGAGAAAAGCGATGATCTCGCCGCGGGCCAACTCGATCGCGGCGTTGCGTGCCGCTCCCGCTCCTGCATTGGCCTGTCTGACGTACGTTATCGCACCGAAATACGGCTCGAGAGCCTTTTCCAGTCTTTCGGTGTCCGGCGAGCCGTCGTTTACTACGATCGTTTCGTAATCGCGAAATGTCTGAACGGCGACCGACCCAAGCGTTTCTCCGATATATTCCGCGACGTTGTATGCCGGGATCACGACCGATATCTTCGGCGGGTCGCCGCAAACGTCACGGCCGACAGCCTTGCTGATCTGGTTTTGTTCGTGTTCGTGACTCTGCATGAAAATACGGTGAACGAAACAGGTCGGTTACCATCTGAGCGGCGTTCCCAAACCCCGTTGTGTATCGATGCTAACACGACTATCATTGTGCTGCCGAATTTGTCACCGGTGCGATCGCATTCCGCCGGTCGTGTGGCCCCCGACCAGCGACCCACTCATCGCGTTTGATACCGGCAACCCGCCGCAGATCGGACCCGATACGGGTGGCCGCCCGGCCACGTAAACTCATATACAGGAAATTTGCAATCGAGCGGACATTTCATTATTTTCTGTAACTTAGCGGATTACTCAGAGGTTTTTCGGAGGTTCGACCCGGAGCAGAAAGTGATGGAAATCTACGGCCAAAATACGGTATGCTATCTAGTGGCAATATTCGTTCGCGATAACTGCTACCCTCTATGAATGATGTCGTGACAATCCGCCGTGATCTACGCCCCGCACTGGTATTCCTCAGCGGCGAGTTGATTGCCGTGCCGATCCCGCTTGATCGCGAAGATGTCATACTCGGCCGTGCTCTCGAGGCGGAGATCCGCGTCAACGACACTCAGGTATCTCGTCAGCACGCCCGGATAACTACGAGTACGGACACCGCAACCGGCCGCCAGGAGTATTTTGTCACCGATCTCGGTTCCCGAAACGGAACCCTGCTCAACGGCCAGCGAGTGACAAATGCCAAACTTAACAACGGCGATAAGATATCGATCGGCGAGACGATACTTCGCTTTGATCTGCTCGATGAGATCGACCGCGAATATCAGCGACAAATTCACCGCCTGATCTCGCACGACGACCTGACCGGCCTGCTCTCGAGTCGTTCATTTTTTTCCGAGTTGAAGCGTGAGTCCAGCCGTGCAAAGGCGGAGAATCGCCCGTTTTGCGTTTTGATGATGGACGGCGATTATTTTAAGGGCGTCAACGACACGTTCGGCCATCTGACGGGCAGCAAAACGATCGAGGAGATCGGCCAGGCGATCATGAATAATCTCCGCAGTGGCGACGCGGCTGCCCGATTTGGCGGCGACGAATTTGCGGCGTTCTTGCTCGACGCGGAACTGCCGCAAGCCATCGTCGCAGCCGAGCGTATTCGTGAGTCCGTCGAGGAAAGCAAATTCAGCGTCGTCCGGCCCGGTCAAACGTCGATGACCCATCACATCACGATCAGCATCGGTGTGGCGTCATTTCCCGATGATTCGTCCGACCCGATCGAACTGGTCGAAATGGCCGACTCAGCTCTCTATCGCGCCAAACGCGAAGGCCGAAACCGTGTCGCCGCCTACCGCGACCTCGATCCGGCTGAGATGAACGTAAAATTGCCGGCCCGTTCCGTCTAGACAACTCACCCGCGGTTGATTCTTTGCTTTCGCTTTTAGGTCCGACTTTTTACATCTTTCTTGTCTTTTTGCGCCCGCCCACCGCACTGTGAGGCAATCGACATGGTTCGTTTAAGTAGAACTGGTCGCATTTGCAGCACTATCGCCTTGAAACCAGTGCCGCTCACACAGGACATGAGGTTGGATCAGTTGAGGCCACAATGCTGGATTTCAATTTTATCCAAAGTTTTGCATAAATGTTCATTTATTAGATTTGGCGTCCAAAATGAGCTTTAAGGCATCTAATGAACTTAGATTTCATTTATTTACAAATTGGCATATAAAGATCGAGTTTTCGAGTTTCGCGTATGTCTGGCCACATTTTGGCACGCATATTGCCAGACGCGGTCTTGAAAAGACCTGATACCTCTTTCAGAAAGTTGTTGGCTTTTCGTCTGAACCAATTTTGGTGCCGAATGCCCGAAGCACTTGTCCAACGCCGTGCCGATGGGTCGCCATTTTTAGTGGCCCGACGATTTGCACTGGTTCAACTTACACATATGGAGACCATTTCAATGATGACCAGATCAATTAAGCCGGCCGTGTTTGCGGCATGGGTTATTATCCTTTGCTTCATGATCGCCGGACTTTCGCCGTCCGGATCGGCCGCCGCCGGTGTCGGGGAGATCGCGATGTCGGGGCCGGCGGATGTCTATGCAACATCCTGTTCGAAATGTCACGGGTCGGACGGCAAAGCTAACACGGCCAAGGGCAGACGCACTCGTGCCACCGATTTTACTGGTTCCGATTGGAACGCCGCCGAGTCCCGCGGCATTCGGATAATCACCAACGGCAAATCGGATATGCCGGCTTTCAAGAATAAGTTAACTGCCGACGAGATCAGGGACGTATTTCATTACGTTCTAAGATTTCGTCGTTAGATTTTTGTTGCCGTTTTTCGTTTTTGATCTCGGGAACGATTCCCGTTGAACTCTTTTTAATGCGTTTTTTAGTGTGACAAAACGCCGTCTCGATCGGCGGGAGGAATATGAAGAAAAAGATCAAATTTCTATTTTTGTTCGTCGGCGCGACCATCGGTTTCATCGCGATGACCTCAAACCATTGGACAGGCCAAACGGTCAGTTCTAACGCCGGCGGACCACCGGTTGGCGTCACCGGGGCTCCGGGCGAGTCAACATGTACCCAATGTCACTCTACTGCCGCCGGGCCGGGAGTATTTACTATAACGGCCCCCGCCGGCTACGTTCCGGGACAGACATACAATATTGTCATTAGACATACGACGACCGATCTGACCAGAAAGCGATGGGGATTTGAAATGACGGCTCTTACGAGTAATGGTTCCGCCCCGGCCGGCACATTCGCCAATCTTGCCGGGTCAACGCAGACCAACACGGACGGCACCCGGTTTTACGTCGAGCACACGCTGCCCGGCGCTTTTACCAATCAAACGCTCGGTGCCCAATGGACCGTTGCGTGGACGGCTCCGGCAACTGACGTCGGAGCGGTGACATTTTGGGCGGCCGGCAACCAAGCCAACAACGACGGCACGTTCAACGGCGACCAGATCTACACGACGTCGGCAACAACTCCTGCCGGCACGCCCACTCCGACGCCGACACCTACTCCAACGCCCACTCCGACCCCGACACCTACTCCAACGCCGACACCTACGCCGACGCCAACGCCGGTAACGCACACGGCTTTTGATTTTGACGGCGACCATAAGACGGATGCGGCGGTATACCGTGCGTCGGCGGGCGACTGGTATTTGCTGCGTTCGACCGCCGGTTTTGCGGCGTACCACTTTGGAGCACCGAGCGATATTATGGTACCGGCCGATTACACCGGCGACGGCAAGACCGACTTAGCAGTGTTCAGGCCTTCGGATGGTATCTGGTACATCCTCCGCAGCGAGGACAATACGTTTTACGGATCCGGATTTGGCACGAGCGGTGATACGCCGACGCCCGGTGATTTCGACGGCGACGGCAAGGCGGATCTGGTCGTTTACCGTCCGGGAGCCCAGTCTTACTGGTATCTACAGCAATCAACGGCGGGTTTTGCGGTCGTCCCGTTCGGCACAACCGGCGATGTCCCGGCCGCCGGCGACTATGACGGTGACGGCAAGAATGACGTCTCGGTCTATCGCCCGTCGCTTGGACAGTGGTTCCGTTTCAATAGCGGAAACGGATCGTTTTACGGCGTCCAGTTCGGCACCGCCGGTGACATGATCGTCCCGGGCGACTACACCGGGGACGGCAAGACGGACAACGCGATCTTCCGGCCGTCGACCTCGACGTGGTACATCCTGCGGAGCGAATCTCCCACGTTCTACGGGTCCGCATTCGGAGCCCCGGGCGACATTCCCAGCCCCGGCGACTACGACGGCGACGGCAAAGCCGACCTCGGCGTCTACCGACCCGGTGCCCAGGGCATCTTCTTCATCCAGCAGTCGACAGCCGGATTCGCCGCCATCCCGTGGGGCGTAAACGGCGACAGGCCGGTGGCGAATGCGTACGTATATTAGGCGGGGAGCCTAAACGGCTCGCCCGTCTGAGAATGTCTCCGAACATTGAGGTTTAGAGTCGGGTCTTAGCCCGACTCTAAATTGTCAATACTTAGGTCGATCTGCCGGATGACGAGGCGGGCTTCGAGTTTCGCCTCTCACCGTTATCTCGATTTCATAAACTGCCCGTTCGCCACGGTTTCGAAGATGCTGTCGTAAAACGTACGGGTCAATTCCGGCACTTTTTTGCCATCGATCGTAAATTCGAGGGCCATCCAGATCGTGGTCCGCGAGAAACTATGCTTGGCGTCATAGTACTTGACCGCGGTGCCGGCCGCTCCGGTGCTGACGAGTTCCTTATCGACCGGTCTCGAGCTATTGATCGACGTATGATAGTCGACGCGCACGCTCTTTTCGGAAATGATCGTCAAACGCCCATCAACGGTCAAAAAGACCTGCACGCCTGTCGCCGTGTCTGCCCAAAAAACGCCCTTCTCGACCTCCGGCTTTTTAGCCTCCTGTCCAAATGCCGATCCGGCACCGATGATCAATAGTAAAAATCCGATCGTCAAAAACCCATTCAATTTCATTAACCTGTTCATAAAAACCTCCTTAAAACGCCTGCCGGCAAACCCGGCCCTTGTTTTGCGTCAAACACCATTCTCAAATGATCGCTTTCAAATAATGTTCCACCGGTGCCGGTCACCGGGCCCTCTATTCTAAAGAACGGACGGCCGCAATCTTTCTCGCGAATTGCCAGCCATTTTTCGCTCTCAAAATCGACAAAAACAGTCCTGAACCTCAACCTTTCCATCCCGCGTAACGCCTAACTACCCGCCAGATCTCCCTTAGTTTGAAATTTACAAAATGTCGCGGCCAAAACAACTCGCTTTTGTCGCACACGGTGGACTCGCTAAATTTGACGATCTCGCCTCTCAGACCCTTTGACGTCGGCTGCCCGTCCGTCGCGGCCAGGCGAAGGCGGAGTTTCCGGGCGGCGTTGATGCGATCTGCGACCGCCCGGCCGCGTTTCTGGGTTATCCGGCCAAACTGCATCTTCAGTCTGTTTAGCTGCTCGGCGGCGTCGTACGTCGCGTCGACCAATTCCGCCCGTGTCATCCAGCGTGTTTCGTAGTTAAGTATCTTTTCCCAGGTCGGCTGCACGAGCAACTGCCGATGCTCCTCGAGGGTGCGTGCGAACATCCGATAGCCAAATTTCTCCGGCTCCTCAAATGCTCGGCTCGCCGGGTCGAGAAACGGTCCCATAGGCGAAATAAAACACGACAGCCGCTCGTCGCTGATCTCGAACAAATGCTTGCAGTAGTGGATCGTTCGGATCACAGACTCGTAATTCTGATGCGGCAGGCCGATCATAAAGAACACATCAACGCGATTGCATCGCAACCTGAGAGCTTCGAGAATGATCTCCTCAAACTGACGGTTGTTGTATGATGGTTCGCCATCCTGGGCCTGCCGCACTGCATGCGAGTGGCTCTCGGGGCTGATCTCCATGCTCCAACGCCGCACGGACGCGTCGATCTGGTGCAGAAACTCCTTTGGCGGCACATTGAAAAACTCAAACACGACCTCGTTTGGGATGTCCGCCGCCTTCAGGCCGCTCAGCACCGCATCTGCGTGTTCCCTGCCCGCCTGCAGCAGGTCGCCAACGAGAAATATCGGACCTCGTGTCAGCCGCGACAGCCGCTGAATGTTGTCGATCAGGCTCTCCGCACCACGAAATACGGGCCAGTTTCGCTTGGTGAGTTGACCGCAGGTGATCAGCGAACTCCCGCACGTCGCGCATTGGTACGAACAGCCTTTTGCCGTAAACACAGCCGTGATCGGGTTTCGCCACCAACCGTTGAACGGCAGGACGCCCCGCAGATCGTGGTGCCGCATCACCATTTCCATCATCAGATCGGGCCGCAGATCGACGTAATCGAGCGATTGGGGCAAAAAAGTATGCGGATTGACGCGAGTTTCGCCGTTCTGTTTCCAAGTCAGGTTTGGCACCTCTGCGAGCAACTCGTCGTTGCCTACCGCCGCGAGCAGTTGATGCAGCGGCGGCTCCGTACTGTCGCCGCGTAGGACGTAATCGACCTGCGGGTATCGAACCAGTTCTTCGTGAAAATACGTGGACGAGAGGCCGCCCATTATGACCGGCACATCGGGGTGGATCTGCTTGACGATCGCGGCTACCTCTAATGCTCCGTGAGCGTGCGGCAGCCAATGCAGGTCGATGCCTACCGCCTTGGGGGTCTGTTTGGCTATGAATCGCGGCACGTCGAATCGGCGGTCATTCATCATCCGCAACGCCAGATTAACGATCCGCACCCGCAATCCCTGCTGCTCGAGGTACGCGGCGATCGTGAGAAACCCGAGCGGGTACATCTCAAATACCGTCGAAGACGGTATCAGATCGCTGATCGGCCCATAAAGTATAGATTTTTCGCGAAAATCGTAAACACTGGGCGCGTGAAGCAGCAACAGGTCAATCGGCCCGGACTCTTTCCTGATTCCCCACCAGCGTCCCGTCATCGCCTCACTCGCCTTCGTGAGTCGTCGAGCAAACGTCCCGGATCAACATCACGCACACCTAGACTAGGCTTACGCGCCCGCAATGTCTGTGACTGATATCACTTATCGACCCGCCGGGGACCATCCGGGCGGGTTATGCTCATTTTTATTAGGGACACAGGCGGATGACGGCAACACAATCGCTCCTGCTCTGAGGATCGTGCAAACCGCTTTACGTTCGCAGGCCCTAGGCTTTACGAGAGGTCGATTCTCGCTCGCAAATCTCGTCAACGGCCAAAGGACTGTTCGTATTTTCCGATAAGATCCGTGAGGTTCGCGATCTTCGCTTCATCTGTTCCTAATGACCGGTTGGCCGCTTTCATAACGCTGTAAATACCGAGGCTTTCGTCGAGTAACGAGCGAGCTTCGGCCCACTTTTCGCGATTCCGTTCATCCATGGCGATTAGACCCAATATCTCGCCCGTACCCTGCAATGAGACCGCCAGTTCGCGACGCAGTTCTAGGTTTGTCGAGTCGCTGGCACATAGTTCGCGGTTCATATTCAGAGCCGTTCTCTGGTCGGCGAGAGCGGCGTTTAGATCGTTTTGAGAGCGAAACGCCGACGCGATCTTGTTGTGGCTGATGGCTATATAGCGTTTTGCGAGCATCATTGTCGGGTCTTGTTTGAGAGCGGCTTCACGCATTGCGAGCGAGCGGCGGAGTGGCTTTAATGCTCCGGAAGCGTCCCCTGCCCTGACGAGCAGATCTCCGGCAGTGTCGAGACTGACCGTGAGATCGCCAAAAACCTGAATATTTGTCGGGTCTGCGGCAAACAGTTTCTCACGGACAGCAAGAGCATTGTTCGAAAGCTCAGTCGCCACGTCGATTTCGCCGAGTTCGATATGAGCACTTGCCGAATAGTCGTCGAAGATCCCGATCATTCTCGGCAAATCGGCATTATTCGGATCAACGGCCATCAGGTTATTGATGATCGTTCGACCCTTTTCGTACTGCTCGAGGGCCTCCCGGTGTTTCCCGTCGGCCTGTAGAGCGCGTCCGATCTCACCATAGTTTATATAGACAGCTCGCTGAAAGTTGCGGCTTTCCGGTCGCAGCGACTGAAGTCGAAGGTCGATCTCGAGAGCGGACCGAAAATCCTCGATCGCCGCATTGATTTCGCCCGTTTTGGCCTTTATTGAGCCGGTGCGCTCATAGCTGACCGATAAACTTTGCAGTATGATCAGGTCATCGGCGTTCTGTATTCGCAATTGCTGGCGCAGCTTCAACGCGGCTTCGTAGTTGGCCCGGGCGTTCGGCGTGTCGTAAATCGCCAGGCTATCCATATCGCCGAGCATATCGTAGTATATCGACAGATTTAGTTTGTAATTCTGGTTGACCGGATCGCGTAGCACGAGCTTTTCGCCCATTTCTATGGATTTTCGAAAACTCTTGATCGCACCGGCGACATCGCCAACGTTTGGAAAATCCGGATGTCCCTGGATCTCACCGAGTTTGCGATACGATTGGGCTAATTCATCCTGCAGCGAATCGTCCTCTCCGGATTCTGCCGCCAATCTGTCCAGAAATGGCAAAGCCCGCTCGATCACCAGTTTGCGAGCGGGTGTGGCTCCCGGCAGGTCCTTGATCGCATCGTGAAATTCAAACAAAAACGAATTTGACAGTTTCCGGACATCGTCAAATCGACTTTCCGCCCTGGTTCGCTCATTTCGAGCGACGATCGCCTGCCAGGTGGCAACCGATGTGCCCGACACCAACGAGATCACCACCAATGCCGCCGCGAGGACTCCGGCCGTATGCCGGCGAACGTATTTTCCGAACCGATACCCCAATGTCTGCGGCTGAGCAAGCACCGGCAAACCGTGGAGATACCGCGAAATATCTTCGTCGAATTGCTGGACGGATCCATATCTGTCCGCGGGATCCTTGCGCAGGGCTTTCAAGACAATGTTGTCGAGGTCGCCGCGTAGTCGGCTTTTCTGGATCTGAGGGGTCTCCGGCTTATACCCTTCGGTCACGTGCTGATTTTCGCTCGTGTCGCTTGGTTTCGGCGGTTCGGTCTCGCAAATGCTCTTGACGATCTCGTCGTATGATCTTCCCTTAACGTAATATGGCCTCTGCTGAGTTAGCAGCTCATACAGGATGATCCCGAGCGAATAGACATCGGACGCGGTGGTAACGGTTTTGCCGAGGATCTGTTCGGGCGAAGCATATTCCGGGGTAAAAACGCGGCTTTGTGTCGCCGTATTTGTGGCAGCATCGTCATCATCGGCAAGGAGTTTGGCAATGCCGAAGTCGAGAAGTTTTGGGGTACCGTCCCGTGTGACCAGTATGTTCGAGGGTTTAAGATCGCGATGAACGACCAGATTTTTGTGCGCGTGTTCGACGGCGGAACAAACTTGACGAAAGACGGCGAGGCGTTCCTCGAGCGTTAGTTGATTTTCGCGAAAATACTCGTTCAGCGGCAGGCCCTCAACAAATTCCATCACAAAGTACGGCAGCCCTTCGGAGGAGATCCCGCCGTCCAAAAGGCGGGCGATATTCGGATGGTCTAACGATGAAAGGATGCGGCGTTCGACGGCAAATCGACCGAGGATCGCCTCGCTGTCCATTCCGCGCTTGATCAACTTTAATGCGACTTTTTGTTTGAAATCCGAGTGTCGGCGTTCCGCCAGGTAAACCGCCCCCATGCCTCCGAACCCGAGCTTTTCGAGTACCAAATAGTCGTCGATCACCTTTCCGATCCAATTGTCCGCAGCGTCCCCGTCGACAAAACCGTTTTGAATAAGGAACGGTTCAGAAATAAAATCGTCAGCCTCGAGGTGAGCGTCGAGCAGATTTTCGACTTCGGTTCGGATATCTACCGGGAGTTTGGCCAGAAAACCCGCATGTGCCTCGACCGGTAGTTCGTAAACTTCGGAAAAGGCAATTTTAATAATGTCCCAATTTTCGTTTTCCATCTGCTATGAGACTACGCGGAAAAGAGGCTCGGATCGGCTCATTTACCTGCGATCTTTTGGTATAGCCAAGCACGGGCGATCGCCCAATCACGTTTGACGGTGGCCGGCGAGATCTTCAGTACCTCGGCCGTTTCCGCGATCGTCAGCCCGGCGAAATAACGCAGTTCGACGATGCGGCACTGCTGTTTGTCAAACTTTTCAAGCTCGGAGAGAGCCTTGTCGAGTTCGAGCAGGCTCCGATCCGTCTCGGCCGAGATCGTCAACGCCTCGTCAAGCGAAACCTTTTCGACACCGTGTTTGATTGAGTGTCTGCGCCGTGCGGCATCTATCAGGATGCGTCGCATCGCTTGTGCGGCGATTGCAAAAAACTGGCCGCGGTTTTCCCAATCGACAGACCGCTGATCTGTAAGTTTGAAATAGGCTTCGTGAACGAGTTCCGTGGTCTGGATGGACACCGCATGTTCGCGATTGAGAAAGCTGGCGGCAAGTCGGCGAAGCTCGTCGTACACGAGCGGAAGCAAGCGATCTAGAGCCTCACGATCATTGCCATCCGGGTCTTTTCCGAGTTCGTGTAGGAGTTGTGTCACTTCGCTCGACATATAAATTGAGCCAATTTTACCACAATCTCCGCGTAGTGCATTGAAGATAAAAACGCACCGTTTTATTTCGAAGACACAACACACAAGGAGAAGTTATGAAAAAGTTATCCCTGATCACAATGATCACCCTCGTCGCCTTACAGTTGGCCGTGGCTCAAAACCGTCCGAATCAGAAAACTGATCGCGAAGCCTTTAAGGCCGAGATCGCCGAAGCCAAAAAACAGATGCAGGAACCGGTCAACGCATTGCTGGCCGTGTCCAACGTCGGTGAACCGGACTCGTTCGGCAAGAATGTAGTCTTTCTCGGCACGGCCTTGACCGGCACCGTGTATTCTTATTACAGCCGTGATCCGGCTGTACTACAAAGCGAATTGGGCCTCGCGCTCGGCATGAGAGTTTCCGTCCGAAATATTAGGTTCGGGCAGTTTCAATACGCAACGCGGCTTACCGGTAATTGATCTGGCCTATGATCTCGCGGAAACTGATCCCCGGCACTTGTCCGGTAACCAGAAAAGCGGGCTTCCGTTCGCTTTTTGCTTTTTTTCGCTCTCTGCGATCATTATATTGAGCCAAATTATTGCGGAATCTCGCGTAGT
>JAYVUD010000029.1:0-4951 GCA_043788335.1 Chloracidobacterium sp. | reverse complement strand
AAGAAGGCAAAAGCCGAAGAGGTCGAGGCTGCCGCATTAGCAAACGCTCCGGACGATCTGGTTAGAACGCCCGTTGAGCCCACCGCACAGGGCATCGTCGGTGCTTCGGGGTCTGCCGCGGCCGGTTCTGAAATTATGGAAGATTCGGCGGCGGCTTCAGAGGCCCATGCCGAAGCAAAAGCAAGCGAGCCGATCATTGAGGAAACAGTCGAGACACCGGCGATCGAGATCGAAGCAAGCGAGGACGCTGACAAAAAATAAAGGTTTTTATTTATGGGACAGAAAGTTCATCCATACGGCTTTAGAGTCGGATACAACAAAGATTGGCACTCGCACTGGTTTGCGAAGCATGATTTCGCAGCATTTTTGGCAGAGGATCTCAAACTCAAACGCGACCTCAAGAAGCGTTTCGGCGGCGGCGGCGTTTCGCACATCGATATCGAACGTGCGGCAGCCCGTCTGAAGATCATCATCTACACCTCGCGTCCCGGCATCATCATCGGCCGCAAGGGTTCTGAGATCGAAAAGCTCCGCGAAGACCTTTCGAGAAAGACCGGCCGCGAAGTGCTCATCTCGATCCAGGAGATTCGCCATCCGGAACTGAACGCTCAGCTTCAGGCCGAAAAGATCACGCAGCAGCTCGAAAAGCGTATCGCGTTTCGACGTGCGATGAAAAAGACGATGGAAGAATCGCAGCGTTTCGGAGCCCAGGGCATCAAGGTAATGATCGCCGGCCGCTTGAACGGTGCTGAAATTGCACGAACGGAATGGTCGCTGCAGGGCCGCTTGCCGCTGCACACGCTGAGAGCCGACATCGACTACGGCTTCGCCGAAGCGTTGACCACATTCGGCATCATCGGCGTCAAGGTTTGGATCTACCGTGGTGAGATCCTCGATCCGAACGCGTCGATGGCACGCGGAACGACGACCGACCCGATGAACGAGGTCAAGGTCGAACGCGGAGCAGGACGCGGCGATCGCCGCCCGCGACGCGACGACAGAAATAGATAGGCAAATGTTGAGTGTCATTGGATCGTTGTTCGTTGTAACAACCCTAAGATCCGATCTGATATCAACGATGAACCAACGACGAATAACGAACGGGATTAATTGTTATGTTACAGCCAAAAAAGGTTAAGCACCGAAGAGTAATGAAAGGCCGCATGCGCGGAAAAGCGACGCGCGGCGAGCAGATTAGCTTTGGTGACTTTGGTCTTAAAGCACTAGAGGCCGGATGGATCACGGACCGCCAGATCGAAGCAGCGCGTATCGCGATGACGCGTCACGTCAAACGTGGAGGCAAGATCTGGATCAGGATCTTCCCGGACAAACCGATCACCAAGAAACCGGCCGAAACACGTATGGGCAGCGGAAAGGGAGCACCTGATCACTGGGTAGCCGTTGTCAAGCCGGGCCGCGTGATGTATGAGATCCAGGGAGTAGATATGGAACTGGCGAAAGAGGCGTTTCTCCTTGCCGCCCAGAAACTCCCGATCAAAACCAGATTTGTTAGCCGTGCCGATCTCGAAGGGGGCATAGTCTAAAGATGAAACGAAAAGAACAGCTCGAACAGCTTCGCGAGATGAACGCGGACGAATTAAAGGACCAGGCGGACGCGTTGAAAGAATCGCTCTTTCGGCTTAAGTTCCGAAAGACGCTCGGGGTCGGCGAGACTATCAATGATATTCGCCGCGAAAAGAAAACATTGGCGAGGGTCTACACCTTGATCAATAAAAAGGGCGTCGAGGCGAAATAAGCGTCACCAAAGTTTGAGATAAGAACATGGCAAAGAAGAAGAACGAAGAAGTGGAAGAGACAACCGTAGAAACGGTCGAAGCCGAAACGACAGCAGAAGTTGCAGTCGAGGCTCAGGCTGAAGAAACGGCTCCTGCCGTGGATGCCGCACCTGCCGAAGAGGCAGTCGTCGAGGCAGCCCCGGTTACGGAAGAAAAGCCGAAGAAAGAAGTTGCGGCTGTTGCTACGGCACCTGCAGAAGCTAAAAAAGCCGGCGGCAAGCGAGCTGAAAAGGTCGGTATCGTCTCGTCGGACAAGATGACCAAGACGGTCGTCGTCCGCGTTGATCGACTTGTGAAACATCCGATCTACCGCAAATACGTCAAGAAGCGTAAGAAATTTATGGCTCACGACGAGATGGGAGCCAAGATCGGCGACAAGGTTAAGATAGTCGAGACCCGCCCGCTCTCAGCGAGAAAGCGTTGGCGCGTAGTTGAGATCATTCAGAAAGCACAGAGCTAGGAAGTTGACAGTAGGCGAAAGGCGGTTTGCGGTAAGTACCAAAAAGCGGGCCAACAGCCACTGACCACTGGAGAAAAGTTATGATTCAGATGCAGACCTCGTTAGCGGTCGCAGACAATTCGGGTGCAAAGCGGGTCGAAATGATCATGCCGGTTGGCGGATCGACCAGCAAGATCGCACGTCTCGGCGACACCATCAAAGTCACGGTGAAAGAAGCTTCGCCGGACGGAACCGCTAAGAAAGGTAAAGTTTACAACGCAGTCATCGTTCGCACACGCAAAGAGATCCGGCGTAAGGACGGAACATATATCCGCTTTGACGACAATGCGGCCGTGCTTATCAAGGACGACGGATCGCCGATCGGAACGCGTGTTTTCGGACCCGTTGCCCGCGAACTGCGTGAAAAGAACTTTATGAAGATCGTCAGCCTCGCTCCGGAGGTAATATAAGAGATGAAAACGGTTAAAGTTGGAACAGTACGAAGCAAGGTCAAACGCGGCGATCAGGTCGTGTTTATCGCCGGCAAAGAATTTAACCGCTACGATGCCGCTGGTAAACGCCAGCCGTATCGCGGCAAGGTGATCGCGGTCGATGCCCGCAACGGAAAGGTCAAGGTCGAGGGTGCGATGATCGTCAAACGTCACCGCAAACCCGTCCCGCAGATGAACCGCGAAGGCGGCATCATCGAACAGGAAGCCTGGGTCAGCGTTTCAAACGTTGCCCTGATCGACCCGGAGACCGGTAAACCGACGCGTATCAAATACGAAGTTCGTGATGGTAAAAAGGTCCGCGTCGCCAAGAGCGGCAAGGTCATCGTGGAGACCGGTTCCTATAAAAAGGAAACGAAGAAGCGTGAAGAGACCGAGGAACCCGTCGCACAATAATTACTAATGTTTGGAAACGCACTTGAGCGATACCCAAGCGAATATTTAGGAGAGGTCTAAAATGACCAGATTAAAAGAAAAATACAAGAAAGAGATCGCACCGGCGTTAGCTAAGGAATTCGAAATTACGAATCCGATGGCTATCCCGAAGATCGAAAAGGTCGTCGTCAATATGGGACTCGGTGAAGCCTCGGCAAATGCCAAGATCCTCGATGTTGCCTCCGAAGAGCTGAAATCCGTTACCGGACAAAAGCCGGTCATCACTAAGGCGAAAAAGTCGATCGCGGCTTTCAAACTTCGCCAGGGAATGGCTATCGGCACGATGGTCACGCTTCGCGGCGATCGTATGTACGAATTTCTCGATCGCCTGATCTCAGTCGCACTGCCGCGTGTACGCGATTTTCGCGGTATCTCGGCTAAGGCGTTCGACGGACGCGGAAATTACACGCTCGGCATTCGCGAGCAGCTGATCTTTCCGGAGATCGATTTTAACAAGGTCGACAAGACGCGCGGAATGAATATTTCGATCGTTACGACCGCAGCCAACGACGAACAGGCCCGTTCGCTCCTGAAAGCGCTCGGTATGCCCTTTAGGCAATAGGAAATTAACCGCAGAGACGCAAAGTCGGAGAGAAGAATTGAAAAAGACTTTCTGTTTTCCGCTTTGATGAAAAGACTCTGCGACCCCGCGTCTCGGCGGTGAAGATGCTTTAAGAATATGGCAAAGATAAGCAAGATAGTCAAAAACGAACGACGCAAGGACATGGTAAAGCTGTGGTCGGCTCGCCGTGCCGCAGCTAAAAAGATCGTAAACAACCCTAAGTCGTCCCCCCAAGAGGTCGATGCTGCGGTGATCCTGCTGCAAAAGATGCCGCGTGACGCGAGCCCGATCAGGGTCCGTAACCGCTGTTCGCAAACGGGCCGTTCGCGTGGATTTTTGAGGAAGTTTGGTGTTTCGAGAATTGCATTGCGTGAATTGGCCCTCGAAGGCCAGATCCCGGGCGTAACGAAATCTAGTTGGTAGACCGATTTTAGATTTTAGATTTTGGATTTTAGATTCGTACTGATCGAAGCGATCCAAGATCGGCAATCCAAAATCGAAAATGATTTGACGGAGTAAATAGTAATGACAGATCCAATAGCCGATATGCTTACGCGGATTCGCAATGCGATTGCGGCGAATCACACACGCGTTGATATTCCGGGCTCAAAGCTAAAGCTTGAAGTTGCACGTATCCTCAAAGAAGAGGGTTACATCAACAGTTTTTCGACTAAGGGCGAAGATGTTAAATACGTGATCCGTATTTTTCTGCGGTATGACGCCAAGGGAACATCGTCGATCACGCATCTATCGCGGGTTTCGCGTCCGGGCCGCCGTGTTTACATGGGCTCAGACGAGATCCCGAGAGTTCTCGGCGGATACGGCGTAAACATCGTGTCGACCTCAAAGGGGTTGATGAGCGGCAAACGAGCACGCCGCGAAAAGGTCGGCGGCGAGATCTTAGCAGAGATCTATTAATCGATTTTGGGTTTTCGATTTTGGGTGTTGGATTGCAAGCGGCAATCCGAATGATCCAAAATCCAAGATCACAGATCAAAAATCAAGAAGATTATGTCTAGAGTAGGAAAAAAACCGATTCCCCTGCCGAAAGGCGTCAAGGTGACGATCGGTAAGGAAACCACGGTGGAGGGCCCCAAAGGCAAACTCACCGTGCCGGTGCCGGACGGAATCCGGTTGGAACAGACTGACAACGTTCTGGAAGTGAAGCGCGATACCGACCAGTATGCGGCGCTGCACGGACTGACGCGCG
>JAYVUD010000028.1:0-22793 GCA_043788335.1 Chloracidobacterium sp. | reverse complement strand
AATTTGTCCCGAGCGAACGGTCCCAAAACAAAAATTTTCGCGGGACAGCGGGACAAAACGGGTTAAACCCAATCGTTTCAATAGTTTCCCTGTCCCGCGGCTTGTCCCGCGAGTGTTTGGGTCGACGCCGACAGAACGGGCGTAAGTGTTTGATCCGTAGACGTTTACGGCGTCGCATCGCTTGTCCCGCAGCCTGTCCCGAGGCCTGTTCGGTTATTAGACTTTAATAAATATTCATAACTCATCGTAAATGTTAATAATATTTATGAAAAAACCCGGGCCGGAAACGTCCATCAAACTTCAGTTTGATGACATCGACGAATGCCCTCGATAGCAACAAAACGGGAACGACTCCGCCGCGACGTAGAATACATGGTCGGCGAGTCGGCCGATGATCGCGGTCGAACAACCGACTGAAGTTTGTCGGACATTTGATTGATGAAGTACACTCTTGAAAACAATGGCTAAGCAACCTGCAACAATTTTTGTCTGCCAGAACTGTGGCGGGCAGTCGCGAAAATGGCTCGGGCAATGCCCCGACTGTGAGGCGTGGAACACGCTCGTCGAGGAGCGATTTCGTGCCGAAGGAGCGAGGACACTCGTGTCCGCATCCGGATCGCAGTTTCGGCAAGTCACGCCGATCGCTTACGGAACGATCGAGTCGCAGGACGACGCACGCACCACGTCCGGCATCGACGAACTCGACCGCGTATTAGGCGGCGGCATCGTCGCGGGCTCGCTCGTGCTGATCGGCGGTGCTCCGGGCATCGGCAAATCGACGATCGTCATTCAGATGGCCGATAAACTCGGCCGCGGCGGAGCCAAGGTCTTGTATGTCTCGGGCGAGGAGTCGGAACGCCAGATCAAGATGCGAGGCGAGCGTCTCGGCCTCGTTGCCGACAACCTTTTTCTGCTGCCTGAGACCAATCTGCAGGCCATATTGGCAGAGATCGACAAATTGCGGCCCGATTTTGTGATCGTCGATTCGATCCAGACCATCTACAGCGAGCGGATCGAATCGGCGCCCGGGAGCGTTTCGCAAGTGCGGGATGTGGCGGCACAGTTTATGATGTTCGCGAAACAGACGGCGACGCCGGTTTTCCTGACCGGACACGTCACCAAAGAAGGCTCGATCGCCGGGCCCAAAACGCTCGAGCACATCGTCGACACCGTGCTCTATTTTGAGGGCGACCGCCACCACAACCACCGCATCATCCGCGCGGCCAAAAACCGTTTCGGTGCGGCCAACGAGATCGGCGTTTTTGAGATGACAAACTCGGGGCTCGTGCCCGTAGGTAATCCGTCCGAGCTTTTTCTGCAGGAACGTCCCGAGAACGCGACCGGTTCGGTCGTGACCGTCTGTATGGAGGGCACCCGCCCGATGCTGGTCGAGGTCCAGGCACTGGTCAGCGGCGGCAAATTTGGCACTGGGCGGCGAATGGCACAGGGCTTTGACCACAACCGCACGAGCCTTTTGATCGCCGTGATGGAGCGGCAACTCGGCTTTCAACTCGCCGCCGATGACGTTTTCATCAACGTTGCCGGCGGGATGGAGATCGACGAACCCGCCGCCGACCTCGGCGTCATTGCCGCTATCGCGTCGAGCTTTCGCAACTTGCAGATCCCGCCTGAGACGGCCGTCTTCGGCGAGGTGGGCCTCACCGGCGAAGTCCGCGGCGTGCTTCAGGCCCAAGCCCGTGCCCGCGAGGCTCAAACGCTCGGCTTTCGGAAACTGATCCTGCCGGAATCCAATAAAAAGGGCTTGGAAAAGCTCCTTGGCATCCGCGTCGTCGGTGTCAAGAACCTCGAACAGGCGATGGATGAGTTGTTTTAGCTAAATTATGAAGCGAATTGAACCAAAAGCGGGCCAGGAATCGGTCTGGGACTACCCACGGCCGCCGCGGCTCGTGCCCGTGTCGAAACACATCCGTGTCGAGTTTGCCGGCGCGACGATAGCATCGACAAACCGGGCGTACCGCGTACTCGAGACGAGCCATCCGCCGGTCTATTACCTGCCGCCGGCCGATGTTCGGACCGAGTTTCTGACGGCTGCGAGCGGATCTAGCTTTTGCGAATGGAAAGGTATGGCCGGCTATTATGACTTGTCAATCGGCGGACGAACCGTCGGAAACGCGGCGTGGTCCTACCCGAAGCCGACGCCGGCATTTTTGCCGATCGCCGGATACATCGCGTTCTACCCATCGAAAATGGACGCGTGCTATGTCGATGACGAACTTGTCGAAGCGCAGCCCGGAGATTTTTATGGAGGCTGGATAACGTCTGATATCGTCGGGCCGTTCAAGGGTGATTCGGGGACGTGGGGTTGGTAATTTGCGACTGATGGCCGGATCTGGCGGCGCGCAAGACGGTTTGCGCTCAACATTGGGGGCGATCCTCAGATATCCGACGACATTATCTTTTCCAGAATGCTGTCGGTGGTTTCGCGAATGTCCGTGACGCGGGGCGACGTATCAACGGGAGGCACAAATTTTGCGGGATGGTTGAGTTGGTCGATCTGCAGCGGAACTCCCTCGGCCTCGAGTTGGGCGGCGATGATCCTTGAGATCAGATCCTGTTCAAAATGCGTGATCTCGGTAAATTTGACGCCGATGCCCGTATGGTCAAAACGGTAAAGAGCCTTGCAATGGAGCGGAAGATAATTGCCATTTGGCAGCATTATCTCCATCCGAAATTCGTCGCCGATGTATATGTTCTCTTCCCAACCCGTAAAACATCCGCCGATGCTGATCTGCTGCAGCGTCGTGTCCTGGGTCTCACCAAACTTCGTGATGATGCGCGCCGGGATGTCGAGCGAAAATCTGATGTGCTGGCGTTGGCTGATGGACATTGGCGTTGGCGAATCAAGTCAATCCCCGTAGTAAACGGGACAACTGTATTCTAGCCGTTATGAGGCTCCGGTCGCAATAGGAAAATCACGGGGATGCGGCGACGTGGTCGGCCGTACCCGACTCGGCGACCACGGAGGGAACGGACCACTGGGCCACCCGGAGTGGGTGACGACCAAAATTGGAGTCCGTTATTATAGATCGATCGTCTCTCGGGCTCCGGCGTTAAAGGAATCCCGGGACGATCAAGATCAGTTTCAAAGTTAGGCCTTTAGGCGTGGTCGCAAGTAAATTGCGTTACGCAGTGTTGCGATCCTTACGCCGCGGATACGCAACACCTCACGCCTAAAGGCATAACTCTGAACCGTGGGAATGCCTAATTGCTTGCGGATTCCGACTTGGTGCAGTGAGCGTCAAAAGCATCTATCAGCGACTGGGCGATTGCCAGCGGCGGACGGCCTTCGAGATCTCGGCGTTCAAACATCTGAACGAGTTTGCCGTCTTTGAGCAATCCGATCGCCGGCGACGACGGTTGGTAGCCCTCAAAATAGGCACGAGCCGTATCGGTCGCATCAATATCCGCACCGGCAAAGACGGTTATCGCTTTGTCAGGTACATTCGACGCGTTCTGCAACGCCATCGCGATGCCCGGTCGGACGCCGCCCGCGGCACAACCGCAAACCGAGTTGACGACTACCATGAGGGTACCGTCCGTGTTTTTGACAGCTTCGTCGACGGCTTCGGTCGTTTTTGTTTCTTCGATCCCGAGTTGCGCCAGTTCCGCACGCATACCGTAGATCATCATTTCCGGATAAGGCATATTTTTCTCCTAAAAACTACTAGTCTGTAAACTCAACGGTCAATTTGAAATACTTGACCTTTTTTTCAAGTATTAGGTATTGATGAATTTCAGTCAAGCTCGCTGAGATGTAAATGTGCAGTTTGCCCGTCACCCTCATATTTCATACTATTAAGCCACAGGCTATTAATGGCGATCGAAACCGAAAAGAAATACCGTTTGGACAAGAAACTGCTGGTCGCTTTCACAACCCGATTGCGCGATCTCGGAGCGGTATTCGCGTACGAGACGTTCGAGGAAAACTACCTCCACCGCGGCGGAATTCTCGACGACCGAAATGCCGTTCTCCGTCTGCGAAAGACCAATGAGACGACGATCCTGACCTATAAGGAAAAGTTCGGACTGCAGAATGAATTCAAACAGCAGATCGAACACGAAACCAAGGTCGACAACGTCGAGGCCACCGAGGCGATCATCGAAAGACTCGGCTATAAGCTATCCGTCATCTACGAAAAGCACCGCAAGGCATATCATTTGGGCAACGTTGAGGTCGTGCTTGACGAGTTGCCGTTCGGGCTTTACATGGAAATCGAGGGGACGATCGAAGATATCCTGACGGTCGAAAAGCAGATCGGAGCCGATCGCCTGGAACCCGAGGTTCGCGGCTACCCGCGTTTGACCCTAAAATACGGCACCATAATAAACGGCGTGACGGAAGCTCGATTTGAAAAGACCAATGCCGCCTAGATCTCGGATTCCCTTCCGACAAAGAACATCTGCGAATCAAACGGATCCGCCGGTGGAGTAGTCACACGGCGATACGTCCCGTCGGACCGTAGTATTCTCGCGTTTACGTTGTCCCGAATATATGCGTCGAGCAATGTATCACGAAGGTACGCCTTGATTTCCGCGTCCAGGATCGGGATGGTTACCTCGATGCGGCGGTCGAGATTGCGCATCATCCAGTCCGCACTGCCGATGAATATTTCGCCATTGTCGTCGCCGCCGTTTGCAAAATAGAATATGCGGCTGTGCTCCAAAAATCGGCCAATGACCGAACGGACGCGGATATTCTCCGACAGGCCCTTGATCCCCGGCCGCAAAGCACTGACCCCGCGAACGATCAGGTCGATCTCGACGCCCTCATTCGATGCGGCATAGAGTTCCTTGATCAACGAGATGTCGGTCAGGCTGTTAAATTTAGCGATGATCTTCCCTTTCTTGCCTGCGCGTTGGTGCTTGATCTCTCGGCGGATCAACTGGATGAACTTTTCGCGAAGATTTAGCGGAGCGACCAGCAGACGCGTGTATTTGTCCTGTTGCGAATAGCCGGTCAGGAAATTGAAGAGGTTCGATGCATCGGCTCCGATCTGCTCGTTGGTCGTCAGCAGGCCTAGATCAGTGTAGATCTTCGCCGTCGCCGGGTTATAATTGCCGGTCGCGAGATGGACATAGCGAATAAGCTTGTCCTTTTCGCGGCGAATGATGAGCATCACCTTAGAGTGGGTCTTGAGCGAGTGAATGCCGTAGACAACGTGGACGCCCTCATTTTCGAGTCGGCGAGCCCACTCGATATTGTTTTCCTCGTCGAACCTGGCCTTTAGCTCAACAAGAGCCGTCACCTGTTTGCCCATACGGCTCGCACGCATCAGCGAATCGACGATCGGCGAGTCTTTGCCGGTTCGGTACAGACATATCTTGATCGCCTGCACGTCGGGGTCTTCGGCGGCCTCAGCGATGAACTCGGTGACCACGTTAAATGTCGTGTACGGATGATGGAGCAGTACATCCTGCTTTTTGACAACGTCGAACAAACTCTTTTTGCCGTGCATCGCTGCCGGTTGATGGGCGGTGATTGGTTTGTCCTGGAGGTTAGGAAACTTCGATCCGTACAGCCGCATCAGATCCGGAATATTGAGCAAACCATCGACCTTGTCGACATCCTCGTCGGTCAAGCCGATGCCGGTCGTCAGCAGATTAAGCATTTTCTCCGGCATATTTGCCGAAACCTCGAGACGCACGGGGAAACGGTCGCGGCGGCGTTGGAGTTCGCGCTCGAGCGTCCTGAGCAGATCGCCGGCCTCGTCCTCTCGGAGCTCGATATCAGCATCACGGGTAACCCGAAACAGGAATGACCCGGACGTTTTCATATTCGGGAACAATTCGCTCACGTTCGCGGCGATCACCTCTTCGAGCAAAGCGAAACGATTCCGTTTTTCGTCGATCGGTATCAAACGCGATGCCGTCGGCGGTAGTTTGATACGTGTAAACCGCTTCTGGCGGTATAGATGTTTAAGATTCTTTTGCGTAAATGTCCGGTCAGGCTCGATGAATAGGCCGAGATTTAGGCTTAGATTGGAGATGTAAGGAAACGGATGGCTCGAGTCGACCGATTGCGGAGTCAGTATCGGAAACAGATTGTCGCGAAAGTATTTATCGAGCCGCCGCTTGTCCTTGACTCCAAGGTCTTTATAGCTTTCGATCGTGATGCCGGCAGCCGCGAGTGCGGGCAGGACGTTTTGATGCAGATGGGCGACCTGCCGCTTTAGCGTCGGTTTGAGGCGGCGTGCGATCTCCTGGATCTGGTCGGCAGCGGTCATACCATCTGGTGAAAGCTCACTGATTCCCTCGGCGATCTGTTCTTTCAGGCCAGAGACGCGGATCATATAAAACTCGTCGAGATTGGTCGAGAATATAGACAGGAACTTTAACCGTTCCAGTACCGGCACTCCTTCGCGAAACGCCTCCTCGAGCACTTGTTTGTTAAATTCGAGCCAGCTAAGCTCACGATTGAAAAAGAGCCGGTCGTCAAATTCGGTCTCAGTCGATGTCGGCGTTGCGGTCGATTCGGGTTCGTTTTTACGGGTCTTACTGTCGGCTGAAGTCATAGGGGTGTCCACCTGATTATATTCCAAATCTCTCCGTACGCGAACATTATTGATGTTAAATCTTTTAGGCGGCGAGGGTTAGGGCATTTGCGACCGTGATCCGCCGGTTTTCATCGCCGTCGCCGTCGATCGTGACCCGGATCTCGCCGAATGGAAATCGAAAATCGCCGAGCCGCTCAGCCCACTCGATAATGGCAACGGCATGATCATTTTCAAATATTTCATCCAGCCCGACCGCCGTTGCCACGTCCTGTCTGGCATCGAGTCGCCATAGGTCAATATGGTAAACATCTAACAATTCTGTCCGATAGTGGTTTACGAGTGTAAAACTCGGGCTGGTGACTTCGTCGATGTCATACGAAAGGCCGTGTAGAATGCCTTTCGTCAACAGCGTTTTTCCCGCACCCAGGCCGCCGAAAAGTAGCACGGCTTCGCCGCCGTGGAGGCTTCGAGCGATCTTTTCTCCAAGGGCGAAAGTCTCGTCCGGGCTTTTACAAATGATCAGGGATGGTTCCATACATTCGAGAATCTCTTTCAGCGTTTCGTCTATAAGTGGTAGCTCATGGCCGTTATGTTCGCTGGCAGCTATCGGCTACTATTCAGTTGCCTCGGCTATATCCTTGAATAGCCGAGAGCTGTGCGAAAACGTCGACTAGGCATTCACGGACGTCGGAGGCGGTCATTACCCGTTTGCCGTACTTCGCCTCGGCGATGTCGCCCGCCATCCCCGCGACGTAGACGGCGGCGACGACCGTTTCAAAAATGTCGATATTCATCGCTGCGGCCTGGGCGGCAAAACCCGTGATGATGCCGGTCAGCGTGTCGCCGTTGCCGGCCTTGCCGAGGCCCGAATTGCCGGTCGGGTTGACGACGACCTTGCCGCCGGGCTCGCCGATCAGGACTCGTTCGCCCTTTAGAACAAGAATAACGTCGTGCTTGACGGCAAAGTCGCGAACGGCCGCAACGCGGTCCGTGATCGCGTCTTTGTCGTCAGTTCCGAGCAGACGCATAAACTCGCCTTCGTGGGGCGTGAGGATGAGTGGAGCCCCGACGGTTGAAACCTGCTCGGCGGCGCCCTTACTTCGTGCGGGCTTCTGCAACGCATCTGAGCGGAAAGGCGACAACAGATTGAGAGCGTCGGCGTCAACGATCATTGGCTGGGTCCGGTGCCCGATCGCCCGTTGAACGAACCTTCGCGTGCTGTCATTCTGCCCCAAACCGCTGCCGATGGCGACGGCGTTTGCCTTTTTGAGCAGATCGCCAAGTTCATCAAATGCCGCGTCGTCAATAGTTCCGCTCTTGGTTTCGGCAACCCCGCGGACCATTATCTCGGGCAAAACCCGCGACGCGACCGAGTCCTTCGAACTATTTGGCGTGGCGATCGTCACCAACCCGGCGCCGGAGCGCATCGCCGCGTCGCCGGCCAGAACCGCCGCACCGGAGTAGCTGTCAGAACCCGCGATCACGAGGGCGTGTCCGCGTTTGTTTTTGTAAGAATCATCCGAGATTTTTGTCCATTCAAGCCACTTGGAAGCATCGTCGACATTAGCAACAAATAGGCTGGAAGAGGCGTCTTCAACCAACGTGTAAGGAGAACCAATATCTGCAATTATCAATTCGCCCCCAAATCGCGAGGCTTCGGGAAGGATATTTGCGATTTTTGGCGCAGTAAATGTGATGGTTACATCCACATGTGAGTTCACACCAATTTGTTTGGGACTGTCCGCATCAAGGCCGGAGGGTATGTCGATTGCAACCGACAGAAAGTTCCGCTCCAAGGCATAAAGATTCTCTTCGAGCCATTGAGTATCCATCAACCTGGCGAAGCGTTCATCTAACTTACGAGTCAGGCCAGTACCGAACAAAGCATCAACAACGACATCATATTTTGAGTTACCATATATCCTAGCCCATCGTGCTGGATCGTCAACTTCCTCAAACGAAAGTTGGTCGAATTTCCAAAACTCATGAGGGATGTTGACCGGCAATTGGTCGAACTTGGTTCGGCGCACAATCTCATAATTTACCCGCGCATCGCCTTTGGTCTTTTCGACTTTACCAAAAAGAAATACATCCACGTTCGCGCAAAGATTTGCCAATATCCTCGCCAGTGCCGCACCGTCGCCGCCGTTGTTGCCGGGGCCACAGAGTATCAGAATGGACTTGCCCTTAACTGAGCCGCCGAGCTTTTCGGTGATGACGCGGGCGACGGCGTGGGCGGCGTTTTCCATCAGGAGGATTGACGGTATGCCGTAGCGTTCGGTCGTCAGACGATCGACGGTGCTCATCTGTTCGGCTGTCAGGACCTTTTGCATACACGACTAATCTACCACAGTAAGAAATTGCCCACGAAATACACGAAAGGCACGAAATTCAAAGAATCTGTATTCGTGCCTTTCGTGTATTTCGTGGGCCAAACAAAAAAACCGCAACGCTCGCTACGTTGCGGTTGAAAGGATTGATTTGGAGATGTGAATAGACCTCGGGCGTATAAGTGTCCGGCCATTATGCCTGCCACTGTGCTTGAACACGCTCTGCTTCCGTTCAATTAATAGAAAGGTCCATTAGTAATTAGCTTCCAGAAAACTTGTCAAAAAGATTAATTTGCGTTTCCTGGGGTCGATTTCTCGTCAGAAATAACGTTTAGAACGACATAATCTGCGGTTTTGTGAGCACAGTTAGCAAAGTGGGCCTCTCGGCCACGGAGTATGTCCGGGGCACGTTTGATGCCAGATCCGGTCTGGTAAAGATGCACGGCGTTCGCAAAGTCGATCCGAACATATTGGTAATCCTGGACAGTTGCAACCTCAATCTCGCCTCCGACGGCAAATTAATGAAAAGCCGAAGCAAAAGCGAGTCGTTCAGTTTGCGGCGCTAAAACTACAGCCCCGTTATGTCGAAGGCCGATCAGGACTACTAGAAAGTATGGTGATCCCGGGTGGATTCGAACCACCGGCCTTTCACTTAGGAGGCGAACGCTCTATCCAACTGAGCTACGGGACCAACTGGGGGAAGTGGCAATAATCGTCATGTGAAGTGCGATCAGACGGTCATTGCGTTATTCACAATCTGAAAATCGAAACGGTTACGAATCGTACCGGATCAGGGACCGGACATCATAGCCTTCAAATTTATCACGCCCGTGCAAAAAGTCCAGTTCGATGACGAATAACAGACCGGCAACGACGCCGCCCAGGCTTTCGACTAGATCGACAACGGCACGTGCGGTGCCGCCGGTCGCGAGCAGGTCGTCGACGATCAAAACGCGATGGCCATCGCCCACCGCGTCCTTGTGAATTTCGAGTGTGTCCTGGCCGTACTCGAGGTCATACGAGATCGACACCTTTTCGGCGGGCAGTTTTTTGGGCTTACGAACAGGCACGAATCCGGCACCGAGACGAATGGCGAGCGGCGGAGCGAATATAAAGCCGCGCGATTCAACCCCGATAACGGTATCGATCTTTTCGTCTGAGCACAGACCGGCAAGTGCCTCGATCGTGTTATTAAGGCCGTCGGCATCCTTTAACAGCGTCGTGATGTCGTAAAAATTGATGCCCGGTTTCGGAAAATCGGGCACTTCGCGAATAAGCTTTCGTAAGTTTTCCATTCTTATCTTTCGATCCTAAAATTTGAATACAAACCCGTCGGGTCAATTACCAGTTCCTCAAGCCTAACAATGCGAGAAAACCTGGGACCCGCCGCGAGGTCCATCTTAAATCCCTCAACCGCCGCCGGCGTTCCTTCGACGTGGGCCTCGACACGGCCGTCGGCTAGATTCGTCACGTAGCCGCGAACTTGGTGCTTGGCTGCGGAACGCTGAGCGAAGGCACGAAACCCGACGCCTTGCACCTCTCCGCTGATGGTCAATAAACGTCCTATGATCATTAGCCGAGGGCGTCCAGACACTCCATCATTGGCCGTTGCCGACAAGTATAGACCGGCATTCCGCGGAGGGAAAATTTTGCCGCCGATGTTTCTCGCAATTCCTCAGCCATCGCTAGAAAGTCCTTAGGTTCGTCGGTCTCAAACGTGATCAAATACTCCTGCTCGCTAAACCCAAAGGCGTGCGTGAGATGGATCCGGATATTGGGAAACTTCATACCGACCATGAAATTTTCTTCGATAAACGCATCGCGTTCATCGACCGGCAGATCGGCCCACTCTTCGAGTCGGCTACACGGGTAAATAAAATGATATCGTTTCGACCCTGCCGTAATGCGATTGCGATCCTCGGACGCGTAATCGACGAACATCCGGAGTTTCGTTAAAGACATGAAATTGTCGCCCGGCTCGAGATAACTCCCCAGGCTGGTCCGGTACATCTTCGCGGTCATCTCCTGGATCAGATCGAGTGACGTCCCGATACGCCAGAACATCAGATCGGCCTTCGAGTCAAAACCAACGAGCGAGTAGCTATAGAGCATGAAAACGTGTCTATACTCCTCGAAAACACTCTCAAACTCAGCCTTAAACACCGCTTTTGACGATGCGTCGAGCCTACGCCATGCCGGATCGACGCGAAAAAAGATGAAATTAACGAACTGCTGTTCAATCAAAGGCAGCGGCAACAAGCCCTTAGCCTCGGGCACCAAGCGCAGGCCGCCTTCGTTTTGATTTTTTTGAAAATTCAGCACTTCCATTTCGTGAAGATTGATCTTCGCTACTTTATAACGCGTTCCCAACCACCTTCGACATTGTGGCAAGTTTTTGGCAGAAGTCCAAATTCAGCGGTGAAACATAGAATCCTCGTAGTCAAAAAAGATTGACAACTTTGCCGGTATAATTCTAAGCTAAGAGCCTTAGCTCTCCATTCTTTTGTTCAAGTTGTGAGTTCAGGAGGAACTATGAAACTTCGGTTTTTTTTGATGTTTGTATGCCTCGCGGTGGCAACTGTCGGGTCGGTCCGCGCGGAGACATTTTACGCATATCTGTCGAGTGCCCAGCAGGTACCGGTAAATGCGAGTACCGCAACCGGATATGCACGAGTATTTTTGAACGAGGCGGCCGGAACGATCTCGTTTACTGTGGTATTTACGGGGCTTTCGAGTACTCAGACTGCATCGCATATTCACGCTCCCGCAGCCATCGGCTCAAGTGCCGGAGTGGCGATCAATTTCGGGGCAGTCGGCGGTACGGCCGGAACGATCACGGGAGCGGTCGCCATTACGCCAACGCAGATCGCACAATTGCGGGCACATCTTGGTTATGTGAACGTTCACTCAACCAGCTTCGCGGGCGGCGAGATCCGCGGGCAGTTGGCCAACAAACGTCCGGTAGACTTTGACGGTGATGGTCGGACCGATTTTAGCGTGCTGCGGTTTCCGACAGCCGCACCGCCCGCCACCGCACAGATAACCTACCACAACATGAATTCGACAAGCGGATATCAGAACGTGGCATGGGGCGACGCCAATACGGATTTTCCGGCACCCGGTGATTACGATGGCGACGGTAAAGACGATTTTTGCGTATTTAGAACCAGCACAGTTGCTGGTGCTCAGGCCTATTTTCTTTTGCTGAGGTCAAGCGATCTGGTATTTCAACAGATCGACTGGGGTCTGACCGGGGACAAGCCGGTAGCTCGTGATTACGATGGTGACGGCAAAACCGATCCGGCGACATTCCGAAACGGAGCGGCGGCCGGTGCTCAGGCCTATTTTTATGTTAAACGCAGCCTAAGCGGCCCGCTTTGGATCCCTTTCGGCACGACCGGGGACGGCTCCAGTAATTTCGACACGCCAGTTCCGGCGGATTATGATGGTGACGGCAAAGTTGATGTCGCGGTCTATCGAGTCGGTCTCGCACCGGCAAACACGTTTATCGTGCTGCGTAGTTCGGATGCCGCGGTGCAATATCAGCAATGGGGCAATTTCAATACGGACTATGTATTGCCCGGCGATTATGACGGAGACGGAAAGTATGATTTTGCCGTTGCCCGGACCGGTTCTACGGCCTCGGCTCCGTTGGTATGGTACATTCTCCAGAGTTCTAATGGACAACTCCGAGCTCCTCAGGGGTTTGGATTGTCAAGCGACGTGCCAACTCAGGGTGACTATGACGGCGACGGACGGACCGATCTCGCGGTATACCGTAACGGTGCGACAACCGGAGCCCAAAGTTTTTCCTACGTTTTCCGCAGTTTGGACAACTCGGTGTTGTACATGCCATGGGGACTTCGCGGAGATTTTTCTGTAAATAGCTTTGACTCGCGCTAGTTTTCTATATCATTCCAAAAATAAAGGGCGGCCTGATTTACGCGAGAAGATCGTTTAATAGGCCGCCCTTCCGTTCTCATTTCTATCTCAGTGCCAATAGTCGCTGAGCCATGGCAACGACGGTTGCCTCGAACACCGACGTTCCGGCGAATGCCTTTTTTAGGTGCCGTACGCTTATGTCGTGGCTTCGGCCAGATCGTGTTGGCGTCGCTATCAGGATCGATCTCGCGTACTGTCTCTGCCAAATTCGCCGTGATGTCGGCGGTCGACCTTTCACCCCGATGTCGTTATTCAGCGACATTATGCTATTTTATTAGTTCGATGATCGAACCCCGCTTTAACAAAAACCTCATTTGGGGAATTTCAAGGATAGTCGTTATCATTGCCGTATTCTCACCTGCGATAGCTCACTATCTGTTCCATCAGTCCGCACCGCCGGGTTTTGCCGCGGCGGGCGGATCGATCGGCGTTTCGCCCGCCACGGAGACGGCCGTTTACAAAGAAGCTTTTGTGTCGGACGCGGAATCTGACTCGGTGATGGTCCATAGTGCCGCCATCACGGAAATGCCGGATCACCAATTGCGATCAGTTTGGTTTCAAGGTTCGAAAGAAGGCAGCCTCGACGTCGCACTATATACATCGGTTTTGGATAACGCGACCGGCCGATGGTCGACGCCCACCGTTCTGGTCGATCGCGAACAAGCCTCGGTAGACATCGGACGGCGGCTGAAATCCATCGGAAACGCGGTAATCTACTCGGATAAGAGCGGGAGAACCTGGCTTTTCTTTGTAACCGGCAGCCTTTTCGGATGGTCCGGAGCCGATACCAATTTCATTTATTCAGACGATAGCGGCAAGACGTGGTCCCCGGCAAAACGTTTGCAGCTGTCGCCGGTTCCCCATTCGGGCACGCTGGTCAAGGGAATGCCGTTCGAATACGCGGACGGCACGATCGGTTTGCCCGTCTTTCGGAGCTACGATCAATATTCATTTGCGGAACTCGTTCGCGTCGACCGCAATGGCGAGGTGCTGAGCCGCGTGACGATGTCGAACGGCGAACGCGGAGCTCTGCAACCTTCCGTTATAACGCTCGACGACCAGACCGCGGTCGCCTTTATGCGATATAACGGCGATGACCCGAAGCGAATCTTGAGGACGACGACA
The DNA here is from genome assembly GCA_043788335.1 of Chloracidobacterium sp. Classification (GTDB taxonomy): domain Bacteria; phylum Acidobacteriota; class Blastocatellia; order Pyrinomonadales; family Pyrinomonadaceae; genus OLB17. Next base: position 8,881 of record JAYVUD010000028.1, on the reverse strand, counting down.
TCCAACGCCGGCAGGTCCTGGACATCACCGGCCAAACTGGACCTGCCAAATCCTGATTCTGCCCTCGCGTCGCTGCGGCTCTCGGACGGCTCAATTATTCTAGTCTTTAATAACTCGACCCAATACCGCAACGTGCTGACATTGGCGATCTCAACCGATCTCGGCATCAATTGGAAGATAATTCATACGTTTGAGAGTGACGAGGCCGTTAGCTCTAAGAGCGTCAACGACGAACGTTCGTATCCGAGCCTGCTGAAGACGAGCGCGGGTGAGATCCAACTTTTGTACACGTGGAAAAGACGAAAGATCAGACACATCGTCTTCAATGAGGCGTGGGTGAGGTCACTAAATGATTAGGACTTTGCCGATCGCGGCGTTCGAATGGCTCGGCACGTTTCTTGTGCTTGCCGTTTCGTCGTCATTGGCTCTAAAACTCGCAGAACGCCGATTGTCGTTCCGGATTATCGTATTATTGTTGTGCGGATTGTTCCCGCTCATTCCTATCGGCGGACTAAATTTCTCGCAGCAATTTTTGACCGTGGTCGGGCATATTAGTATTTCGACCGACATATTACTTTCGATAGTCTTGCTCGAACGGGTGTTCGGAGTCGACGTAAACATGAGCCGGGAAAGATCGACCGTCTTAGGGATGGTCGTTATCGGAGGGGCCTTGGTATTTCCGCCGACCTTCGGGCTGATTCAGTTCAATGGCTATCAACTCGGATTTGGCCCGCAGATACTGACGATCGTGATAATGGGACTCGCAGTCGTTTTCGCACTGAGTAAACGAAATATTGCCTTTTGGATGCTCGTTCTATGCTTTCTCTCATTTGAAATGCATATATTGGCCTCAAACAATCTGTGGGATTATTTGCTCGACCCGCTGCTCGCGATCTACGCTGCCGGCGGGTTGCTATGGCAAGCGGTTAACGCGGTCATCGCAAAACGAAGGCCTACCTTCCTTTAAATCCCGGAAAACCGATCGGTGAACTGCCTTTGCCGAGCCCGGTCGGTGTTTGTATGGCTTGATTCACATATTCTTTTGCGATCCTTACTGACTCGGTGAGACTGAGCCCATGTGCAAGATTGGCCGTGATCGCTGCAGCCAATGTGCAACCCGTGCCGTGAGTAGCCGTCGTCTCCACAAACTCAGCCTCAAGAGCGTAAATTTCGGTGCCTAGGAAGAGAAGATCTCTCGCGATTCGGGGGGCATGCGCATCTTCACCATCGATCGGACCCCATTTTTCCGAAGCATGACCGCCCTTGACCAAGACGTTCCTCGCACCCATCGACTGCATCATTCTGGCGGCTAGATCGATGTCTGCGCCGGTATTTATCGATATTCGGGTGATCCGTTCAGCCTCGGGGATGTTCGGCGTTATCAGGTCGGATAGCGGGAAAAGTAACTCAATGAGGCTTCTCAGAGCATTTTCGTCGATCAGGTCAAACCCGGACGTCGAGCGTACGACCGGGTCGACCACAATGTTCTTCAAGCCGTTCGACGTGATCAGTCCGGCAGTCGCCTCGATCACTTCGCGGGTCGGCAGCATACCAGTCTTGACCGCAGCGACGGCGAAATCGTCGATCACCGGCTGAGCTTGCCGACCTACGCACTCACCGGTCTGATGAGCTGCTCCAAAAACACCCATCGTATTTTGATACGTCAGCGACGTCACAGCCGCGGTCCCGAAACAGCCAAGCGCCTGGAATGTTTTGATGTCCGCAATTATGCCTGCTCCGCCCGACGGGTCGAGGCCAGCGATGGTCAGGCAAACCGGTGGGCTAGCAATGTCCATAGAGTTTAAGTTCACGCGAAATAGGACCGAGCGTTTCCGGATCATTCAAAAAACGAATTGAAGCAAATCCGGCCGCTCCGGCATCAAGCACCGAGCGGAAATTACCCCCGTTGACGCCACCTAGTGCGATGACCGGAAACGGCTCGACCATCTTACATATCTCCGATAGCCGCTTGCATCCCGTCGGTTCGCCTTTGCCGGGTGTCGGAAAAACCGGCCCGAACACGATCATGTCCGCACCCTCGGCCGCGGCGGCGGTAACCTCCTCAGATTGGTGTGTCGAAACGGCGATGATCATCTCGTTCCCGAACGCCCGCCTGACTGTCTTTACCGGCAGAGAACGCGAGGTAAGATGAACGCCGTCCGCACCGGCAGCCGATGCCACATCCGCACGGTCGTTAACGAGCAACTTAGTCGAGGTCTCGCGTGTGATCGCACAAGCGTCAACCGTAAGTGAATAAAGTAACTTGGTCGCTATCTGTTTTTCGCGGATCTGGACGAATGAGATGCCGCATTCGGTGGCCGATCGCACGGTCGCGAGTATTTGACTGCGTTCTTCTTCGAAATTATCGTTCGTCGCCTGACCGCGGGTTATCAGGTATGTGATCGGCCGTTGAGGAAACGTTTTCACTTTGCTGCGGAATTACCGGCCTCGTGCGGTGCTTGCAACATTTGGACACTCTTATTAAAATTTGCCATCTCCCAGAAAGCGATAACCATATTCAAAACGCCGAGTCCGGTTACGCCGCCGCGAAACCAATTTGAGGCCACAGCCTTGTGGATAAAGGGCGAGCCGGCCTTGTCAGCGACGAAAACCAACAGGTAGTTTTCGCCCCACGGCCCAAAGATCGCATCCCACGGCGCCAGGATCAAATAAAATCCAAGCAGCATACAAAGCGCAATAAAAAAAATGACTGTCAGGCGTTCGACCATAACGTCAAATTATAATCTTATCTTTAGCCGTGTAACAAACGAACTCGGTTTCAGTGGCTGATCGTTATGTGTTTTACGCGTTCCGCTACATCACGAAAATCGACGTTTTCCGCATAGACAAGCTCGAAGAATTTGCCGGCATTCTCGACGTCCCCGTCGGCCTCGTATGCAAGAGCGAGTTCGTACCATAACCCCTGCGTTTCGTCGTCGTTGAGGTCGGGCGTTTCGAGCGACCGCGAATACCATGTCACTGCCAGGTTTGCCATTCCGCTGGACAGAAAACAGTGGCCCATCAAATTGGCACACTGAAAGAACCGCCGGGTGCCGTCGCGGGGCGAAACCAGGTTTATGGCGTCCTGATACTCTTTGATCGCCTGTTCCATCAGCCCCATTTCCTGATAGGCGACCGCCATTTGGTAATGGGTGTCGTAGTCACCCTCGTCAGCGGCCCGATCGTTTTCCTCGAGGCCGAATTCGGATCTGATCTCGTCGATACTGAACGAGTGCGACGGCACTATCTCGGCCACGAGGCCGACCATCAGTCCACGCAGTTCGGCGATCTCGGCCCGCTCGCCAAATTCGGCGGTCAGCTCGGCGAGGGCCTTCTCTGCCAGGTCGCGGTAATCATTCTCAACGTAGAATCGGACGCTCTCGACCTCTTTCAGAAAACGCTGCTCATCGCTGACACCTCCGTCCGCGGGGGCTTCGTCAGGCTCAAAAATTGTGGCCTGATGAGCCTCTTCCTCGATCGCGGCCGACTTGAATGCAAAGTCCGTCTCGAACATCCGATGCTCGGGTTCCGGGGCGTCAAATTTTGAGACGTCAAAGTCGCCTGCGGTGCGGAAGCCGTTGTTGTGGACAACGGAGACATCCGGCACATCGTGATGGAACTTCGGCTTTTCCAAATTCCGGAACTGTGCCCTGACGAGATCAGCATCAATTGCCTCGGCGGCAAATCCATTGGCCTCGTTTAACTCGTCGAGCCGGACGGAATAGTCTTTCTCGAAGGGGCGCGTAACTACCAGGTGCGAGAGTGCAAAACGCTCATCTTCGGCTACTCCCAATTTTCTCGCAGCATCCGCAAGACGAACGAGGGCGACCGAGTACGCGTTTTCATCTTTAACCCACGAACAGTACCTGACCAGCAACCTCAACGCTCCGAGGTGGAGCGGATCGCGTTCGAGAATCTCTGTGATCCATCTATTACATTCTTCGCCCTGGCCAGCTGCCAGCAGATATTCCGACGACATCGAGAGTATCCGCGCCGCCGAATCGGTATCGTTAGCATTAAGGTAGATACGGATCAGGTCGAGAAGTTTCGGATAATTTGCGGGTTCCATCTCAACGAGCCGGATCACCGCCAATTCGGCGCCGTGAGCGTTTTGCGAATCGATCTGACAATCGATCAGGAGGTACAAAACGTCGCGATTGTACGGCTCGTCTTCGAGAATTTCCTCGAGAATATTGACGGCCTTGCCGACGCGACCGAGAGCCGAATATGCTTTCACCAACCCGTCGAGTACGCGGAGATCGTCTGGCCTAATATCGTGGCCCTTCATTAGAGCTCGAATAGCTTCTTCGTGCTTTCCCTGACGGCTAAAACGCGTACCGGCTTCGGCAAATGCCTCGACGGCGTCGTCCCGGTGGCCTTCGCGGATGTACGAATCGGCGAGGTTCATACAAACCTCGGTGTTATTGGGGTCAAGCAATGCGATCTGTTTCCACATTGCCAGGGCCTCGATGCGACGGCCATTCTTTTGGTAATGTTCGGCGAGGGTGGTGTAATGTGCCCGTGCCTCGGACAACGAGCCCTTAACGGTGTAAAGCTCGGCGAGCTTGGTCGAAACCTCGATCGACTCGGGCTGCAAACGCGAGATCTTGTTGTAGATCGCGATCGCCTTTTGGGCAAACCCCTGCTTGCTGTAGTGTTCCGCGACCCGCATATAGCACTCGACGGCTTCGCGTTTTTCCGCGTTCTTGGCGTGCAGATCGCCGAGCATATTGAGAGTCGCAAAATCACGGGGATCCGAGTCCACGACGGCTCGATATTCAGCGATAGCCAACCTTATCTTGCCTTGTGCGACATACTTTTCAGCATTTCGCATCGCTTTTGTTTTATCGAAACTCATTTGGTGAACAGTACCGATTGAATTGCAGCGTTATTATGGCGACGTATCGAACGATTATGAGAAGGGCAAACGACAGGCCGGTCAAAGAGATGCGCCTGTGATTACAAACTTATCATAATGGCCGAATGCCTGTCAACGAAATTAATAAATGTTTGACGTTGTTTGACACATAAATGCCTTTGATTTTTGCCGCGCGTTTACATAGTCTTAACAATTGGTCGCCGGCGGCCTCAAATCGATATGCAAGCAGTAATTTTGGCAGGCGGAAAAGGTACTAGGCTCAGGCCGCTGACCGTCTACACCCCGAAACCGATCGTTCCGCTCATCAATCGCCCGTTCTTGCTCTATCAGATCGATATTTTGCGGCGTGCCGGTATCACCGACATCACGCTTTCGCTCAGTTATCAACCGGACAAGATCGAGCATATTCTGGGTGACGGATCAGAATTTGGCGTAAATCTCCGCTTTATTACCGAACCGTCTCCGCTCGGAACCGGCGGTGCGTACCGCTTCGCCGCTGACGATCTGCGTGAAACGACGGTCGTCTTGAACGGCGACATCCTGACCGATTTTGATCTGGCCAAGATCCTCCGCCTGCACAAAACGAAAAACGCCGAAGCCACACTTGCTCTAATGCCGGTGGCAAATCCGTCCGCCTATGGCCTGGTCGAAACCGACAGCGAATCGCGGATCCTCAGATTTCTCGAAAAGCCAAAGCCGGAGGAACTCGCGTCGCTCGGCATAGACACCATAAATGCGGGCATTTACGTGCTCGAACCGACGATCCTCGACCTGATCCCCAAAGGCGAGAACCGTTCGTTTGAGTACGAGGTATTCCCTGAAATACTGCGTCATAAAAAGCCGTTTTTCGCATACATAATGAGCGGCGAATACTGGCGCGATATCGGTACGCCGTCGAGTTACCTGGCGGCCCATCACGATTTTCTGAACGGAACCGTCAAGGGCTTTGACATTGACCGCTCGCAGCAATCAGACATCGCCACCGCGGCGATCGTCGACCAACTCTCGGTGCTCGGCGAGGGCTGTGTTATCAAACCCGGTGCGAGAATTACAAATTCTGTTCTCGGAGCCGGTGTCCACGTGGAAGAAAAGGCTGTCATCGAAAACTCGATCATTTGGTCCCACACGCGGATCGCCGCTGCCTCAGACGTCCGCGAAGCGATCGTCGGGCGAAGCTGCCACATCGGCCGAAACTCCGTCGTGAGTCCGGGAGCGGTCATCGGCGACAAAACGAGCCTGACCGATTACACGCGAGTCTAATATGCCGGAATTACCCGAGGTCGAACTCGTATCTCGTTCGCTGAATTCGCTCGTGGCCGGCAAGACGATTCGGACCGCTCTACTGCTGCGCGAACGGCTCGCTCCCGACACGTCGCCGGCCGAATTTACCGACCGTTTGAACGGTGCCACAATCAATCTGGTCGGCCGCCGCGGCAAGCACATACTCCTGGACCTCGATAATGAGAAAACGCTGATCGTCCACCTGCGGATGAGCGGTCGGTTTTCCCTTTTGACGGCCGGAACCGGAGACCCCAAGTTCACCCATGCCGTCTTTCATTTTTCCGAAGACGAGCGGCTCGTTTTTGACGATCAGCGGCACTTCGGGCTGATGAAGATCGTCGAAACCCACGCTCTTCATACCGCGAAGGAGATCGCGAAACTCGCCCCCGAGCCATTTTCCGGCGAGTTTTCGCTCAAATATCTTCGAGCGGTCCTCGCCGGTTCGAGCCGCACGCTCAAGGAGTTTTTGCTCGATCAGACCAAGGTCTGCGGGCTCGGCAACATTTACGCCGCCGAGGCAATGTTCGCTGCCGGTATCGACCCGCGAATAGCGGCTAACCGCGTCTCGGCACGCAAGGCCGCCAAGCTGTTCGAGAGCATTCGTGCCGTTTTGGCGGAGGCCGTCAACCACAACGCGAGTCGGCCGGTCGATCCGGAAAATCTCGAAGGCAGCTATTTCAGCGGCGGCAATGCGGACGGATGGTACGTTTACGACCGTGAGGACGAACCCTGCCTGCGATGCGAAACCCCGATCGTCCGATTGAAACAGGGCGGTCGATCGACCTACTATTGTCGTCGCTGCCAGCGTAAATGAGGCGGCGAAAGGCAACTTGACACTAAGGGTCAAAAGGAACATCATTTTGTTTAGACTCGTGGTGAGTTAATGCGACTTGCGACCACGTTAAATAAACCGCTAAACAGCTGAAAAGACATATCGTTTAAGAAAAGTCTCGCTGTTTTGGCGAGACTTTTGTTTTTTGTTTTGAGTTCCAACTTCAGTTGGCTTCGCCCGGATAAGGGGCCAGCTAAAGCCGGAACTCAATACGACGAAATTTATGAAAAACTTCAAAGATCTACTTGATTCCGACGGTGTCTACGTATTTGACGGTGCGATGGGCACGCGTCTCTACGATAAGGGAATCTATATTAACCGCAGCTACGACGAGCTGAATATCGCGGCCCCCGAACTGGTGCGCGAGGTCCACGAGGAATACGTCGCGGCCGGTGCCGATATCATCGAAACCAACACATTTGGGGCAACGCGGCACAAACTGCAGCCGTACGGGCTCGAAAGCAAGCTCCGTGAGATCAACATCGCCGGCGCCACTCTCGCTCGCGAGGCGGCCGGCGACAAGGCGTATGTCGCCGGGGCGATCGGGCCGTTGGGCCTGCGGCTTGAGCCTTTCGGGCCAACCTCATATGACGAGGCGAGAGCGATGTATCGCGAACAAGTCGCAGCCCTGATCGAGGGCGGCGTCGATCTATTTATCCTCGAGACATTTTCGGAACTGCCGCTGATCGAGCAGGCCATCCACGCCGTCCAGGAACTTACGGACCTGCCGATAATTGCCCAAATGACGATCCAGATGGACGGCAAAACCCTCTATGGCGATACTCCCGAACATCTGACGCAAAAACTCGCCGGTCTCGGCGTTGATGTGATCGGCCTAAATTGCGGCGTCGGCCCGACACACGTTTTGAGCACGCTCGAAAAGATGCGGGCGGTCACCGACCTTCCGCTCTCGGCACAGCCGAACGCCGGTCTGCCGCGCGACGTGCAAGGGCGGCAATTTTATATGGGCTCGCCCGAGTATATGGCAACGTTCGCCAAACGGTTCGTCCAGGCCGGTGCGACGTTTGTCGGCGGATGCTGCGGTACGACACCGACACATATCAAGCTCATAGCCGACTCGATCCGCTCGATCAGCCCGCGGCAGATCCACAAATTGCACAAGCACCACGCGATCTCGGTCAAAGAACTAAAGCCCGAGGACGTGCACGTCGTCGACCCCGAGGAACGCTCACGCTGGTCGGCGAAGATCGCCCGCGGCGAATTTGTTACATCCGTCGAGGTCCTGCCGCCGAAAGGCTGCGACTCGCAGGCGACGCTCGACTCGATCCGTTTGCTCAAGGACGCCGGCGTCGACGGCGTCAACATCCCCGACGGCCCGCGTGCACAGACGCGAATGTCGGCACAGGCGACGGCCGTGCTGGTCGAACGCGAGATCGGGATCGAGGCCGTACTCCATTACTGTTGCCGCGACCGCAACTTGCTGGGGATGATGTCCGACCTGCTCGGCGCGGCGGCATTGGGCCTGCATAACCTTCTGCTGATCACCGGCGACCCGCCGAAGATGGGGCCGTACCCGGACGCGACGGCCGTTTTCGACATCGACGCCATTGGCCTGACCAATATGGTCAACAAACTCAACCACGGCCTCGATCTCGGCAACAACCCGATCGGCAAACCGACAGCATTTTCGATCGGCGTCGGCGTCAACCCGGGAGCGGTAAATCTCGACGAAGAGATCAAACGCTTTGAATGGAAGGTCGAGGCCGGTGCCGAGTACGCCATCACCCAGCCTGTGTTTGACACCGAACAGCTCCGTGTATTTCTGGACCGCATCGCTCACGTGCGGGTGCCGATAGTCGCCGGCATCTGGCCGCTGGTCAGCTATCGTAACGCCGAGTTTATGCACAACGAGGTGCCGGGCGTAAATG
>JAYVUD010000027.1:0-13284 GCA_043788335.1 Chloracidobacterium sp. | reverse complement strand
GGGAAAATACGTAAAAATTCTTCGTAGACGGCGATCGCTTCGGGAAATCTATGCTCGCGTTCATAGACCAACCCGAGCAACTGGTAGACCACAATGCTGTCGGGAGCACCGGCAAGTTGTTTGATAGCAAGCTTTAGATACGTGGCAGCCTCATCGTAGCTCGCTTTTTCCTGTTCAAAATCTCCGGACCCGCCAAACCCCTCAGCCTTTTCCTTAAATAACAACCCCAGTCCGGTCAGGGCCTCAGGTTGAACACCCCTGCCCTCGGTGACTGCACGTTTGAATGCGGCAATCGCCTTTTCTTCCATACCGCTCTCCTTCGCAATGCGGCCTTCAACGGCGGAGGCTTCGGCAAGTGACGACCGCAGCTTTCTGACAGACGAGATCGCCTTTTGAGCCTCGTCAAAATCACCCGCGTCCGACAGCACACGGGCTAGGGAGAGATACGCGTCGATAAAGCCCGGACGCAGTTTGATCGCCTTACGAAACGCCGCGACCGCCTTGTCGCGGTCCGTGGAGGACAGTTTTTCGCCGTCTTGAAAGGCAAGTTCCGCCTCGTCAGTCGTCTTGGCTATCTGAATCCTGATCTCACCCTTTTGCAATGCAGTAAGTGGCCTGCTCGTCTCGGCAAATCCAAATGCCCGAATTTTGAGCGTATGGGCTCCGGCCGGTAAAGTCTTGATCTCAAGCCTACCGTCAGCACCGGTTTTGCCGAACAGAATGCCGTCGATCCAAACACTTGCGGCCGGTTGCGTAACGATGACGGTCGATCGAAATTGCACGGACGAGGCAGTCTTTGCCGCCTGTGCCGGAACGGATGAATCCCCTGCAAGGATCATTACCGTCAGATATAATGTCGATATTAGTCGTATTCGCATAGTGCTTAAGAGCTCGTGCTTATGAGCGAGCCGTGCCTCTACGGGCAACTATTTCGACGCTCGAAACGTTTGCCGCGTTGTGATAAACCTTAACCGATACGCGAAAACTCTTCGGAAACGTCCACCTCGGTCGGGGGCTCAGCTATGCCGTCCCCGTCGCGGTCCTCGGAAAATAGTATTTTGATAAACGGCGGGGCGAATAACGTCGTCGCCACCGCCATAAAAAGCACTGCAGCAAAAAAGGATTGCTGTATGACGCCTAAGCCGAGGCCGATCTGGGCGACAACGATGCCGACCTCTCCGCGAGGCACCATCCCGATGCCGATCTGAGCCATCTCACGCCGCGGCAGACCCCACGCACCGATTCCGCAACCGATGAACTTGGTGGCTACTGCGATCAGCGTCAATACAACGGCGAAGATGACCACCGACGAGTCGCGAAAGACCGCAAGATCGAGTTGCATCCCGATGTTGACGAGAAAGAACGGCACCAGAAACTCGGTCACACCGGTCGTTAATTGGTGCATTCTGGTATTTTCCTCGGTCGCCTCGGCGAGTGCCATACCCGCCAGAAATGCACCAATGATAGCCGCCACCCCGACATAGACCGATGCGACGGACAATCCCAGACAAAGGATCAAGCCAAGCGTAAAAAACGGCCGGTCGAGCCGCAGCCGCTTGATCGCGGGTGACAGCCGATTGATCACCCGTGAGCCGACCAATCCAACGAAAACGGTGAAAAGTATCGCCGCCGCAGCCGTCTTTGCCAGGCCAACATAGCTCACGCTGCCTTGGCTGACAGCCGAAACCAGCGACAGGATTATCAAACCCAAGATGTCGTCGATCACCGCTGCCCCGAGGATGACGCGCGACGTCGAGACGTCGAGCAAGCCCATCGACCCGAGCACGCGAGCAGTAATGCCGACCGAGGTCGCGACCAGAGCAGCCCCGATGAACATCGATTCTACAAACGATCCGCCCCACGAAATCGCGATAAAATAGCCGGCAACGAACGGAAGGATCACGCCGAGCACGCCCACCACTACGGCACGTCTACCTACCTGGAATATCGCTTGCGGTTTGGTCTCAAGGCCGACATTGAATAGCAAAAAAATAACGCCAAATTCGGCGAGCGTGCTGATGATCTCGGATGGCGCGACCCAATGCAGCAGACTCGGGCCGATGATCACGCCGGCGAGGATCTCGCCGACAACCGCCGGCTGTTTTAGCCGCTCAAAAACTTCGGCCATCAGTTTCGCCGCCGCCAACATAATGAACAATGCAAGCAGTACGGACGAATGTTCGACGTTGACGGCAAGTGCGAACGGGATTCCCATAATTCTCTTAGGCTCTCACCCCATTTTAATTGTTTCAGGCTTTTTTGTGAACTCGTATTCCTCTTGGCATCCACAACGGCGGCGTTTGCGAAATTCACGATCAAACCCTTAATTGACTGCATCGCTCGCCATGGACGAGTCGCGTCTCGCAATTTATAATTATCGATTTCATCCAATACTTGATTTTTTCGCCTGCCAAACTATAATGAAATGTTTGTGGCTGGGTAGCTCAGCTGGTTAGAGCGCGGGATTCATAACCCCGAGGTCGAGTGTTCAAGTCACTCTCCAGCCACCACTAAATATCTCCAGCCGCCACTAAATTTGGGCGTTGCGTGTAGAGTACGTTGCCCTATTTTCGATCCTACCCCTGAAACCGATAAAGCACAGCCCATTGTTAAAACCACGAAATGGGTTTTTGAACGTATGAATGGGTGGTAGAATTGCCGTTCTTTTCCCCATTCTTTTTTCTGAAAAAAATATCCAGCGGACGAAACAGATCCTCTCTTGTCCGGCAATCTTACCACCTTTTCATACCTTAATCTCTAGGCCAGTCTCTGTGGTCCTTTGCCACTAGATCAGACGTGAACAAAATAGTGCGACAGGACTAAGGCGGTCTCATCGTGCACATGATTTCCGTAATTGTACGATTCCGTACATACGGCGGCCGACGTGATTAGTAATGTTGTGACAACGCGAAATTTAGATTTGTTTGAATTGCGGAAGGCCGACCTAAAAGGAAGATGACGTATGAATGCAATTGAACTGTTAAAAGCGGATCACAAGGTCGTGGCCGGATTGTTTGCAAAGGTAAAGGCCAGTAAGGAAAGCGATCATCCGGCGATCTTTGCAAAGATCAAGGCCGAGCTCGATGTGCATACGCATATCGAGGAAACGATATTTTACCCAAAGCTTAAGGCCGAAGGTGAATCGGAACTTTTCGACATCACGTTGGAGGGGATCGAGGAGCACCATCAGATAAAAATGTTCCTAAAGGAGCTTGACGCTCTTTCGGGTAAAAACGAAACGTTTGAGCCCAAACTAACCGTGCTGATCGAGGATGTCGAGCATCATGTCAAGGAAGAAGAAGGAACGATGTTCCGGCTCATCAAAAAAGAATTTAGCGCGGCGGTGCTCGATGACCTTGGGGCGGAAATGGAGAGAGCAAAGAAGGATTTTCAGAAAACAGCGGCGGCGGCCGGAAAATAATATTTCTAATCAAAAGGAGAAATGATGGCTACAGCAAAAAAACCAAAAAACAAAAGCTCGATCGGCGTGATCTACGACAAGGCTAAAGAAGTCGTCGGTGATGTGTTAACCGGTGCCGCGTCCGGCGCTGTTGAGGGGGCGGCTGACGCTGCCATCGAAATTATCGGAGGCAAGCCGAAGGATGAAGCGAAAAGTAAATCCGCGGGCAAAACCTCAAGTGCAGACTCCGCGAAAAAGCCCGCGTCCGCCGCAAAGAAGCCGGCTGCCAAGTCTGCGGCAAAGGCAAAGACCGGCCCCGATCGACCGTCACCCAAAAGTGCGGCCAATCGACCGGCTGGCAGAATAGCCTCGCGATGATTTAATTTTTTCTTATGTCTTAATGCGTACGTTCGCGTATTGGAAATGGATATAAGATACAGATTCGTTGGAGACATCCCAGCGATACACGGCGAAAGCCTTAAATACTGATAAGCAAGGGGAGTAATAATGACAACAGAAGCAACAAGCACAAGACAGGATTCCGGCATGGTGACCGGACTATTTACGGACAAAGAATCGTCGGAGAGCGCCTATAAATCGCTGCGCGACCGCGGTTATTCCGATGACGAAATTAACGTGATCATGTCCGACGAAACACGTAAGAAATATTACGCAAACGACGCTGATTCCGAGCTTGGCAACAAAGCGAAGGAAGGCACGGGAGTGGGCGGCGCAATCGGCGGTACACTCGGTGCGATCATCGCGGGCGTCGCGGCGATTGGCACTAACCTGGTTTTGCCCGGACTCGGCTTGGTTGTTTGGGGCCCGCTGGCGGCCGCCCTCGCCGGAGCAGGCGCCGGAGCTTTGACCGGCGGTCTCGTGGGAGCGCTCGTCGGATGGGGAATTCCGGAAGATCGTGCGATCGTCTACGAAAATGGCGTTAAAAATGGCGGGACCGTGATCGGTGTAAAACCGAGATCGGCCGAAGATGCGACGGCCCTGAGGACAGACTGGGAAACCAATCATCGCGGGCAGAATATACATGGCTAATGCTTAGATGCCAGACAGCTCTTCGGCCCTTCGGGCAGGGGAGCTGTCAAGACCATTCCAGGAAAAGAAAGATATAGACCTGGTCAGAAGAAATAAAAAGATTAGTCGGGCCGGAACCACGGGTTACATTAAATCTCCTGTCGCCTGGGCTTCGTGCCCGACTAATGAATTTGAGAAGGACGGATAAAAAAATGAAAAAAATTATAGGCCTCGGCCTTTTACTAGTGTCAACTTCGGCCTTTATCGGCTGTACGACGACCGAAGGAAACACCAATCTTCGTAACGCAAACTCCAATACAGGTTACGTCGTGTCGAACGCAAACGCTGCCACACCGATGCCGGCATATACGCCCGCAACCGTAACCAATACAACCATGAACAGCAATATGAAGCCGGTTACGAACTCGAATATGAAGCCCGTAGTAAATTCAAACATGAATTCAAACGCGAATTCAAACATGGGTAACAAAACTAAGGCTAACAAAGAAGGCAAGTAACAGGTAGGACACGCTGATTGAAAACTCAGCGTGTCCTACAACTCAGAGTTGCGTTTGAACGCGGATGGAGCGGATCGAAAGGATCAAGCTGGAACTTCAACAGAAGTGCTGCTTCAATCCGCTCGGTCCGCATTGAAAAGGGTCGCGAGATACTCACATCTCCGGCCTTTTCGACATTAATTCGGCGGGGTCATGGCAAAGAATATTAAAGCGGATGATGAAAAGCTCCTCGATATGACGCCCGGCCTTGAGGACGGAACCGATCCGCACGTCACAACCCAGCAATGGCTCGTGGATCGACGATGACCCGAATTCCGTAATTGCAGATTAACCTATGAAACCGGCGACGGCGTGGGATCATTACAAGATACCTTTAAGATCATGATGCAAACATAGCCGGAAGCCGAGGGCAATGCCGCACATTTTTATTGCAGTCTCCGGCGTTGGATATCTATCGGAGTCCGCGTCGAGTCGGTATGGTTCCGCACGTTGACAGGAAATAGAATTTGCTAAAGTCCCGGTTATATATGAACAGTGAAACAATGACCGGTACGTGTGGTTTCCAGCTGACAAAGCAGGAGTATGTCGCTCGCCTATCGTGTGTCGAGATTCAACATACATTTTATCAGCCGCCCCAGATCAGTACGCTGGAACGTTGGCGCGGCGAGGTTCCGGATGGTTTCGAATTCACGCTCAAGGCGTGGCAACTGATCACACACGATCCGAAAAGTCCGACGTACAAGCGGGTTCGCCGCAAGCTGACGGAAAGCGAACTCGCAGACGCCGGGTCGTTCAAGCCGACGGGAATTGTTAAAGAGGCGTGGGAAATATCGTTGGCATCAGCCCAAGCCCTGAAAGCTAAAACAGTATTATTTCAGTGTCCGGCGAGTTTTAGGCCGACAGCGGAAAATATCGAGAACCTCGAAACTTTCTTCGCGGACGTCGATCGCCATAAACTGAATTTTTGCTGGGAGCCGCGTGGGGCGTGGGACGACAAACTTATAAAAAGGATCTGCGAGACTCACGATCTGTGGCACGCCGTCGATCCATTTGCCCGAGCTACGGTCACGCCTGACAAATGCTATTTTCGTCTGCACGGCCGCATCCGTTGGCGATACGAATACGAAGACGGCGAACTCGAAGAACTGGCAACGCTGATCCCGCCCAAAAATCCGGCGTACGTATTCTTTAACAACATCACCATGACCAAGGACGCCGAAACTTTCCAAAAGATCGTGAGATCCGCCGAAGTCGGATAGAGACCGCCCGGTTTGCTTCAAAACAAGCGAGGACCTCCCCACCGGGAGGTCCTCTGTCGTTTTACGTTTGCCGCGACGTTATTTCATTTTGGCCTTGATGGCTTTGATCGCCTCGAGATGTTTCTTTAACGTCGGCAACGTTTTGGCGGCAAAGGCCTTGACCTCCGCATCGGTCGAATTTGCCGCCTGTTTCTCAAATTCCGCAACGTCGCCCTCGTGGTCGCTGACCATGTCATCGACGTAGGCTTTGTCAAAATCAGTTCCGGTCAAAGCGCTGAGTTTGTCGACGGCCGATTTGTGCGAACCGATGTCCGCCGGAATCGTGATCTTCAGTTTGGCGGCCAGTGCCTTAGCGGTCGCGTTTGCGGCCGTATGATCTGTGACCATCATCTGACCGAACTTTTTCACTTCGGGGTCCTTTGATTTGCTTGCGGCAAGCTTGCCCATCTCGACCTCGGCCATCCCGCCCTGGACAGCGTCGGTCAAGAATGTCGAAGGACTGCCGGTCGTTGCCGAGCCCACCGCATTGCTGATAGTGTTTGCGACCGTATTTGCGGCGTTTCCGGCCGAGTTCATCGCCGTATTGACCATCGACAGGTTGTTGCCCGCGTTGGCGTTTCGATTGACGTTGGTGTTCTGGGCCGTGTCGCTGCAGCTGTTCATTGTGAGCAGCCCGGCACAGGCCAAGATCGTGGTTAATACTATTGCTTTCATTTCTTTCTCCCCTTTTTGAATAAATTGATAAATGGACAGTCGCGATTATAATGAAAACACGTGGCGATGTATGTGCGGGGCCGAACACTCGCGCAGACAAATGTAGCCGTGTCTCCGGCGGCAACCGATTGGGTTAGTTCTAGGATTTCGTCTGAGATATCCTCGTTATGGGGCGATCCGACGTAAACATATGCGATCGACACTGTGAGGTCTGTTTATGGAAAAGCTAAATTGGGGTTTGATCGGCGCCGGGGACATCGTCCGCAGACGCGTCGCACCGGCGATGGCGGAACTTGAAAATTGCAAGATCGTCGCGGTTAGCCGCCGGCGGCCTGACCTAGCGGCGGAATTTGCCTCGAAATTTGGCATCGCAAATTGCTACACCGACTGGCACGACCTGCTTGCAGACCCTAGCCTTCAGGCGGTATACGTCGCGACGCCCGTATTTCTGCACGCCGAACAGGCCATCGCTGCCGCCGGGGCCGGAAAGCATGTTCTCTGTGAAAAGCCGATGGCGATGAACGCCGGGGAATGCGGCCGAATGATCGCCGCCTGCCGGGAAAACGGGGTCACTCTCGGCGTCGCCTATTACCGACGCTTTTATCCGGTTCTCGAACGCGTCCGGCGACTGATCGCCGACGGAGCGGTGGGCAAGCCCGTCTTTGTTCAGATCAACGCCTTTGAATATTTCGACCCGGCGGCCGATGATACACGGCACTGGCTCATCGAAAAAGAAAAAAGCGGCGGCGGCCCGATGATGGATTTCGGTTGCCACCGGCTCGAGGTTTTGACCGATCTGTTCGGAAAGGTAAGTGAAATTACAAGCATCGTAACCAACGTAAATTTTAACCGCGGGGTCGAAGACACTGCCGCCGTCCTGCTCCGGTTTGAAACCGGCCCGATCGCCTCGCTCGTCGTCACCCACGCGGCCCGCGAACGCCGGGACACGCTCGAGATTTTCGGCTCAAAAGGGTCGGTCCATATCCCCGCCCTCAACATCGGCGATCTTGTCCTCAAGACCGCCGACGGAGAAACGCTCGAACACCATTCGCCGCACGCGAATCTTCACTTACCACTTATCCGGGATTTTGCAGATGCTGTACTGACGAGCCGTGAACCACGCGTTGGGGGCGAGACAGGGCGGATGATAGCGGAGCTCGAAGACGCGATCTACTCCGGCCTAACGTGACTGACCACAGGGCAAGCGCGGTCCTGACTACCTCATCCGCGACGCGACCGCCTTTAGCCAGTCGTATGGCTTTTTGAGCACCGCGACCGACTTTGCTGCAAAAGATCGTTTTTCTGCTCGCCCGGCGGGCTTGGAAATTGCGGGCGACCCTGTTAGGCGAGACGCGTTCGCGATCGTCCCCGGATGTTCGTTTCCCCGCCGCGTCTCAGCCGTTGGGACCAATATTATCCGAGGTTCAAATATTGCGGTCGTCGGGCTGACGAGGGGCCGAGTGCTCCGGGCGATGAGGGGGTGAGCCGCAGATGAAGGCCTACGCAATCGCCTTTCCGGCACGTAAGCGACCAAATTCGTCCCGATGCGGTCGCCGGGTAATGAATTCAAGTTTGGCCTCGACGGATCGAGATCCGACACGATAACGGGGTCATCCGCGAGCGGGCCCGAGTCGGCCACAACACCGTTTGCCGCAACGACCTCATCGCTCCGACGCTCCAGAGATGTGTAGCCGATAAACCCTGCCTGCACAACAAAAACCGCGATCACGCCTAGAACCATCCGTTTCATACACATCCCCCTCTGTTGAAAATATATTGTTTATCATTGATAAACATTTTTCTTTTAGTATGCCATATGGGCAAAAAGGTTGCCGGCCAAAACGAAAGTTGTGCCGCCCGGACCAGATCTCATTAGATAATGTTTGGATCCGGTAAACTCCCGGAACGTTACGACATTGATCTCGGTTCGTTGCTCGCGTGTGACTTTTCGTAAATACTATTTTGATAGAGATCTGTCTATAACAGATAACAGAGCACCGGCAGGAAATTATGATCAACATTCGCGAAATGTTTGGCGACATCGACATCTATATCTTCGACCAGATCCAGAAGGGCCGCTTTCGGCCCGAAATGAGGATCCTCGATGCGGGGTGCGGCGGCGGCCGAAACATCGTTTGGTTTTTGCGGAACGGTTTTGATGTCTCAGCGGTCGATATCGACGACCGTGCGATGGCTGAAATCCGAAGCCTCGCGTCGCAACTTGCACCGGCACTCTCGCCGGACAATTTTCAACAGGCAACGCTCGAATCGATCCCGTTTCCCGACGAGAGCTTTGATTGGGTGATCTGCAACGCGGTTTTACATTTTGCGGAGGGTCGCGGCCAATTTGACCGGATGCTCGCTGAGATGTGGCGCACGCTCAAGCCGGGCGGGACGTTCTTTGCCCGGATCGCGTCGTCGATCGGTATCAAAGGTCTACTCGTCCCAACCGCGAATGGCCGATATATGATGCCCGACGGCACGGAACGTTTCGTCGTCGACGAACAGATGCTGAGGGATCGAACCGCAGACGTCGGCGGACGCTTTCTGGAACCGATCAAGACAACCAATGTTGAGAATCTGAGATGTATGACGACGTGGGTCCTGGCCAAGGATTAGCTTTGCTCAGCGAGCTACGTGCCAACAAACCTAATTACTTTGGGAAAACCACAGAAATTTAGTTAGAATCATAAAAAGCGAGTTTTCAGGGGAGCAAATGGGCTGAGAGTTGTTCGCGAGGCGAACATTACCCTAAAAACCTGATACGGATAATACCGACGAAGGGAGAAAAACATGAAAGAAGATACTGTCAGTAGCCCGCACGTAAGTAAGGGCTCGGTTCAAGAATTAACCAGCGATCAAGTGAAATTGCCGGCCTCGCGCAAGACATACGTCGAAACGACCAGTGTCAGTAGCCCTCAAGGTGTCAGTAGCCCGCACGTAAGTAAGGGCTCTCCCGGATCGGACGGACGCCACAGGATGCGCGTCCCGTTCCGCGAGGTCGCTCTCTCGCCGTCAAAGGATTTTGACGGCACGATGCAGGAAAATCCGCCTGTGCGAGTCTACGATACAAGCGGCGTCTGGACCGACCCGGAAACAAAGTGCGACGTCCGCGAAGGCCTGCCCGCACTCCGCCGCGACTGGATCCTCGGCCGTGGCGATGTCGAGGAATATGAGGGCCGCCGGGTGTTGCCGCAGGACAACGGCTACCTGACCAAAGGGGCCGAGGAGTACGCCCGCGTCAGTAGCCCGCCTGTCAGTAGCTCGAGTGTCAGTAGCCCGCACGCTAGTAAGGGCTCAGCCTCGCGTAATGGCGAGTTAGAGGAATTTCCGGGCCTCAAACGAGCGACACTTAGGGCGAAACCCGGTGCATGCGTCACACAGATGCACTACGCCCGCCAGGGCATCATCACGCCCGAGATGGAGTATGTCGCCATCCGCGAAAATCTCGGGCGACGGATTGGAGTTCCAACTTTAGTTGGCTCTCTCAACGGCGGCCTGCCATCTGAAGATGGTACTCAAAACGACAGAAGCTCGCTCAATCACCAGCATCGCGGTGAATCATTTGGCGCCTCGATCCCGGAATTTGTGACGCCCGAATTTGTCCGCTCAGAGGTCGCCCGGGGTCGGGCCATCATACCTAACAACATCAACCACCCCGAAAGCGAACCGATGGCTATCGGCCGCAACTTTCTGGTTAAGATCAACGCCAACATCGGCAACTCGGCAATTGCCTCATCGATCGAAGAAGAGGTCGAAAAGATGCGTTGGTCGACGCTCTGGGGAGCCGACACGGTGATGGACCTCTCGACCGGCAAGAATATCCACGCGACCCGCGAATGGATCCTACGCAATTCACCGGTGCCGATCGGCACTGTGCCCATCTATCAAGCTCTCGAAAAGGTAAATGGCAAGGCCGAGGATCTGACCTGGGAAATTTACCGCGACACGCTCATCGAGCAGGCAGAGCAGGGCGTCGATTATTTTACGATCCACGCCGGCGTACGGCTTCCCTACATTCCGATGACGGCTCGCCGGACGACGGGCATCGTCTCTCGCGGCGGCTCGATCATGGCCAAATGGTGCCTCGCCCACCACCAGGAGAGCTTTCTCTACACCAGGTTTAGAGAGATATGCGAGATCATGCGGACCTATGATGTCGCCTTTTCATTAGGTGACGGCCTGCGGCCCGGGTCGATCGCCGACGCCAATGACGAAGCCCAATTTGCCGAACTCGACACGCTCGGCGAACTGACGCAGATCGCGTGGGAGATGGATTGCCAGACGATGATCGAGGGGCCCGGCCATGTGCCGATGCACCTGATCAAAGAAAACATGGACCGCCAGCTCGAGGTTTGCGGCGAGGCACCATTTTACACGCTTGGGCCGCTCACGACCGACATTGCCCCGGGCTACGACCACATCACTTCGGGCATCGGAGCCGCGATGATCGGGTGGTTTGGCTGCGCGATGCTCTGCTACGTAACGCCGAAGGAACACCTCGGTTTGCCAAACAAACAGGACGTCAAAGAGGGCGTCATCACCTACAAGCTCGCCGCCCACGCCGCCGACCTCGCCAAGGGCCACCCGGGAGCCCAATATCGCGATAACGCCCTGTCAAAGGCCCGTTTCGAGTTTCGCTGGGAAGACCAGTTTAACCTCGGTCTCGACCCGGAAAAGGCCAAGGAGTTTCACGACGAAACGCTCCCTGCCGAGGGTGCCAAACTCGCTCATTTTTGCTCAATGTGCGGCCCGCATTTCTGCTCGATGAAGATCACCCAGGACGTCCGCGATTATGCCAACGCCCAAAACATCGAGGCCGAAAAAGCCCTCGCCGTCGGCATGACCGAAAAGGCAAAAGAGTTCGTCGCGACCGGCTCCGAGATCTACCACGGCAGCGGCGAGAAGGGGCGAACGGGAGAGTAAGAGAAGGGGAGAAAGGGAGCCGAGGAGTGGGGGAGATCCGGAGGACCGTCTGACAAAAATAGTGCGGCACCCGGAGCTGATCCTCTACAAAAAGGCCTTTTGCGGCGGCGATGGAGTTTTTTTACATCCGCATCTCCTTGCCTCCCCCACTCCCCCACTCCCCTACTTCTTAACCGCGCCGTAAACGACCGCCGAATTGGAAAAATTAGAAACATTTCTCGCCGCGACGGCCCGGACCTTGTACTCGTAATACTCGCCCGGCGTAACGCCCGTGTCATCAAAATTTTGCCGTTTGGTGGTTGCGTGCAGCCCCCACGGAGCCGTGTCGCCGTTGAGCC
Organism: Chloracidobacterium sp.; assembly: GCA_043788335.1. GTDB lineage: Bacteria > Acidobacteriota > Blastocatellia > Pyrinomonadales > Pyrinomonadaceae > OLB17. The sequence continues at coordinate 1,100 of JAYVUD010000027.1, read as the reverse complement.
GCCATATCTCGTAAACGACCTGTCCGGGTTTATTGTTACCCGAAAACCGCACCTTGTTTATCCCGTTTGAGTACCCAAACGCCGAAAGGTTGGTCGGATCCTGAGCCTCGTATGTACTGCGCGAGGTCGGAAAATCAAACCCGCATAGGTCGTACTGCTTTTTGGGGGCGACGCCCGCCTTGAGTGCGTCCCGCACCCGCCCCATCAGGACTCGCAGTTCGCCGCGAGTATCATTTCGAGCACTAACCGCCGCCTTTCGCTCGGCCTCGGCCACCGTCGCCGCCGCCGTCTGTGTTTTTAGCCCGGCGGGAAGCGCCCCGATGGCGGCCCCCAGACTGGTCCGCACGTTTTTGTCGACCGCGGTAATCTCGTCACCATCCAAAAGCGTCGAAACATTCGCCGCAAAATCCGAAAGATCATTTTCGCTAAGTGTTCTAAAGTTCATATTTTGTGTGTTCCTCTCTGTGTATTTTGTGTGTTTTCTGATGATCTCAGAGAAATAGACGTTGCTATTCCTCCAATGATAATGGCACACTTTGTTGCATAGTGCAAGTGTTATTTCATCTATGATACAACAAATCGAAAATTATCTCTGCGGGCCTGTCGTTATAACAATCGGCAATATCGCCCAAAAATTAGCCAATACACCGCCGATCCTATCTAAAACAACCAAAGTTTTGCCTAATATCGCACCTAAACCTGCTAATCCACGAGCGAAATTAGCAAACACTCTGAAACAATTGCCTAACCCACGACCGGTTTTATCCAATACCGCCAAAATATTACTCAAAACCACTTTCACTTTTCACGTTTTACCTTTTACCTTTTTACTTTTTACCTTTTCCACTTTTTCACATTTCCACTTCCGACGTCTTAACTTTTGACTTTTTACTTTTTAACTTTTCACTTTTCCACTTTTCCACTTCCGACGTCCTAACTTTTTACTTTTCACCTTTTCCACTTTTTCACTTTTCCCCTCCCGCCCTGGAACCTGGGACTCCTGGTATTATAGTTCAAATGGAAAGGCAGTGAAGGCATGTTTCGGGTAGTCTTTATTAGGGAGACTATTATGAAGCAAAACGAGAGGGGGAAAGGCCGTC
>JAYVUD010000026.1:0-23274 GCA_043788335.1 Chloracidobacterium sp. | reverse complement strand
CGCTGGGCGTCATCCTCTACGAATTGTTGACCGGTCATCGCCCATTTTCATTCCGATCCCGAACTGCCGAGGAAATCAACCGTGTACTTTCCGATACGATCCCAACAAAGCCAAGCTCGGTCTGCCGGCTTCGCGGTGTAAATATTGGATTAAATAACGAGAAGACATTGATCAGAAATCTGCAGGGCGACCTCGACAATATAGTGCTGATGGCAATGCGTCGCGAAGCGGTAAGACGATATTCGTCAGTCGATCAATTCGCCGACGACATCAGGCGGTATCTCAGTGGGCTCCCGGTGATCGCTCGCGAGGATACCTTTGCTTATCGAACATCAAAATTCGTTATTCGAAACAAGGCGAGCGTCGCCGCCGGCCTAGGCATTGCCGTTTCCCTAATCGGCGGTTTGATCGCATCGTCACGACAGGCGCGCATTGCTTCACGTCAACGAGATCTAGCCCGCCAAGAAGCACGCAAGGCCGAAAAGATCAATCAGTTCCTTAAGAAAATGCTCGCGTCGGCGGATCCGCATGAGCAGGGAAAAGACGTCAAGGTCATCGAGGTCCTTGAAAACGCGGCCGCAGGTGTCGAGACCGGATTTGCCGATCAACCCGCGATCAAAGCTGACCTGCATAATACGATCGGCACAACCTATTTGCATCTCGGGCTGGTCGATCAAGCCGAAAGTCAGCTACGGAAGGCTCTCAAAATTCGGTCGGATCATTTTCCGCATACGTCGCACGAGGTTGCCGAAAGCCTTATGCAATTTGGTCTGTTGCTGCAAACAAACGGCGAATTGAATATTGCCGAGCCATACTTTGCCGAAGCGTCAGAGATCTATCGCAGATTGGGGGCATTTTCGGACGTCGCAACTGCTCTGCACGAGTATGGGTATTTGCTCGTCCTGAATGGAAAACCTCACGACGCCGTTGACGTGTACAAGCGATCACTTGCTATTCGCCGGCGACTTTACGGTAACGAACATCCCGACGTCGCAAAGACTCTTGGCCGGTTAGCACAGGTGTCGTCCCTACTATTCGACAGACACGCTGCTGAACGATACCACCGAAGAGCTCTCGAAATATTGCGGCGAACTTTGAGTGATGATCACCCCGATGTACTTTCAGAGATGACGGACTTGGCATCGTCGATGATGTGGCGCGATAGAGACGAAGCCGAAGCTCTGTTTAAGGAGGCACTTGAGTTGAAACGTCTCCATTTAGGCGAATTTCATCCCGAAGTAGCGTGGACACTCTATGAGATGGCGTTTCTCAATGTCGAACGACATGATTACGTTAAAGCCGAAGAGTTCGCAACTAGCGTTCTTGCGATGCGTGAGCATGGATTAAAAGAAGAACATCCGGCCGTAAACAGCTCACTGATGACGTTAGGTCGTAGTTTTCTCGAACAAGGCCGCTTGCCCGAGGCCCGATCCGCATTCGAAGAGTGTTTATCGATCCGCGAACGAACTCTGGTTGACGATCATTGGGTGCTGGCTACGACTCGAAGCATTTACGGCGAATGTCTATTCCGACTCGGCGAAGTGGATCTAGGCTGCCGATTAATGATCGAAAGCTACCATCGGCTTCACAAGAAGTTTGGAACTGACCACGATCGAACTAAGGCCGCTTTTGTACGGCTCAAAAGATTTGAGATCCAGCATTCCGCGTAACATGGCTAATTTTGCAATTGCAACGGCAACGTGATCCTTCCGATCGGGTAAATTCCAACCTTCTGATTCAAGTAATAAGGCGAGCGCTCGTAAAAGAAATTCAGTCGGGCTCGGGGGTTTTTGGCAAAGGCCGGGTCCTTCAGACGTTCTTCGAACTCGGCTTTGAGCCGTGGGTCGTTGGCTAGCATATCGATGGCGGTTTTTTCGATCTGGTAGCTTTCGCCGTACTCTTTTTGCTCGAAGGCGGAGTTGAAAAATCCCCAGTAGACAAACGAATCGGGCCCGGCGGGTTCGAGCAGGTGGATGGCAACGGCGGAGGCCTCTTGGGCGACGGGTACAAGGACAGAACCGGCGGCGTAGGTCCGTGTTTCTTTGGTCGGGACCGGTTTGCAGGCGACGGTGACGCGGTTTTCGAATGACGAGGTCGCCCATTTCGGTTCGGTGAGCTTGTAGCTTTCGACCTCGACGGTGAGCGGTTTTTTCGATCTCTCGAATTTTACGCCGTGCATCGCGAGTACGGCGATCACATCGGTGTATTGCGGCGGAACGATGTAATAGAGCGGCGGTGCGACGCTGCGGTCGATCTTGCCTTCGTCAAAACGCGGGATCGTGATGTTGAGCGGTTTGGTCCCATAGACAAGGCGTCTGCCGCCGGAGATCGGGCTTTCGTCCGTCTTGTATTCGGTGCCCTTGAACGCAAGCGGCGTCGAGCGGTCCGTGACCGATTGGGTCAGCGGGAATCTCGCGTTCGCATCGTACGCCTTGCCGCGGGCGACTGCTTCGTCGTCAGCCTGTTTGTTTGCGGCGAAAAGCGACGCCCTTGCGCGGCCGGTTTCCTCGACGAGGTAACGCAGCACGTCGTATGTGCCGCGAACTCGTGAGCGGTACGGTTTGTAAACGTGCGTTTCGATCAGTAGTCCGGCACGGTTTCGGAGCGGCGTGTAGCCGGTCGCGTATTTCGGCGTCGGGATAAAGGTCGCGATGCCGCCGGTGACCTCGCGGCCGGCAAATTCGACGTAGTGCGTCAGCAGATTGCCCTCTTTCTCCACCTTTGGCACGACGACGCCGTCAAAATGCTCGTCCATCCAACGCTTAATCGCCGGGCTGATCTCCGCGAAATGGGCGTACTCGTAGGTCACGTTGTATTGAAAATCCGCGCCGTCCGTCACGTGGCAATCGATAAACAGATCGGGCCGCCAACGGTTCCACAGCCCGAGCCATGCACGCGTTTCGGGGGCGTCGGCCTTCATGTAGTCGCGATTTAGGTTGAGATTGGTCGCGTTTGCCCTAAAGCCCATCTCGTCGGGGCCGTTCTGGTTCATCCGCATATACGCGTTCGAGTTCTCGTGCCCGTCGACGTTGTAAATTACCTCGAAGAGGATGACGACGTCTTTCAAAAGATCGGCGCGAGTTTTGGTGATCGCGATGTCGCGGAGCAGTGCGAGCCCCGCGTCCTTGCCGTCGATCTCGCCCGCGTGGATGCCGGCCTGGATCAGAACGACCGCCTTACCCTGCTTTCTTGCAATTTCAGGAGTGAACGCACCGTCCCCCGCCGCGATCAGCAAAGGCATATCCCGCCCCTCGCCGCTCTTACCGTAGGCCTTATAGACGATCAACGGCGAAGCCGCATCGAGCCTCTTTGCAAAGCTAACCGCCTCGTCGTAAGTCGAAGTTTCCTTGTAATCAGTCTTTTCCGCAGTAGTTTGCCATGGGTGCGTTATGTTTCCTTGATCGCTCTGCGAGTAAGCCGCTGTCATTGAAATAAGAACCAGCCCCACGGACATTAGCAACGATTTCATATGATGCTGATTATACGACGAAATGTAACCTGGCAAGAACCACTGATCAACTGTCAGGAAATTCGCTCTTTTTCATTTTGCGCACGTTCATGGTGAGAGTGGATGCAGGCGGAATTCGGGGGCCGGCAGGTTCGGCTACGTATTCGCCTTTTTCAAATTTGAACTCGCCCAATGCATGGCCAAAATCGCCCAGGAACCGAAAACGAACCCTCATCTCTTTGCCCTTATAAATAATGCTCAGCACCTCGCGTCCGCCTCCGCAGTACAGATGGAAATTAACGTTCGGATCATAGGCGATTGACAGCTGCTTGTCGCCCTGTGCCGTCGTGACGTTTGTGATCTTGAGTTTCGTGAGAGGAATTACTTTGCTGTGTTTGTCCAAAACCTTGAAAGAAACACCCGAACAGCAGCATTGTGAATAGGCCGGGGTTACGGCAAAAAGAACTAAACAGACGGCGGCACCAAATAAAATTCGTCTCATAAACGCGTCTACTCCCCAGAATATTTATTAACGTGATTTGGCACTTGGATGCCGTCAGCGAGCAATTCGTCGCCTATCGGTGTGCCTGCCGTGAGGGTCAGCGGGATCACGCCGGCCCAAACGTTCATTGAGTAATCTTCGTCATCATCGATCGGCGGGCCAGTGCGGATCTTGGCGGAGGCTTCTGTTATCGGCAATTTTAAGACGGTCGTGGCTTTTAGTTCGAGCGGGTTCGGCCAGCGGATCTCGGTCCAGCGGCCGGGTATGATGTGTTCGGTAAAGGCCTCGAGAGCGGCGTTCTTTTCGCTTTCGTCAGCGACCAATTCTGCCTTGCCGAGAATTACAACTGAGCGGTAATTGACCGAATGATTAAACGCCGACCTCGCCAGCACCAACCCATCGACCAACGTCACGGTCACGCAGACATCAATGCCTTTCGCCATATTTCTCATCATCCGGCTCGCCGCCGAACCATGGATCATCAGATCATCATCGATCCGAGCAAAACCCGTCGGGATGACGTACGGCTGCCCGTCAGCGACAAACCCGACGTGGCAGATGAAAGCCTCGTCAAGGATCGCGTTGACAACATCGCGGTCAAAGCTGCCACGTTTTGGCAGGCGTTTAAGTGTCGTGCGTTTAGTTTCCATACGAATTGTGCCCACGAAACACACGAAAAACACTATGTTAAGAGATATTTCGTGTCTTTCGTGTGTTTCGCGGGAGATCTCCTACTTCGCGTTCATCCAATTGTCGCCGACGCCGATCTCGACTACGAGCGGGACGTCGAGGGTGGCGGCGGATTCCATTTCGCGTTTGATTAGGACCTTGGCGGCGTCGACCTCCGATGCGGAGCACTCGAACAGCAATTCGTCGTGGACCTGCATTATCATACGGGTCTCGAGCTTTTCACGCTTCAGAGCCGCGGCGACGCGGATCATCGCGATCTTGACGATGTCGCTGGCGGTGCCCTGGATGGGCATGTTGATGGCCTCGCGTTCGGCACGCGAGCGGACGGCGAAGTTGCGGTCGTTGATCGACGCGAAATATCGACGGCGGCCAAATAGCGAGGCGATGTAACCCTTTTCGCGTGCCTCGACGGGGGTTCGGTCCATATATTCGCGGATGCCCTTGTACGTCGCAAAATAATCGGCGATGACCTGTTTCGCCTCCGAGCGGCTGATGCCGACACGCTGCGACAGGCCAAAAGCCTCGACCGCGTAGGCGATGCCGAAATTGACGATCTTCGCCAAACGCCGCTTTTCTTTCATCTCTTTTTCGGTGGTCGCCCCAAACACTAATCTCGCGGTCTGTGAATGGATGTCCTCGTTATTTTTATATGCCTCGAGCATTCGCGGGTCCTGCGTGATGTGGGCGAGAATGCGGAGTTCGAGTTGCGAATAATCGGCCGAGATGAGCTTGTTGCCGGGCTCGGGAATGAACGCTTTGCGAATGCGCTGGCCGAGTTCGGTGCGAACGGGGATGTTTTGCAGATTGGGCTCGGTCGAACTCAGCCGTCCGGTTGCCGCGACGGCCTGATTCAGACAGCCGTGGATGCGTCCGTCCGAAGCGATCATCCGCGGCAGAGCGTCGGCGTAGGTCGCCCGGAGCTTGTCGAGCTCGCGGTAATCGATGATGTGCTGCGCGATCTCGTACGTCTCAGCGAGTTCGACAAGCACGTCGTGGCCGGTCGAGATCTGCCCGGTCGCGGTCTTTTTGCCGGTCTCGATGTTCAGCTCGCCAAATATCTCGCCGACCTGCTTGGGCGAGCCGATGTTAAATTCACGCCCGGCGATGCCGTAGATCTTGTCACGCAGCGTGTCGAGTTCCTTGCCGATAAACTCCGAAAACACCCGGAGGCTCTCGCCGTCGACCTTCATACCGACGGTTTCGATGTCGACGAGTATCGGGATGAGCGGGAGTTCGATGTCCGTGTAAACGGTTTCGAGTTCGCTCGCCCGCAGCTTTTCACGCATTACGGGCACAAGGCGGGCGACGAGATCGGCGTTCTCCGCCGTGCGAAACGCGGCCTCGTCCCATCCGCCCGGAACTGTGTGGGCCGCGTCGACGTCGGCGTAGATCTGTGCGAGAAAGGGGATCGGATAGCTCGAACGCGTCGATTCGAGCAAATATGCGGCGATCAGCACGTCATCCTTGACGCCGGCGGGTCGAATGCCGAGGCCCATCATCGCACCGAGATTACGTTTCTCGTCGTAGACCGATTTGGCGTAATTTTCGCTCGTCAGGATGTAATTTAGCTGCCGTATCGCCTCGATCCGCCCGCCCGCGAACCCGTCGAGATCGACGTAAAACGCTTCACCATTCCCGAGTCCGAAACCGACGCCGTGCGGAGGCGGTTTTTCGTAGCAGCTCGCCTTTTCATTGGCTCCGGCGTCGTTTACGTGAAAGCTCCACTGCGGCGTCTCGATCAGGCGGCCGATCATTTCGTCGAGTGCGGCCGCCGTCTTGACGACCGTGTATTTTGTCTCGACGGCCTCGGCCGCACCGTTCGATGCCGGTGCGTCGAACAAGCCACCGGTAAATTCCTGCACCGGCACGGTGGCCGCCGCCGCACCTGCGAATTCGTTGGTCAGCGTCTTAAATTCCAACTCGCGAAACAGCTCGTACGCCTTTTGCCGGTCGGGTTCCTGCACCTTTAACGCCTCGATATCGAGGCTGATCGGAACCGCCGTGTGAACGGTCGCTAGCTCGAGCGACTGCCGGATGATGTCCTGATTATTGAGCAGGCTCTCGCGGTAGGTCTTGTGCGTGATCTTTTCAGCGTTCTCCATCGCACCGAGGGCCGAACCCCACTCGGTGACGAGTTTGAGTGCACCTTTTTCGCCGATGCCGGGGGCACCGGGAATGTTGTCGACCGCGTCGCCCATCAGCCCGAGCAGGTCGATGATCCGGTCGGGCGGCACGCCAAATTTGTTCTTGACCCACGCCTCGTCGCACCATTCGGTTGCGGGCACGGGCACCTTTCGTTTGATATTTTGCGAATTTTGCCGCATCGCGATGATGTACGGATCGCGGACGAGTTGGCAGAGATCCTTGTCGTTCGAGACGATGACGGCCTGCATTCCGCGGGCCTCGCATTCGTTGGCGAGCGTGCCGATGACATCATCTGCCTCAAATCCGTCCATTTTGACGATCGGTATGTTGAACGCCTCGCAGACCCGCACGATGTAGGGCAGTTGCGACGCCAGATCGTCGGGCATCGCCTCACGGTTTGCCTTGTACGCCTCATACGAATCATGCCGAAACGTCGGTGCCGCCGTGTCGAAAACGGCCGCAACGTAGTCGGGCTTTTCGTCCTTGATCAGCTTGCGGAGCATGTTCGTAAACACAAAAACGGCCTGCGTGACCTGCCCCTTGCTATTGTGCATCGGCTCCTGCCGCATCCCCATCGGGGCGAAAAATGCACGAAAAATATGCGACATCGAGTCGATCAGGAATACTCTTTTCATCGTGGTCTTACAATAATATAAAGCCGCGTACGGATACAAGCATTGCCGTCGTTTGCTTTCATTTGTGACTTTCTTTGCGAACTTGGCGACTTTGCGTGAAAACCTCCTCTCGCTTGTAATGAAGTTCCCGAGATCTCACGCCAAGCCGCAGAGCTCGCAAAGTGAGGAAGGTGGAATTTGTAGAATGAGGCTTTTTCCTTGGTCTCTTGCTTTGCGAACCTGGCGACTTTGCGTAAAAATATCCTCTCGCTTTTAGTGAATTCCCCGGGATCTCACGCAAAGCCGCAAAGCCCGCAAAGTGGGGATGGCGGGACCCGACAAATGATGCTTCTTCCTTTGTGGCTTTCTTTGCGAACTTGGCGACTTTGCGTGAAACATTCCTCTCGCTTGTGGAGAAGTATTGGGAATCTCATGCAAAGCCGCAAAGCCCGCAAAGTCGAAGGCCAACCTCAGACACTCGCCGTCCCCGTTTGACACAATTTTCGGCGTACGATATTCTTAGCGTTCGTCTTTTGTCAGGCGAAGCGATGTTTGAAAGGTGGACGCGAGTTTAGCTATTTTACCTTTTGTGTTTTCTGACCGGTTCGTCTAGGGGTTAGGACACCGCCCTTTCACGGCGGCAACACGGGTTCAAATCCCGTACCGGTTACCATCTTTTTTACAGTATTTTGCATCAGACCTAATTCGGGCCAATTCGCTTCGCATCGGAGCGAATTTGTTGTTTTTGAGGGCTAAATGCTAAAAAGAGCTGCGATCCTGTTTGTCATAGTTTTCGGTGCGTGGATACACGCCGCCGCCCAGACGGCGGCGGATGCGCTAATTGTACTCCCATTTGTAAACAACAACTCGTCGGATATTGAATCTAACTGGATTGGCGAGAGTTTCGCGGAGAACCTCTCACGACTCCTTACGAAACGCGGTCTGGATATTCGGGCCAACTCGGAGCGTAAGAATGTACAGAAAGATCTCAATATTCCAATCGATTCAAGACCCACTCTTGCCACCTCTTTAAAAATAGCAATTAGGGCGAAGGCAACATTGCTAGTTATAGGCAGTTATGAAATCGTGCCAGACACTGACGGGAAGGCCTCGCTATTAAATGTTAAGTCGTCGATCTTTAAGGTGGATGGCGGTATTGTTAGTGAAGATCTTCCTCAAGGGCGTCGATTGGGTTTCGAATTGAGTGATGCGGTCGGAAATCTTCAAAAAATCCAAGGAAAATTGGCATGGGAGGTTTTAGATCGGATCGATAAGGTTCTTTATAAAACCCCGCAGGTTACTCCTTGGTCGACAGCCAGTATGGTTGAGGAGGCCGAATCTACGGTTCCACCAAAAGCAAATGAAGCATTTATTAAGGCTCTTTTGGTTCCACAAACTAATGCGATAGCTAAGGAAAACTACCTGAGAAACGCCATAAGAATTTACGCCGAGGCAAAAACCGCCGAGGCAAAGGGTGGTGAGTCAAAGGCTGGCGACGTTTTTTCAGATGCCCTGCTTGAACTTGGACACCTTTATCTCTCACAACGGAAGCTTGATGATTCCGCCAGTGCTTTTGAGCGCATAATCAACGAACAGCAAAAATGTAAAGATTTTGCAGCAAAAATCAACGGCCCTACACGTTGCTTTGAAGACGAGTACGCAGAAGCTGCGTTTTATGACGGACTTATAAAGCTGCAACAAGGTAAGTTCGAAGTAGCCCTTGGAACTTTGAGACCGTTGGCTGAAGATCTAAGATTAGTTGCAGTAAACAATGCTCTTGGGGCCATTTCGGTTCAAACGGCTCGAGCCGAAAGGAACAATGTACCAAAAGCGGCCGCTTTGTTTAAGGAAGGCACCGATTGGTTGATGAAGGCTGCCGAGTCGTCGCCTGAAGATGCGAATGTGCGGTTTAATTATTCTGTTGCGCTTTTCGTGACGGGTGATTTCGCGGGAGCAGTCAAACAACTCCGAGGTGCGATTTATGCAAATCCCAAAGATGGCGAATCTTATTTTATGCTTGCTAAAGCGTTATCTGAGCTTAATGATCCACTGGCCGCTGAAATGAACACAAAAGCCCAAAGCTTGTTGATCGAAAAAAATCGGTACGCCAAGCTCGAAACTGAATGGCGGACAAATAAGTCGTTGGATAGTATCCCTATGCGAGTGATATTTCCGTCACGTAAGGATTTCCTCACCTCGATTCTAAGCCGCAAACAAGCGTTTTCACGATTGCAGACGAGGGAAAATGCTGGGGATTTATTGGCTCAGGCAAGAAGCCAGATTAAGGCAGGTCAGGACGACGAGGCAATGGCGACGCTTCGCCGGGTGCTCGCGAGCGAACCTATGAGTGCCGAGAGCTATCTGCTGCTCGGCAAGATACATCTGCGCCGCGGCGATCTCGAACAGGCGATCAGTTCGTTTAAGACCTCTGTTTTTTGGGACAACCGTCTCGTCGACGCTCACGTTTCTCTAGGAAAGATCTACGTCGAAAAGGGCGATTGCATGCAGGCGAAAAACTACGCTGCCTCGGCCGCTGAGATCGATGCGGAGAATCAGGACGTCATTGCACTACAAAGATTGTCAGAACGTTGTTCGAAATAACGCAAATTGTAAGTCCCAGGACACAAGTCCCAGGCCCCAAGTCCTAAGCCGCTTGTAATTCCATAAAAAGTTCTGCCGGAAAAGTCCAATAAAAACGGGCTTTTTCGTCGTTGTCGCGACTTGGGCCGTGGGACTTTCGACCGTGGGCCGAAACTGTGGCACGCCACGTGCTATAGGGAACAGTGGCTAGCTTGATCAAACGATTAAGACCCCGCCGCCATCACTACACCGAGCATGGTTTGCCACTGTGCTTGAACACCTTCCGAGCGTTCCTTCAGTTGTCCAACCTATCAAAAGTCCGGCCCCCAAAGCCGGACTTTCCTACGTTTGAGCGTAAATATCTGTATTTATTGGGTTTTGACCGATTACGGCGTATTCGTTCAATCTGATTCAATGCTTTTCTATTGTTTCCGGCAAATTGATTCAATCTGATCGAATTTTGTCCGCCCGAACCGTGACTGACGAAATTTGTCAGCGCGCCCGTGACAATTTATGTATTTTTGTCACTTTTCGTCGTCGGAGTTGAACGTTTTTGATTCATTCTGACCATCTGCACCGGAAGCCCGCGAAAAAATCCACTAAATCGTTTACGCGGCAAAATCGAGCGCGTTCGAATCGCCCGCATTGATCCCGTCCGGGCCGTTTTCTGTTAATATTGACACAATGAAACGCCCACGGCTCACGCAAATTTTGCCTAGTTGGAAAAACGCCGCACTCGCCGTGCTCGCGGCGGTGATGCTCGTGCTCGCATTCCCCGATCTCGAATGGTGGTGGATGGCGTGGATCGCCCTCGTCCCGCTGATGCTCGCCGTCGAACGTGAAAAGGCATCGACCGCTCGCTCATTCATCACCGGTTGGATATTCGGCACCGCGTTCTTTTTCGGCACCTGCTGGTGGCTGACGTTCGCCCCGATCACCTACGCCGGATTTCCGCCTTGGCTCGCATATTCGGGGATGGTGTTCGTCGCACTTGTTGTCGGCGTATTTCCGGCAACATTCGCGGGAATAATGGCGCTACTGCTGCGGCGTTTTGGCTACTTCTCATTTCTAATGGCACCCTTCGTCTGGGTATTTACCGAATTTCTCCGATATTGGCTGACCGGGAATAACTGGAACGCAATCGGTTACGCGCAGGCCTTTGGTTTCGGAATGGGCGCGGCGTCGATTGGCGGTGTGTACCTGGTGGGTTTTTGGGTTACGTTCATTAACAGCTTCGTGGCGTATTCTTGTCTCCTAAAACAAAGAAAGACTCGAATCCGTCTTAATGATCGTTTTACCTTGTACGGCTTTATTACCGCCGCAACTCCGCTACTCGGTGGAATCATGCTCTTGGCTGATCGAAATTTTAGAAGATTCGTGAGGAGACCCAGGGTTTGGCGACGGGTGCGTTTTCAAATCGTCGCATTCCCCGCGTTCATGATATTACTATGGTGCCTGCAAGCATCGGCAGACTCGAGGTCAGTTCAAAACAACGGTGTGATACGCCCGAACAATACGGCGTATGTTGTGGCCGTGCAGCCTAATGTGCCAATGGCAGGTTTGGACTATTCTAGTTGGGGTGTGCTTCGCGAAAGACAGATCCAACTAGCAGAACAAGCGTCACAGCCGGATTTTACCGACGCTGTGAACCAGCAACTCCAATATACCGACAAACTTAAGATCGACGAGGATAGAAAATTTTACGAAGACTTTTATCGTGAACAATATTCCAAAAGACCGAAACTTCTGATTTTACCTGAATCGCCGATGAACTTTATGTACAACGACGACCGCGAGTTTCAGCAGTTCATTAACGATTTTGCCCGGCGAAATAATGTTAGCGTGCTGTTCAATTCGGCTGAGCCTGACGCGACGAACGGCAAGTATTTCAACGCGGCGGTCATGGTCGGGCCTCAGGGCAGCGAGGTCGCCGAGTATGATAAAATCTTCCTACTGCCGTTTGGCGAGGCCGTGCCGCCGTTTCTAGAGGGAATTTTGCCCGGGTTTGTCGGTAATTTTTCGTATGGCCGTAAGTACGATCTGATGCCGGTCGGCGACGCTAAAGCAGGTGTGATGATCTGCTTCGAATCGCATTTTGGAGCGCTCTCGCGGCGATACGTCCGCGACGGTGCCGACGTCATAATTGAAATGACCAACGACGGCTACCTCGGCCCGACGCCGGTACTGCGGCAGCATCTGGCAAACGCCGTTTTCCGTGCTGTCGAGACAAACCGCCCCGTGCTGCGGGTGACAAATGTCGGCGTCACCGCCTACATAAACGAACGCGGCCAGGTCCTCGATCCGGCCCCGACATACGCCGAAGCCACCCGCACCTGGAGCGTCTCAAGATCCGACGGCTCGCAAACTTTCTACGTCCGATTCGGCGACTGGTTCGCGTGGCTGTGCACAGCGGTGACGCTGGGGTTATCATTCATGTCGCTTAGACGAAAAGTTGCAAAAGCCCGCGCGTAAGCAAGGGCGTAATCGAATCTCGAGCAAGGCCGACCTTTGCGAATATTCTTGTATGTCAACCAAATACGGAAGTAATTTAGATGACTACGGCTACGAGCGGTACGAAGAACAGGAGTTTCCCATTGCATACCTCTTGACTTGGCGAACTTATGGAACGTGGATGCACGGCGATGAGCGGGGATCCGTGCAAAGGGCGAGAGATCGGCGGTTTGGTACGATCTCGATCGAACCAAGTGTTCCTTTGGTTGAATTTATGTCGGCCAAACAGCGTCAGCCATCGTTCGAACTCGATCCACACCAGAGAAGAATTGTGGAAGCGTCGATCAAAGAAACGTGCAGTTATCGTGGTTATAAACTTAGTGCTGTAAACGTCAGAACGAACCATGCTCACGTCGTTGCATCTGCGATGGTCAAACCGGAAAAGATCGTCAATGCCCTGAAAGCTTATGCCACTCGTCGATTACGTTCTGAAGGGTTGGTCGGCCTCGACCAACGAGTGTGGTCCCGAGGAGCAAGTACAAGGTACCTATGGAAACCGGCACATGTTGGTGCCGCGATAGACTATGTGCTATGTTCGCAGGGCGATCTGCCCTTTGAGATTGTGACAGAACTGCCGGAGGGTTGACTTCGGCGCACGTGTCGCTTACGCCCTTGCTGACGCGCGGGCTTTTGCAACAAAACGATAACGCATCTCTGCATCTTGGCGTCTCTGCGGTAAAATATCAATCAATGGAACTCAACGACCTTCAAACAAAATTCGACGCGATCAGAGAGAAAGTTACCCAACTTGGGAGGTTTCTTTGACGCACCTGCAAAACGACGCGAGTTAGACGAATCGGAGAAATTGCTGTCCGAACCCGGTTTTTGGGATGATCAGGCGGCGGCCCAGCGGGTCGTTCAGCGGCGGAGTCTGCTCGAAAAGGCTCTGGCGAAACAGGCGGCTTTTGAGTCGGGTGTGGCCGACGCCGAGATCCTGCTCGACTTTGCCGTGACCGATCCCGATTCGGCGATCGAATTGGTCAAACTGATCAACCGACTCGAAGCGGACGTCGATCTCGCTCAGACCGAGAGCCTGCTCTCGGGCGAGACTGACGCAAACAACGCGATTTGCTCGATCCAGGCCGGGGCGGGCGGCACCGACGCGCAGGATTTTGCCCAGATGCTGCTCAGGATGTACCTACGTTGGTGCGAAAAGAAAGGCTTTAAGGCAGAGATACTCGACGAACAATCGGGCAGCGAGGCGGGCATCAAATCAGCCACATTTCGTGTCGAGGGCGACTACGCCTACGGCCTGCTATCGGCCGAGGCCGGCGTGCATCGGCTAGTGCGGATCTCGCCGTTTAATTCGGGCGGCAGCCGTGAGACGTCGTTCGCATCGCTCTTTGTCAGCCCCGAGATCGACGAAACGATCGAGGTTAACATTGAGGACAAAGACCTCCGCATCGATACCTATAGATCGTCCGGTGCCGGCGGTCAGCACGTCAACGTCACCGACTCGGCCGTAAGAATTACGCATATGCCGAGCGGAATTGTGGTAACGTGTCAGAATCAGCGTTCGCAGATTCAAAATCGCGCCGTCGCGATGCAGGTCCTTCGGTCAAAACTGTACGAACTCGAACTCGAAAAACGCCGCGAGGGTGCCGCCGAGCTCGAGGCGACCAAACAGGACATCTCATTCGGCTCGCAGATCCGAAATTACGTCCTGCACCCGTACAGACTGGTCAAAGACACGCGGACAAAGTTTGAACGATCGGACGTCGACACAGTCCTCGATGGTGACATCGATGAATTTATTAAAGAGTTTTTGATGTTTAAGAAGGGCATGTCCGTAGCCCGCACGAGTCAGTAGCCCGCACGAGTCAGTAGCCCGCACGTAAGTAAGGGCAACGCGACACAGACTCACCATTGGAAATTCGGGTACGTATGCATCGTGACTACATAGAGTTTCAAGATCGATCTGTCGCCCTGGCTTATTTGATCACCTTCCGATGTTATGGAACGTGGCTTCACGGCGATGACAGAGGCTCGGTCGGTCGGAGACAATCAAATGTATTCGGCGAGCCAAAGATCAAGGCCAGCGAAACACTGGTTTATATGGACAAACGTCAGATCGTCGGCTCCTCATTTACGCTCGGAGCTTCCGAGCGTAAGGTAGTTCAAGACGCGATTCGACAGGTATGTGCGGTACGTGGATACGCTTTATATGCGTTGAATGTACGATCCAACCATGCCCATGTGGTAGTGAACAATTGCGGAAAGGTCGAGCGAATGATGGACAGTTTCAAGGCCTATTCGACCAAGGCATTGCGTGCGGCGAATCTGATCGATCAAAATGAGAAACCTTGGTCACGCCACGGCAGCACGCGATATCTATGGACCGAAAGACACGTCGAACTGGCTGTCGATTACGTTTTACATGGACAGGGTGGGGACCTTCCGTTGTTTGATTAGGTAGAATCATATAAATGTGGCCCTTACTTACGTGCGGGCTACTGACACTTAGCGACACACAATGAAAACCTGCCCGACATGTGACAAGACGTACGACGATGACATTAACTTTTGTCTCGCCGACGGCACCACTTTGCTCAAAAAGCGTGGCAGCAAGGCATCTCAGCATTCGCATTGGAACGATGTTATCGCGATCATTTTGGCGGCGGTTGCGGTGCTTGTATTTCTGTGTCTGATCACGAGCAGCCCGGATGATCGTTCGTGGCTGCCGACGAGTTCGAGTGCGGGGCCGGTGCAGAACCGGATCGGCGTGGTTGGAGCGACCATCTCCGCGGTGCTTTTCAACAGCGTCGGCTGGACGGCTTACCTGATCCCGCTGCTGATCGCTCTGATCGCGTGGCGTGTTTTTCAGTCGGACACGCTCGTTCCGCGGCCGTCACGGGTCGCGGGCTACCTTTTCTTTGCGGCGTCTCTGTCGGGGCTGACCACGCTTTTTGGCGGATACGGGGCCATCGTCGGCGAAGTCGCCGCCCAGGGAGCGACGCATTTTATCGGTTCGGTCGGTACGGGCATTTTGCTGTTTGCGATATTTATCAGTTCGATCCTGCTAATCACCAATTTCACCCTCGGCGGATTTCTCAGTCACTTTGACTTCGCTCTCGGCAATATTCGCAATCGCATCACGGAATGGTGGAACCTTCGCCGTGTGTCACGCGGCGACGAAGTCTCGGCCGCCCAGGCACGGGCTGAAAAGCGCCGCAAACAGCGGGAGTCAAACGACGACCCCATTCCGCCGACCATTTCGGTTGGCGAGATGCAGGCTGCCGCCGATGCCGCCGCTGCGATAATGGGCCAGATCCGGCCCAACTTCGACGAGGATCCGGCGGAGTCGATCCCGACCATCGATAATCGCGACGACCTCTACGAGACCCGCAAGGTCATCGACCCGGAGATCGACGAGATTCCGATCAAGCCGCGGCGAAAGACGACAAAATTAAACGACGAACCCACGATCGAGGATGACGTAGTTCCGGTCGAACTTGCCAAGCCCGCGGCCGCTCAAAGCTACGACAATTACAAACTGCCGGACCCCGCTTTGCTCTCCGAGGCACCCAAGGCGTTCACGCACAAAGAGTCGGAACTGCGCGAGATCGCGACTCTGCTTGCGCGTAAGACGGCCGAGTTTAACGTGCCGGGCAAGGTCGTGCATATTTCGCCGGGCCCGGTCGTGACGACCTTCGAATTCAAACCTGACGCCGGCGTCAAATATTCGCGCGTCACGGGCCTCGTCGATGATCTCTGCCTCGCGCTCAAGGCCGAGTCGATCCGCATCGACCGCATACCCGGCAAAGCGTACGTCGGCATCGAGGTGCCAAATCAGAAACGCGAGACGATCTACCTGCGCGAGGTGATCGAGTCGGCCAAGTTTACCGAGTCGAAGTCAATGCTCACGCTTGGGCTGGGCAAGACCATCGACGGTGCCAAGTACGTCGCCGATCTTGCAAAAATGCCGCATTTGCTCATCGCCGGTGCGACCGGAGCGGGCAAATCGGTCGGTGTCAATACGCTCGTGATGTCGATCCTCTATAAGGCGCGTCCCGACGAGGTCAAGTTCATAATGGTCGACCCCAAGCGGCTCGAGCTCGGCCTCTACGCTGACATCCCGCATCTGGCGACGCCGATCATCACCGACCCCAAGCGTGCCGCCGTCTCGCTCCGCTGGGCGGTGACCGAGATGGAACGCCGGTACAAGGATCTCGCCGGTTACGGCGTCCGCAACATCGCCGGCTATAACGAAAAGGCAAAACAGCTCAACTTGGAAGAAAAGTGGGACGACGCGGGCCAACCGCACCGCATCCTGCCGTACATCGTCATCATCATTGACGAACTTGCCGACCTGATGATGGTCTCGGGCAAGGAGGTCGAAGAGTCGATCACGCGTCTCGCCCAGATGGCCCGTGCGGTCGGCATCCATCTCGTGCTGGCGACGCAGCGGCCCTCGGTCGACGTCATTACCGGGCTGATCAAGGCAAATTTCCCGTCGCGTATAAGCTTCCGGGTGTCGAGCAAGGTTGACAGCCGGACGATCATCGACGGCAATGGTGCCGAGGCCCTGCTTGGCAATGGCGATATGCTATTTTTACCGCCGGGCAATTCGCAAGTGACTCGGGTGCACGGAGCTTTTGTTAACGAAGCCGAGATCGGCAAGGTGGTCGACTTTGTCAAAGCTCAGGGCAAACCCGACTACGACACGACCATCACCAAGACCGAAGAGGAACTCGACGACAGCGGTGATCTGCCGGGCCGCAAGGATCCGCTCTTTAATGACGCTCTCCGCTGTGTGGTTCAGGCAAAGCGTGGTTCGACCAGCCTGCTCCAGCGGCACCTGCGGATCGGTTACGGCCGTGCCGCCGCCATCCTCGACGCGATGGTCCGCGAGGGCTATATCGGCGAGATGGACGGCTCGACCCGTGCCCGCCCCGTCCTCGCCAAAGCCTACGAGGACATTCAGGACATCGGCGAAGGAGCTCTCGGCGATGAGGGATAAATTGTGCCGAAGTCACAACGGATATTAGCCCAATGCGTCAGCGTCCGGAACAAAACGGCGATCCGACCCTGCCTCGCAGAGGCAACGCAAATTAGCCCGATGCGTCAACGTCGGGAAAATGATTCGCCTCGCAGAGGCGTCGTATATTAGCCCGACGCCCGGGCGTCGGGAACAAAACGCCGCTCCGGCTCCCGCCTCGCAGAGGCGTCGTAAATTAACCCGATGCGTCAGCGTCGGGTATAGCGTCAGCGTCGGGTATGATGCATGAAAAAACACCTCACGCCGCAGGTGTGACGCTCGACATCGGAATTGATCCGTCGCCCCTCTTGGGGCGAATACGAATTTTGGCTCCTCACCCGACGCGTCGCATCGGGCTAATATACATCGTGCCTGCGGCACACGAAACGTTGTAACCGATTGATATATGGCCCAAACCCATCTCAGCCTATTCGTCCATTTGGTGTTCCACACAAAGGGAAATCGACCGTCCATCCGCGAAGAATGGCGGAATGGTCTTCACGCTTTTCTCGGCGGGTGCCTTAAAATTGCGGGCTGCATTCCTGTGGCTATCGGCGGAACGCACGATCACGTGCATCTGCTGGTCGGATTCCGTGCCGTTCACTGCATTGCGGACATCGTAAAAGATATTAAAGTCGCGTCATCAAAATGGGTGCACAACGAAATGTGTGATCAAATGTTCGGCTGGCAGGGTGGGTACGGGGCATTTACCGTCAGTCCGTTGCAAATCGAGAACGTCCGGAATTATATCGCTAACCAGATGGAACACCATCGCGTGAAAACGGTTCAGCACGAATACGTTGAAATGCTGGATTCGGCAGGCGTCGAATATGACGAACAATATCTGTGGAAATAATGCATCGCCCCCGTACGACGATCGGGGTTGCCGTGCCGATCGCCCGACGCAAAGTATCGGGCTAGTTTCCGGTGTGCCGCCGAGAAAGAAGATGGTTTTGTTTGTTAATTTGGCGATCTTAATGATGGCTTTGACGATGGTTCCGGCGTGCTCGTCGCGGGTCGGGTACGCGCCGCCGAACAATGCGGCCGCATCTGCCGGTGCCGTCAACATCAACACCGCCTCAGCCGCCGAACTCGAACGCCTGCCGCACATTGGCCGCAGCACGGCCGAGGCGATCGTTAAATTTCGCGAGGCCAACGGCCCGTTTCGACGGCCCGAGCATCTGATGCAGATCCGCGGCATTAGCGAAACACGATTTGCCGAGATCAAACAATATATAAGAACAGAATAGGCACCGAACGATGCCCGAGACGCGCACACGCCCCGATTTCAACCGCCAACCGATGCTCTGGCTCGGCATTGCGTTCGCGGTCGGGATACTGCTGGCGAGGGCGGTCAACGTCGACCTTTTGTCGTCGCTTGCTGTAATTATTGGATTTGGGCTCGCGGCTTTTCTCTTTCAAAAACACGATGTTGC
Organism: Chloracidobacterium sp.; assembly: GCA_043788335.1. Classification (GTDB taxonomy): domain Bacteria; phylum Acidobacteriota; class Blastocatellia; order Pyrinomonadales; family Pyrinomonadaceae; genus OLB17. The sequence continues at coordinate 4,370 of JAYVUD010000026.1, read as the reverse complement.
CGTTTATCTTATCCTTGCCTCGTTCGCCGTCGCCGGATTAGCGTCCGCGGCCATCGAGAACCGATCGGTGTCGGCAGATCGCATCAGAACACTCTACGATAGCGGTACGATCCACTCGGGCGACCCGGTCGAGGTCGAGGGCGTGCTTTCCGGCCGACCCGAACCCTCGGTCGACGGGGCGTTTTTGACTCTTCGGGCGGAAAACCTAATTTATCGGGGAAAAGATATTGCGGTCTCGGGCAATGTTCGACTATTCATAACAGAAAGCCGTTCGGCCGACGCGGCAGATTCTGATATCGCCGGACTCAAATACGGCTCGCGACTTCGCGTCGCCTGCAAACTCGACCGCGATGACGCCTATCTCAACCCCGGCGTTATTCCTAAAAAAGAGATCCTGGATCGCCAGCGGATCGACGCCACGGGCTCTGTCAAAAGCACGTTGATGATCGAGAAGCTCGCCGACGAGAGCGTCTTTTTGCCGCTCGCCTGGGTGTACGACCAACGGGCGAGGCTGATCGATGCGTTCCGTGCCAATCTCAGTCCGCGGACAGCGGGTGTTATGATCGCGAGTTTGCTCGGGGACAAGTACTTTTTGGATAAGGACACCGCCGACCTGTTTCGGGACGGCGGGACGTTTCACATCCTGGTCATTTCGGGGCTGCACATCACGTTCATCGGCGGACTACTGCTGCTGTTTCTTAGGCAATTGACGCCGAACCGATGGATGCATTTTGTCATTACGACCGCATTTCTATGGGCATACACTCTTGCGGTCGGGGCCGACGTTCCGGTCGTGCGGGCGGCGACCATGTTTACGGTCGTTTTGTTTTCGTACGTCTTATACCGCCAAGTGGCGCTGCTCAATTCGCTCGGCATCTGCGCGGTCGTTCTGCTCGTCTGGCGTCCGTCTGATCTATTTGATCCGTCATACCAACTGACATTCGTCAGTGTCGCGGCGATCGTCGTGATGGCATATCCGCTGGTCGATACGCTGAAACGGATCGGCACGTGGACGCCGACCGCGGTCGAACCGTTTCCGCCAAATGTGCCGATCTGGCTTAAGCGGTCTTGCGAAACGCTCTATTGGAACGCCGAGGCTTGGGCGATCGAATCAAAGCGGCAGATATGGTCGGCGAGGATCATCAAGTCCCCTTACTTTTCGGCAAAGCTGGTCGGCGGCATGCAGCGATCTGCCCGGTTCCTATTCGAAGGCACTCTGGTTTCAATGATCGTGCAAATATGGATGCTCCCGCTGTCGGTCGTTTATTTTCACCGCGTCTCGGTTTCGTCGATCATTCTGAATATCTGGGTCGGGATCTTTATCGCGCTCGAGAGCTTTGCCGCGGTTGCGGGAGCCGTCATCTCCGCTGTCAGCGGCCTATTCGCATCGCCGTTTTTTGCCATAGCCGAATTGTCGGATAGGCTCATGCTCCTGCTTCCGGAGATGTTTTCGGACAATGGGCTCGCGAGTTTCCGCTTGCCGGCATATTCGGGCGGCGGTCGGGCGATCTATTTCATTTATGCTCTGCCGATCATTGTAATCGCGATCGCGGTAAACAAATGGCGGCCATTCGACCTGACCGGCCGGTCGGCGTGGCTTGGGCGGTCGGTGATGTTCGTCGCGACTGGGGCTCTGCTCGTGTTCATCTCGATCATCGTCTTGCATCCGCTGAGTGCTCCGCGGGCGGATGGGCGGCTGCATTTTGACTTTCTGGACGTGGGCCAGGGCGACTCGGCGTTGGTGACGTTTCCGGACGGCACGACATTGCTCGTCGACGGCGGCGGGCGCATCAATTACAAAAAGGCCGGGGCCGAGGGCGAGCCGTTTGTGCCCGATACGCGCGGCATCGGCGAGGCGGTCGTGTCTGAGTTTTTGTGGTATCGCGGGTATTCGCGGATCGACCACATCCTCGCGACCCACGCCGACGCCGATCATATCCAAGGACTGGGGGACGTGGCAAAGAATTTCCGGATAGGCTCGGCGGCGTTTGGGCGGATGCCGATGGACGATCCGGACTATACCGAGGTCGCCGACATTCTACGCCGCCGCGGCATACCGTCGGAGATCGTCGCCCGCGGCGAGACGATGCGGTTCGGCGAGGTGACGGTCCAGGTGCTCTATCCGCCCGGCGTCGATGACCCCAATTCGATCTACGACAACAACCACTCGATCGTCCTGCGGATCGTGTATCGGAACCGCACATTTTTGATGACCGGCGACATTGAGCGGCAGGCCGAGAGCGACCTGCTGGCCGGCGGCGAAAGCCTCGCGGCCGATGTGGTCAAGGTCCCGCACCACGGCAGCCGGACTTCGTCGACACAGCCGTTTATTGACGCCGTCAAACCAAAATACGCCATTATTTCGGTCGGCCGGACATCGCCCTTTGGCCATCCGCACGCGGAGGTCGTCGATCGCTGGACGGCCGCCGGCGTTCGCGTCCTGACCACCGGAACCGCCGGCACGATCTCAGTCTCGACCGACGGCAGCGACCTGGTCGTCGATAGCTTTGCGAAGTAAGTTGTGAGTTCCAGCTTTAGCTGGCTCCTAAAAAGTTTTGAGTTCCAGCTTTAGCTGGCTCTTTCTGGACGAAGAAGCCAGCTGAAGCTGGAACTCAAAACTATGAACTCCGAACGCGTTCGACGCCGCGATCACATCGCGATCGTTTCAAACATAAATGCGAGTTTCCACGCTTCGCCCTCTTTCACGTAGAACGCGGTCTGATTGAGTGGGCCGTTCTTTTGCCCGTCGCAGGTGCCGTCGGCCGTGCCTGTCACGTTAAGTATCTCGACCGTTGGCGAGAGTGCCGCGGCGATCCCGTTGGTGACGCTCGTTTTGGTTATGCCCTCGCATTTCATCGTCTCGGTCCACTGCTTGATAACGGCCGCTTTGCCGCTCATCCAGTTGCCGCCCGGGTCGACCAGCGACAGGTTTGCGGACGACATCGCCTCAAAGCCTTTTGCGTCCTTGGCCTTAAAGGCTTCCCAACCGGAGGTGTGGATCTTGACCAGGGCGTCGGTGTTGCCGTCGCCGGCGGCCGGTTTTGCTTCGGCGGCCTTGTCATCCTTTTTCGGCTCGTCTTTCTTGGCAGACTCTTTCTTGGGCTCTTCCTTTTTGGGCTCGGCCTTGGGCGGATTCTTGGGGTCTATGATCGGATTTTCACCGTGAAAAGCCGCCAGCCATTTGTCGCCGCTGCGGACATAAACGCTCGCCGCGCGGACGGGACTCGGCATTTTATCGGTCTTGCCTTCGAACGTACAACTTCCGTCAAATGTCCCCTTGTAGCTCAACACGTACGTATCGGCGTCGATCATCGACATTTGAGCATCATCCAGCGTCCAACCGTCTTTGACGTCGCATTTGACGCCGCTAGCCATTTTCATCATCGCCGCTTTATCCATTCGTTGGCCGTGATCGAACATCACCATCTTGTCGCTCAAAAGACCCTCGAAGGCCTTTAAGTCGCCCTTCATGTACGCATCATTGGCCTGTTTGTCGATCGCGAGCAGGGCTTCCTTGGTCGGAGCGGCCGCCGTGGGTTTGGCCGTATTGGCGTTGGTGGCGTTGGTGAGGGCGGCCGGTTTATTGTCGGCCGGGGCACCGCACGCGTTGAAAATAAGCGCCGCGAGCGAAACCGTTGTGAACAGCATTAGTCTCGTCATATCTACTTTTCTCCTTTGTTGTTTTGGCAGGTCCTAAAACGCAAAAGCCCAAAGCGTCTTTGCATCCAAAAACCCCTTGAGCGTTCCTACAGTCGTCCTAATTGAGTATAGTTTTAACACTACCCCAAGATGTTGTCAAGAAAAAAGTTCGGGTTCGGTGGTTTTGAGTCCCAACTTGAGTTGGCCACCCGCTATTTCGCAGCCAACTGAAGTTGGAACTCAAAACGGTCAATGCTTGAAGTGCCGTATTCCCGTAAATGCCATCGCGATGCCGTGCTCGTTGGCGGCGGCGATCGACTCGTCGTCCTTGATCGAACCGCCGGGCTGGATGATGGCGGCGACGCCGAATTTGGCCGCCTCGTCGACGTTGTCGCGAAACGGGAAAAACGCGTCCGAAGCGACGACGGAACCTTTTAACGAAAGTTCGAACCGCTCGGCACGCATCGCCGCGATCCGGACGGAATCGACGCGGTTCATCTGCCCGGCACCGACGCCGAGTGTCTGATGCTCATTGGCAAAGACGATCGCGTTCGATTTGACGTGTTTGCAGACTGTCCACGCGAGCTGCATCGCGGCGATCTCGCCGGCGGTCGGTTTGCGATCGGTGACGATGGTCAGGTCAGCGATCTTGAGCACGTGGTCGTCCTGATCCTGGACCAGAAACCCGCCTGATATTTGCTTGTATTCGACCTTGGTGATCGTTGTGCTCA
>JAYVUD010000025.1:0-6654 GCA_043788335.1 Chloracidobacterium sp. | reverse complement strand
GATTAATGACGTGCCTTTTGCCGGCGGCGGTCGTGATGTGAAGCAACTCGCCGTCGGCGACGATCGAGACGACGTCCGCGACCGGCACGAGAACGATCTCGTCACGCTGCCGGACCGGGATGCGTTCGAGCGGGCCTGAGTTTTCCGCCTCGCTGTAGACGGCGGCGGCATTTTTGATCTTTTCGGCGGCGACGGCTCGCCAGTCGCTGTGTTCGAGGCTCTCGGACGCTCGGGCCAGCGTCTCGCCGAGACGGACGCGCTCGACCGGTTTTAAAAGGTAATCGACGGCCCCGACCTCAAACGCTTGGACGGCAAATTGGTCGTGGGCGGTCACAAAAGCGACGAGCGGCATCTGGGACCGGCTGAGCATACGGACGGCGTCGAGGCCGGACATCTCGGGCATCTTGAGGTCGAGAATGGCGAGATCGGGTTTGACCGATTTGATCATCTCGACGGCGTCGGTGCCGTTTTCGGCCTCGCCGACGAGTTCGACCTGCTCAAATGTGCGGAGTAGCGACTTGAGAAATTCGCGGGCCGGACGCTCATCGTCGGCGATCATTATTCTAAGTTTGCTCATAAAGTCGCAATCATTTTTCGCCGCGGATCAACGCGGAAATTACAGATCTGCTAAAAAAGGACACGAATTTGCGTCATCTGCGTTGATCGGCGGCAAAAATTCCATTCTTTAGCGGAACCACGATCTCGACCGTCGTGCCGTTGGCGCGATCCGAGGTAAATTTCAGCGTCGCCCGATCACCGTAATAGGATGCCAGCCGTTCCTCAACATTACGCAATCCGACGCCGCCGGGTTTCGCCGCCCTGTGGATCGAGCGGCCCGCACCCGAATCCCACACGCTGAGCCGCAGCATCGCACTGCCACTCGCGCTGTCGAACGCCGCCGAGATCCGCACGGTGCCGCCGTTTCGATTTTCGGAAACGCCGTGTTTGACGGCATTTTCGACGATCGGCTGCAGGATCAGTGCCGGAACCTTGATATTACGCAAGCTGTCCGCAACGTCGATCTCGACCGTCAATTTTTCCTCAAACCGTGCCCGCTCGATGTCGAGATAGCTCTCGATCAGCTCGATCTCGTCGCCGAGCGTGCAAAATTCGCCGGTCGAACTAAGCACGCTGCGGAGCAGGCCGGTCAGACGCAGCAGCGTGTCGTACGCCTTTTTCGGGTCGGCCTCGATCAGATAGCCGATGGTCGTCAGCGAATTGAACAAAAAATGCGGGTTGATCTGTGCCCGCAGAGCCGTAAGTTGTGCCTCGGCGGCGAGCTTGGCAAATTCCTGTTCGCGAAAACGCTGCTCATAGCGTTCGTGCTCAACCCGTAGGGCGTCGATCCGGCGGGCAGCGGCGAGGGCGACGGCCTCGAGCGTGGCGATCTCATCCGAGAGCAGACGGCGGCCGCCCGAGAGATCGGCGAGCTTGAGTTCGAAATACGGCGATTCGGCAGTCGGGATAAAGATCCGGGCTTCGTTCGGCGTAAAACGGACCGAAACGAAATTTAGATGACTCGCCTTTTCCGCCGTCTCTGTCCAGTTTGAGGTTTCGGCGGTCAAAACCCTCGCGAGTCTGGAACGAAGGGTGTCGAGAACCTCAGCGGCCGAGTCGAGCTTTTCGATATCGCGTGCGAGGCCGATCTGCAGGGCCGCATAGTCGGCACGATGGAGCAGGACGGTGTCGACGAGCCAGATCGCTAGCCGATACAACAGCGGGTAGATGAGCGCCGTGGCGACCCACAGCGTGAGGATCAGGCTGATCGCGTATGCGTCGTCGCGGTCGTGCGTCTCGTGATAGCGGAGCAGCGGTGCCGCCACCAGATCGTAAAGCCCGAATGCGGTGACCGCCAGCAGAATGAGCGAGATCGCCCGCTTGAGAAAGAGATCAGCAAATGCGAAACGGTAATTTTGATAAAGGATGGTCAACGCCAACGGCAGCGATGCCTGATGGGCTACGAGTTCGATAAGCCACGATTTGCCCTCGCGTTCGCCGCTCAGATGCAGTGCCGAAACGGCGAAAACCAGCAGAGCACTCGCCCAGATCGTCTTGTTCTCAAGCGTCTGTTTGAGGTTAAAGAGCAGCAACCCGGCAGCGAGCGCGACCGCCCCGATCGTCTGGGCATCCAGCGCAATATCCGACGGAACGGTTCCGCCGCCGGCCGCGCCATAAAAATGGAGCAACGCGGCCGAACCGCTCAGAATGTACGAACCGTAGGTAAGCCGGTGCGTGCCCTCGTCATCAGCCTGTGCCGAGTGCACAACCACCGACGGCAAAAACCCGAGTGCCGAAAACGAAATTGCGGTCAACCACGGCGAGACGCCGCCCTCGACAAAATCGACCCGCACAAACGTGTAAAGTGCTCCGATATTCCAAAGCAGACCGAGTATGGATGTCGCTATCAGCAGCAGATCGACACTCTCAAACCGCGACTTTGGCCGGTGCCGCACCACCATCCCGGCGATCAACGCATACAGAGCTATCCCGACCGTAAAACCGATCAGGTTGACGAGCAAGGCAGCATTGAGCGAGTTCATTACCATTGGATGCTAGTACGATGCCGTTGTAATGCACAATACTATATCAATGGACTGTAGTCGCGGGACAATGAGCGGCAAAATTTGGCAGGAAACAGATCCGGGTCAGCACCTGGTGCAATTGCCGATCAAGGCTCAGACCTTTCCCGCCCCGTAAACCAGATGATGTTTCAGCGTTATCGGCGTTTCACCGAATTTTAACGCAAAGTCGGACGAACAGGAAGGAAGATGGGGTCAGCCGAACATGACGCTTATGCGTCACCTTTCATAATGAAAACCGAGGCGGTCTAGGTCCAGTTTGACGACTCCATAGGTGTATTTTCAGAGCAGGCGTGCGATGTTGCGATTCTAATCGTGCGAAAATCGAATGTGTATGAATCGTCGATCGGGCTTGATGCTTTTTCGAATATGACATCGCGAGAGGGAGTTCACTGGAACAACCAGATTCAGTTTTACGCAACGTACACCAACGGGCGAAAGAATCCGGTCGCCAAAGAATCGCTGACCTTTAATGCGGCGGGGCAGATGACGCATTCGGGATTTACGACCGACAATTACAACTGGCAGGACACGGTCTATGACGCGGCGGGCAGGGCCGAGGCATTTTACGGCAGTGCACGAGGCAAGGCGGGGAGCATACATAACACGGTGACCGAGCGGAAGTTTGAACAGTATTCAGACGGCGACGGGCGGCAGTGCTGGAAAGATTCGGATCAGAACTGCGCTATTGCGATTCTCACTATTTTCCATATTGGCTGATGACGCCGGTAGCGGTTTTGGAAGCGGGGTCGTAGCCGGCGGTGCGGATCTTGGCGGCGGCGTGTCGTCGGCTGAAGGTCAAAGCGTGGGTACCGAGGACAGAAGGCGATTCGACAAAAGTGTCGCTCCGACCCGACGGGTGAGCCAAGCATTAAGCGTGAGCGCCATGTTTTGCTGACCCCGGTCTTTCCCTTGCAAATTGGGGAGCTGACACCCTCGGTTGGTCAACGGGTCTTTGTCATCTCGGAAGATTGAGTATTTTGCACAAACAGCGGTAGAATTTTAATCGAATGAAAACTCTCTATCTGCTGCGGCATGCAAAATCGGGTTGGGGTGACAGCACGGTCGCGGATCTCGATCGTCCGCTCAATTCGCGGGGCGAGCGAGCGGCGCCGTTTATGGGCGCTTTGATGCTGAAACGTGGGCTGGTGCCGGATGCGATCGTCAGTTCGCCGGCCGAACGGGCACGGCAGACGGCGGACCTGGTTGCCGAGGCGATCGGGTTTGCCGGCGATATCAAGTTTGACGACCGGATCTACGAGGCAAGCACGATGCGTCTGTTGGCGGTTGCCGCGGGTTTGCCTGAGACGGCCGCCGGGGCGTTGATCGTCGGCCATAATCCCGGCATGGAGGGCTTTGCCTGGCACCTGACCGGCAAACTCGAACCGATGCCCACCGCTACACTTTCGGTCATTGAACTCGACATCGTCCAGTGGGCCGACATCCGCGACAATTGCGGCACGCTAGCGTGCGTAATTCGTCCAAAAGATGAAATGGGGCAAACAAAAAAGTAAATTTCGTCGCGCCGCACGCCCTGATCGGTAACATTTAACATCTTCGTAACGTTTCGTTCATACGCATTTAAGAAAGTCGGAATATTATCGAGTTTCTGTCCAAAATCGAATAGAAACTTTACAAACGAGATGCAAACCATTCTGATCGTCGAAGATGACGCCGATATTGCTGAGAGTCTGCAATACAATCTCAAGCGCGAGGGGTTTCGGCCGGTGATCGCGGAGTCGGGCGAGAAAGGGCTGCGGCTCGCGATGGATGAAAAACAGACGCCATCGCTGATAATGCTCGATCTGATGTTGCCCGGGATGAGCGGAATGGAGCTCTGCCGCCGTCTGCGCCGCGAAACGCTGACCGAGAGCACGCCGATCATAATGTTGACGGCAAAGGCGGCTGAGGGCGATAAAATAGCGGGACTCGAGATCGGTGCCGACGACTATATCGTCAAACCGTTTTCGATCAAGGAAATGATCGCCCGGGTCCGTGCAGTTTTGCGGCGGGCCGAAAAAGAAGCTGCTCCGAAATACTCGGACGAGAAACTGAGCGTCGATTTTGGCGATATGCGCGTCACGTGCGAGGGAGCGGACGTCAAACTTACGCGAAAAGAATTTGCCCTGCTCGAGCATCTCATACGCAACACCGGCCGCGTTGCCGCCCGCCAACAACTTCTCGACAACGTCTGGGGCTACAGCTATTTCGGCGATACGCGGACGCTCGACGTCCACATTCGCCGGCTCAGGCAAAAGCTCGGGTCGTGCGGCGGCTGCGTTGAAACCGTCGTCGGCATAGGTTATCGTTTTGTCGGATGCAAATGAATGTAGATGCCGTCAAAGAAATACAAATCACGGCTTTCGCAGCGGTTCGCTCGCCCGATTTTCTGCAAAAAATACTCGACGCGACCCGCGAGTGCGTACTAATAGTCGACTCGGATCTGCGAATATCAAGCTGGAACGCCGCGGCCGAGAATGCGTTTTCGCGTCCGGGACTGACGATCGGCAGCCGCCGTTTGACTGAGCTGATACGCGATCTCGACCTGCACGAGGCGTTTCGCAGGGCGATCTCGGCCGGCGAAGAATCGGACATCAGGCTCGAGATCATCGGGGCGGAGCGGCGAAAGTACGACGTCCACGTGGCCCCGCTCGAACTCGACGGCGCGCATCACGGCATCGGTTTCTTTTACGACAAGACTCAGATCGAACGTCTCGAATCGGTCCGGCAGGAGTTTCTCTCAAACATCTCGCACGAACTGCGGACCCCGCTGACCTCGATACTCGCATTTGTCGAAACACTCGAGGACGGTGCATTCGAAGATCAGCAAAACAACCGCCGGTTTCTGGCGACCATCCGCCGCAATGCCGAGCGGATGAACAGCCTGATCGCCGACATTCTCGAACTTTCGATGATCGAATCGGGCAAGGTCTCGATCGCCAAACGGGCAGTCCGGCTCCGCGATCTAACCGACGAGGTATTTGCCAATCTCTCGGCCATGGCAAAAGACCGCGAGATCAAGCTCGTAAATAACGTACCAATCACCGCTCAACCAAACGCCGATCCGGGCAGGCTCGAACAGATGCTGATAAATCTGGTCGACAACGCGATCAAATTTAACCGTCGCCGCGGCAGCGTGACCGTCAGTACCGAACAAACGGACAGCGGCATCGCGATCTCGGTCGAAGACACGGGCGAGGGAATATTGCCCGAGCATCTCGATCGCCTGTTCGAACGATTTTACCGCGTCGACCGTGCCCGCTCGCGCGAGATCGGCGGAACCGGCCTCGGGCTCGCCATCGTCAAGCATCTCGCCCGGCTCCACGGCGGCGAGGTCACCGTCCGTTCCGACCTCAGCGTTGGTACGACGTTTCGTATCGAACTGCCGGCATAGCGACCATCGCAAAAACTAATAAAAATCTGCTTCCAATGCCGGAAAACCGTGCTATAATCACATTACATTGATAGCCGATTTTTATCAGGTACGGCTTTGCTGAGGTCGGCATTTTTCTCGCATGTTCTCCGAGATTTATGGAGAAGGCGGATATGGAACTTCGAATAGGTCAGAAAGTAGCATATCCCGGACAAGGCGTCTGCCTTGTCGAGTCGGTCAAGACACGTGTGATCGGAGATCATTCGATAAACGTGTATTTGCTGAGGGTTTTAAGCGATCATTCGACTATCTTTGTGCCCACGGCAAACGCCGGGAGCGTCGGTATCCGTCCGTTGATCTCTCAAAAACAGTGCAAATGTCTGATCGATAAGCTGTCTGAGGATTTTGAGACGGTTTCCGATAATTGGAAAACGCGTTCGCGGACGTTTATGGACAAGCTCCAGTCGGGCGATATTTTTGCGACTGCCGACGTTCTCAAGCAACTCACCTTTCTGAGCCACGAAAAACGGCTCTCGTTTCGCGAGCAGACCTTGCTCGAAAAGGCCAAATTTCTGATCGTCTCTGAAATAGCCAATGCCAACCGGACCGGCGACGAAGCCCGCGTGCGGATCGACGTCGTCCAACGTGTCGAATCGGCATGCAGCAAACACACCGCTGCCGATGCTCCGGGCCTGTCGACCG
>JAYVUD010000024.1:0-50562 GCA_043788335.1 Chloracidobacterium sp. | reverse complement strand
CAGGCGGAACACGGGCCGGATAGCCAGGTCGTGCTCGTCTCAACCTCCGAAAGTGTGATCTTCGATTCGCTCGCTGAGGTGGATCGCCAGATCGAGTTGCTCCCACGCAAGTCGATCGCCGCAGCCGCGCTTAACAACTCGACCGCGATTCTAGTTAGGAGCATCGACGAAGGGGTCGCCATTCTCAACGAATACGCTCCGGAACATCTGATCATAGCCACTGCCAATGCCGAGGGCGTCGCCGACAGTGTGGTGAATGCGGGTTCCGTTTTTATTGGTAACTTCTCCTGCGAGAGTGCCGGCGATTACGCCTCGGGAACCAACCACACGCTGCCGACCGGCGGAGCCGCCCGTGCATACAGCGGCGTGTCGGTTGCGAGTTTTACGAAGACGATAACGTTCCAAAAGCTCACCGCCGGTGGCATCAGTGCCCTTGGCCCGGTGATCGAGACGATGGCCACTGCCGAGGGTTTGGGAGCGCATCGGAACGCGGTCGCATTGCGCCGTGAGTGGGCAGGAGGGCAAGATGACATTTGAACTCGAGCGGCTGATTCGCGAAAATATTCGCCGCCTTAAGCCATATTCATCGGCACGCTCGGAGTTTGCCGGAATGGCCGAAATTTTTCTGGATGCCAACGAAAACTCGTTCGGGTCGCCCGCGGGCGTTGGCTACAACCGATATCCCGACCCGCTTCAAACGGCGTTAAAGGCCCGCGTCGCCGAGATGAAACAGGTCTTGCCATCGCAGATCTTTATCGGAAACGGCAGCGACGAGGCGATCGACCTGCTGTTCCGTATTTTCTGTGAACCCGGCCGAGATGAGGTCATCATCTGTCCGCCGACGTACGGGATGTACCGCGTGTCGGCGGATATCAATGACATCTCGGTCAGAGAGGTTTTGTTGACCGATGGTTTTCAACTTGATATTCCGGCTATAGAGAACGAGATCACGGAGCGGACAAAGCTCATTTTTGTTTGCTCTCCAAACAACCCGACGGGCAACCTGATGAACCGCCGGTCGATCGTCGAGCTTGCGGACCATTTCGCCGGCATCGTGGTTGTCGACGAAGCGTATATTGATTTTGCCGATGAGCAGTCGCTCACCGCCGAACTCCGGTCGATGCCGAATGTCGTCATTCTTCAGACGTTCTCAAAAGCGTGGGGCATGGCGGGCATCCGCGTCGGGTTAGCGATTTCCTCTCCGGCGATCATTGACCTAATGAATTGCGTTAAACCACCGTACAATGTAAGTGAGATCGCGCAGCGGACGGTCATCGGGGCTCTCGCCGAGAGCGACCGGGTGCGCCGCTGGATCGAGACGATATTGCAGGAGCGAACGGCGTTGACGGAGGCAATGGGGCGATTTGATTTCGTCAAACGGATATTCCGTTCGGACGCCAATTTCATTTTGGTGCGGGTAGCCGATGCCGATGCTGTATACCGCTATTTGATCGGCGAGAAGATAGTTGTTCGCAACCGCACCAGCGTCGAGTTGTGCTTCGGATGCCTGCGGATCACGGTCGGCACACCGGATGAGAATCGCCGATTGATCGAGTCGCTGGAGCGATTCGAACCGTCGGTGCGGTAAGGACAGCGACATACCAGTGAATATGAAACAAGTACTATTTATCGACCGCGACGGCACATTGATCCGGGAGCCTCACGATTTTCAGGTGGACCTGCTCGAAAAGCTGCGCTTTCTGCCGGGTTCCATAACGCGGCTTGCTCAGATCGCGAGGGAAACGGACTTTGTTCTCGTAATGGTCACCAATCAGGACGGGCTCGGCACCGAATCGTTTCCCGAAACGGCTTTTCATCCCGCCCAAAACTTTGTTTTGCAGACATTTGCGGATGAGGGAGTCGTATTTGCGGACGTCTTTGTCGACCGAACGTTGCCGCACGAAAATGCCCCAACGAGAAAACCGGGAACCGCGATGCTGACAAAATACCTGACGGGCGAATACGACCTTGCAAGTTCGTATGTCATTGGCGATCGCCCGACTGACGTCCAACTTGCGAAAAACCTCGGTGCAAAGGCGATCTATATCGAGAATCCGAATTTCCCGCTTGCCTCAACCGGCGATACATCGGTGACCACGGCAAACGACTGGGATGAGATCTACAACATTTTGCGTATGCCGCACCGGCGGATCACTCACTCACGCAAAACCAGAGAAACCGACATCACGGTTGATCTCAATCTCGACGGCGCCGGCGTTGCGGATATATCGACCGGCATTTCATTTTTCGACCACATGCTCGAACAACTCGCCCGGCACGGCCAAATGGACCTGTCGATCAAAGCCAACGGCGATCTGCATATCGATGAGCATCACACGATCGAGGACGTCGCGATCACGCTCGGCGAGGCATTTTCGCTTGCTCTTGCCGATAAACGCGGTATGGAGCGCTATGGATTTTGTCTGCCGATGGACGATTGTCTCGCTCAGGTCGCTATAGATTTCGGCGGGCGAAACTGGATCGTTTGGGACGCCGAATTCAAGCGTGAGATGATCGGCGAGATGCCGACCGAGATGTTCTTTCACTTTTTCAAATCGTTCAGCGACAACGCCCTGTGCAACCTGAATATCGCCGCCACGGGCACGATCGAGCACCATAAGATCGAAGCAATATTCAAGGCGTTTGCCAAGTCGATCAGGATGGCGGTTCGACGCGAGGGGAACGTTTTACCGTCGACGAAAGGAGTTCTATGAAAGTCGCGATCGTGAAATATAATGCCGGCAATACTGTCTCGGTCGCAAACGCCCTACTTAGGCTCGGCGTCGAGGCGTCAGTCACAGACTCGCCCGACGAACTGCGGCAGGCGGAAAAGGTGATCTTTCCCGGCGTCGGCGAAGCCTCGACTGCGATGAAATATCTCCGTGAACGTGGGCTCAATACCGTGATCACGTCGCTCACGCAACCGGTGCTCGGTATTTGCTTGGGGATGCAGTTGATGTGTACGTTTTCCGAGGAGAACGCGACCGAGTGCCTCGGCATTTTGCCGTACAGCGTCCGCCAATTCGAGTCCGACACGCTCAAAATTCCGCATACCGGCTGGAATCGGATCGGCGGACTTCGCTCACCGCTGTTTGACGGGGTCCCCGAGGGTTCGCGGGTATATTTTGTTCATGGATATTACGTCGATATAGGCGCGGACACGACGGCGGTCACGGATTACGGCGGCGATTTTAGTGCCGGGCTCAGTCGAGACAATTTTCACGCGATACAATTTCATCCCGAAAAATCGGGTGAGGTCGGAGCACGTATTTTGGAAAACTTTTTAAAGATATGATCGAGATTATACCCGCAATGGACCTTATCGGGGGCAAGTGTGTACGTCTGACTCAAGGCGATTTCTCACGGGAAACCGTTTATTCAAATGATCCGCTGGAGGTGGCCCGCCGATTTGAGGCAGCCGGGCTCAGACGGCTTCATATGGTCGATCTAGACGGCGCACGCTCAGGTTCGCCGGCGAATCTGCACGTACTCAACCGCGTCGCGGCCGGCACCAGTCTTTCGATCGACTATGGCGGCGGGGTCAAGTCGGCGACTGATTTTGCCGCGATCTTTGACGCCGGTGCAGCGATGGTAAACGTCGGCACGCTCGCCGTTCGTGAGCCGCAGACATTTGCCGGATTTATAAAAAAGTTTGGCAGCGACAAGATACTCCTCGGTGCGGACACGAAAAACGGCAAGATAGCTATCGACGGATGGATGACCGAGACGGACACGCCGATCCTCGAGTTTCTCGGCCATTACGCCAAGCGCGGTCTAACGCGTGTCTTCGTCACCGATATCGCCAGCGACGGAGCAATGGCCGGTCCGTCGATCTCTCTCTATAAACAGATCATTTCCGCCGTGCCCGAGATGGATCTTATCGCCAGTGGCGGCGTACGATCGATCGATGATATCGCCGAACTCGACGCGATCGGCTGCAAGGGTGTCATTATTGGCAAATCGCTTTACGAAAACAAGGTAGATCTAAAAGATCTTTCCAAATATGCTAGCTAAGCGCATCATTCCGTGCCTCGACGTCAAAGACGGGCGGACCGTAAAGGGCACTAATTTCCTTGGCCTCCGCGACGCCGGCGATCCGGTCGATCTCGCCGTTCGTTATTGCGCCGAGGGAGCCGACGAACTGGTCCTGCTCGATATATCGGCGACGAACGAGCGGCGAAAGACGTTTGCCGAGCTAATTTCGCGGGTTGCGGCAAAGATCAACATCCCGTTCACGGTCGGCGGCGGAATTTCGGAAGTGGCGGACATCGGCATATTGCTCGGGTCGGGTGCCGATAAGGTATCGATCAATACAGCCGCTGTTAAGGATCCTGATCTGATCGCGAAAGCCGCTGCTAATTTTGGTTCGCAGTGCGTCGTTCTGGCGATAGACGCCAAGGAAACGCCCGTCGGTTGGAGAGTATTTCTAAACGGCGGACGCGTAGCCACTGAGATCGATGTCGTCGAATGGGCTTGCCGCGGCGTGGAACTGGGAGCAGGTGAGATACTGCTGACGTCGATGAAGGCGGACGGCACAAAGAGCGGTTTTGAGACCGGGCTGACGAGAACAATATCCCGCTCGGTTCGTGTCCCGGTGATCGCGTCCGGCGGTGCCGGAAATATGATGGATTTTGCCGATATTTTCGAAATCGGCCTGGCGGATGCCGCCCTCGCGGCGAGCGTTTTTCACTATGGCGAGATCGCTCTCCCGGACCTGAAGGCGTTTCTGGCATCGCGCAGCATCGAGGTAAGAATATGAAGCTTGAATACAAGAAATATGCCGACGGCCTCATTCCGGCGATCGTCCAGGACGCACGGACCGGGGCGGTTCTGATGCTTGGCTTTATGAATGACGAGGCCCTCGCAAAAACCGAAGCGAGCGGTCGGGTGACATTTTTTTCGCGTTCGCGACAACGGTTGTGGACCAAGGGCGAATCAAGCGGTAATTTTCTGGAGGTAGTCACTATCGTCGCCGATTGTGACTCGGACACACTGCTGATCCGAGCAGATCCGAAAGGGCCGGTCTGCCATACGGGAACATTGACTTGTTTCGGAGATGCCGGCGTGTCGACGCTCGGCCTGATCACCGAACTCGAGAGCGTCATCGACGACCGACGGTCTAACAACACCGACGGATCATACGTTGCAAGCCTGTTTGCGGAAGGGATCAACAAGATCGCTCAAAAGGTGGGCGAAGAGGCCGTCGAACTGGTCATCGAGGCAAAGGACGATGACCCGGACAAATTCGTGTCCGAGGCCGCCGACTTGCTCTTTCACTATTTGATTTTGCTACGTGCAAAAAATACGTCGATCGATGACGTACTCGAGGTACTGAGATCGCGGCAAAAATGACTATTTGATCACACCGCGTTTTGAGCTTTCGATAAAGTCGGTCAGGAGTGTGACCTCTTTACAATCGGTTATCTCAGCGTGTATACGTTCGAGGGCCTGGGTCGTGTTTAATTTGGCAGAGAGCAGCAGGCGAAAGGCGTGGTTTAGTTTCTCGATGGTTTCCTTCGGGTAGCCTCGCCGCTTCGCACCAACCTTATTCAGGCCGTAGCATTTGGCGTGGTTGCCCTGGATGATCGCAAATGGCAGCGCGTCCTTAACAACTACCGAGTATCCCCCAATAAACGCCTCATACCCAACGCGGCAAAACTGATGGATGCCGGAGTAAGCCCCGACGCTTGCACGGTCAGCGATCTCGACGTGTCCGGCGAGCGTTGCCGCGTTCGCCATAATGATGTTGCTGCCGAGTTGGCAGTCGTGGGCGACGTGCGATTGGGCCATCAGCAGGTTGTCGTCACCGATCTTGGTCAAGCCGCCGCCGCCGACAGTTCCGCGGTGAATGGTGACAAACTCGCGGATCTGATTGCGTTTGCCGACCTCGGTCGTCGTCGGTTCGCCGGCATATTTGAGATCCTGCGGTGCATGGCCGATCGAAACGAACGGAAAAATATGCGTGTCATCGCCGACCGCGGTAATACCATCGATGACAACGTGGGACTCAAGCCTGACTCGGTCTCCGAGCACGGCGCCGGCGCCGACCGTCGAAAAAGCTCCGATATGACAGTCGCTGCCGATCGTGGCGTTCGGGTGAATTATTGCGGTTTGATGAATGAAAGCCGACATAGGAAAACTTACTCGACCCTGTCTTGCCCGGTAGCAGGGTCAGAAGGCTCCGCATCCGATCGATTCAGTTCGGCCGGTTCCTTATCGCGAAGTATCAGAAAAACGAACGTGATCATTACAAATAGCGGTAGGACGCTCCAAATTGCTCCGGAGATCACCGAAATGACAAACCCGATCAATCCGAGGCGAGCCTTACCCTTGATACGTCCGTAAATCAATGGCACGAGGCCGAAGACGATTCCGATCCCGATACCGATCAGCGTTAGGATCAATATCGCCTCACGAGTGCTGAATCTCCATGGTTCCATTCTATTTCTCCTTTGGGCGGTCGGCGATTATGGACGTAATTATCGCCTCGGCGGTAACCTGCCCGTCGACCGAGGCCACGCCACGCATCTTTTGTACCTTGCTGCCTATCCGCAGTACGGTCACCTCGAGGGTCAGCGTGTCTCCGGGGACGACCGGCCGGCGAAACTTAGCTTCATCAATACCGGTAAAAAAGGGTATCTTGCTGTCGCGGTCTTCAAACTCGCGCAACGCCAGTATTGCTCCGACCTGGGCCAAGGCTTCGATCTGAAGAACGCCCGGCATAACCGGTGCACCCGGAAAGTGGCCGGGAAAGAAATGTTCGTTTATCGTCACTTGTTTGATACCCACGATCCGAACCCGCGGCTCGAGCTCGATCACCCTGTCGACAAGTAGGAACGGAAATCGATGAGGCAGAATTTTCTGGATCGCGACTGTATCGAGGATAGTCATATCACGCAATGATACCAAAATTTCCAAAAGCAAGAAGCCGGTAAAAGACATTCTTACCGGCCGCTTGCTTAGATTTCATTCAAAGACACTTCGAAGTTTACTTCGGCGGTGTCGCGGCGCCGGGCGGGCGGGCGTTAAAGAAAGCAATGAAATCCTTTGTGATCTCAGCTTTCGGGTCCATCGCCAGGAGTGATCCTTCGCGGCCCAATTTATCAATATCGAGGATGACTGTGAATCCTTTCTGACTGAGGAATTCCTGAATTGCCTTGCCGATATCGCCCTGGATCGGGCCGAGCAGTTCGCTGCCGCGTTTTTCTACACGGGCATCATACTCTTTCTTCTTAAACTCAAACTCACGGTTCAGGCGTTGGCCCTCGTCCTGAGCATCCGCGATATCTTTTGGATTCGCGGCGTTCGGCGGCAATTTCTGCAGCGATGCGATCTTGTCGGCCAGCGTCTGCATCCTTTGCTGCATTCCGACGAGCTCCGTCTCGAACGGCTTCATCTCCAAACCGAGTGCCTTAACGGCTGCCACATAACGCGTGATTCCTTCTTTCTCAAGCCCGAAAGCTCCGGAATCGATCATCCCGATCTTCGCCGGGGCGGCTTGAGCAGCTCCCGTCTGAGCACCGGCGGAAACCGCAAACATCGCCGCAAAAATAAGGCAGGCGGCAACAAAACTAAATTTTCTCATTATCGTGTAATACTCCTTCAACTCTTCTGCGGGGTACCTATCCCCAATTACTGCATTCATTTGAAACTCATTTTACGAAAACTGTTGCTTGCGGTTTCAAAAAAAGAAACGCAATAGTAAGTCATCGAAATTTCAATGTCAATTTGGCCTGTCCCTTCTGACTAGAAAGTGCGGCCGACCGTAAATCTGAAACCGTTTCGTTTACCCGGTAAAAATATACCCGGCAGCTCCGGCGTAAATCCGAGTTTTGCGTTGGGATTATAATAATAGATCAAGCGGAAAGGCACGTTAACGACCGGCACCTGGACGCGGAGTTCGAGCCCGATGCTCGCCTTAAAGTCCTTAAGGTTACCAAATGCACTGTCGTTGACCTTCAACAGCGAATTTTGCTGGACATCGCCCCGCAGGTATAACTGTTGGACCTGGGGCGAGAGTGAGGTCGGGCAGCCAAATCGGTTGCCGCGGCAAAACTCGTTAATATAGTCGGTCTTGGTCATCACACGACCGCGATAATAGAGAATGCTGCCGAAGCTGCTCTCCAGGACGGGCGTGTTGATCAGCCCGAGGGCCGTCAAACGTGCGGCGCCGAGAAACGTGTCGTCCGGGAGAAATTCGCTGTTGATCGTCTGCGATCCCGTCTTTCGCAGATTAAATACGCTGCCGACGTCCGCAAACGCCGCGAGCGTCGCCGGGCCGAAGATCGGGATACGGTACTCGAGATTTCCGAGCAGCTGCGTGTCGCCGCCGATAAACCGGAAATTTCGCGAGTATAGAGCCGGATTTGCACCCGACGCCCCGGTCAATTGTCCGATCGTCGCGATCTCGCCGGTATCACGCGAGTTTATACCCGTGTTTGTATCCGCTGTTCCCGAAGCATTTGTAGCAACCACTACATTTCTGCTCGTAATGTACGTATCAAACGGCGCCACGGGACCGATCGATCGAGAATTATAACCGCGAATGTCGTTTTCACTGCCGAGGAAGAATCGTTCATACGCCGGGACGCCGCCAATGAACGAGATCGAGTTAGCGTTTCGGATCTTATTGGACAACGACCAGGTTCCGATCGTGCTCGCCATCAGGCGAAACGCGAGCACCTCAGGATTTTTGGACTTTTTCCGACGCATCGGTATAAAGCTCGAATAGCTAATGGTCGGCGAATAGGTGCGAACGTCGCCGCCGAGTCCGGCAAAGCCGATCGACGCACTAAGCGAAGTTCCTTTCAGAGTATCGATACCATTCGCGGCCGGTTGACGCGTGTCGTAAACAAACGTCGCGGTCACTCGGCTGGTAATGATGTTCGGCTGACGATAGATCACCGGGATCCTGGCCGCCGGATCCGCCGATTGGTTGACCTTCGGGTCTGCGATACTTGTCGCTGAAAACTGATAGGTCAATCCGATACGTGAAAATGTCGAAAAGCGACGCTTCTTGAGAAACAGCTCAGACAACGGGGCCGTCGCAAAGACGTTCGCACCATAAGTCGTCTGCGTAAACAGGTTGCTCGAGTCGGTTCTGACCGTTCCGTATGGATCGTAAAGCTGATTCAAAATATCGGTGTTCTGCGAGAGGAACGTGCCCTCGCCGAAGAACTGATATTTGCTGGCGAAGATCGAAAAACCGACCGAGATCGGACGATCACGAAAATACGGTTCCTGATATGTAAACTGTAAGTTTTGCTGACGGTTACCGTAGCCAACATTGAGCGAGAGGATCTCACCGCGTCCTGCCAGGTTGTTCGTCGAATATTCGAGGCCGAAGAACGATCCGCCGATGCCCGAGACTCCGCCGTTAAACTGGATCTGCTGGCGGCCCTTTTCCTTGACCTTTACGACCAGGTCGACCTCGGCCTTTTCTTCGTCGGTGCGGATCTCGACATCCTGATCTTTGTCGATCGGGTCGAAATACTGGGTCTGATTGGTACGAGCGATCGATATCTCGAGATAGTTCTGATTGTAGATGTCGCCCTCGTTGATCAAAAATTCGCGACGCATCACACGGTCACGCGTAAACGTGTTACCGGTAAATTCGAGACGGCGAAGTGTGAACTGTTTGCCTTCCTCAATATTGATCGTGATATCGACGATGCCTTCCTTCGGGTTGGTCGGATTATCCTTGAAGTCCGGTTCGAACTCTGCGTTATATTGCACGAAACCCTGTCCGCCGTATACTTTCTTCAGATCGTCGTACACCGCATCCTGCAGACGTTTGCCGTCCGCGATCTCGCCTTTTTTCAATCCGACATACGAGAGTATCTGCTGCTCTGAAAATATCGAGTTGCCGACGACCTTGAGTTCGCCAACGCGGAAAACGCGGCCCTCGGTTACCGGCACGATGATCTTGAGCGTATCGTCCTTAGTCGTCAGCAGCGGGATCGGAAAATTTCTGATGATCGGCAAACCGGTTCGTTTATAGCCGAGTCCGACGATCTGCGGTTCACCGATACGGGCCTGAAAATAGCCCTTCGAGAACATATATGAACGAACATTTTTCTGAAGATCGTATTGGAGCTTTTTAACGTCGAGGATGTCCTGACTCTTAAACCGAGCAATCAAACCCGTCTGCTGTACTAAAACCAGTGCATTGCGAAGTTCGCTGTCCTTAAATCTCTCGTTTCCTTCAAAATCGATCTCAATGATACGTGAACGGTTGCCCTGATCGACGTTGAACGTGACCGCGATCGACGTTGCCGAGACCTCGTCTTCCTGCACCGTTACCTTCGCGTTCGGATAGCCCTTAGATGCGAGCATCTCGCGCAAGATGCGTGTCGCGTTGCGGGCCTTGACCGGATCGTACACAGCCTCTTTCGAGATACCGACACGCTTTTCGCGAAATTCCTTGAGAATATCGGATTCCTGAATAGCCTTGGACCCTTTGAACTGCAAGTCGCGGATAATGGGCAGCTCGCGAACCTCGAAGATCACATTTACGCCGCCGCGGACGCCCGGTTCCGTCAGCACCCTGGTCGCCGTTTTGTCAAAAAAGTTGAGCGAAAGCAGTTCCTTAAGGTCGCGTTCGAGTGCCGCCGAGTCATAGACATCGCCGGGCCTCGTTTTGATGTAATAAAGCAGATCTTCGTCGCGGAGACGGCGATTGCCCTGAATATCGACACTCTCGACCACCTGCTGGGGCTTAACAATGCCTGTTTCGATGGAACGAATGGCACCGTTA
Organism: Chloracidobacterium sp.; assembly: GCA_043788335.1. Taxonomy (GTDB): domain Bacteria; phylum Acidobacteriota; class Blastocatellia; order Pyrinomonadales; family Pyrinomonadaceae; genus OLB17. Next base: position 39,806 of record JAYVUD010000024.1, on the reverse strand, counting down.
CCCGTTCGGGCGACAGCTGTAAGACTGAAAGCTGTCAGGGCCAATAAAACGAGCCCGAATGCGCGAAGATTATGCATAAAACCGGTTATCCTTAAAAAATGCGAATTTAGGAGCCTTACCTTTCTCCCGGCGTGCCGACCATGTCCGGTAAAACCTAAAAATATGCGAACAAAATCGGCATTACTATGACGGAATTTACAGAATCTATGATTCGGCTCGGTCCTCACAGGTTGCCCTCTCATGACTAGTCAACAAACTTCAGAATTATACTAGGAAATGGCGAGAAATGAAAAAGCAGAAGACGCGGAAGCTCTGCGAACGAGGCCCGGGCAGATTCGTCCCGACGGCGAGCCGGCTCAGATGTTGAGTGTCCCGCGGCCACGACCACTACCGATTGTGCAAAATCGGCCGGCTTGGCGTATTACTAGACTCACAAGTCAAAACGCCGGAAGGACGCATTTCGCGTCTTTCCGGCTCTTGGATCACAAAAAGATCCCGGTTCCAATTAAAAAATCTACTTTCGCAGCCAGCCGAATAATGCGTCGACCGTTATCTCACGATTTGTTTCGTAGATTGCCTTGGTCAGCGGCAGCGACATCGGGCAAACCTGGATGCAGTTCTGGGCGTTACCGCAATTTGTGATGCCGTCGTCACCCATCAGGCCGTTGAGGCGTTCGTCAGCCGTCAGTTTTCCGACCGGATGCATATTGAAAAGCCGTGCCTGGGCGATCGCCTGCGGGCCGATATAGTTGTCGTCGCCGTACTGCGGACAAGCCTCGAGACAGCAACCACAGGTCATACAGCGTGAAAGCGCGTAACGTTCCTGCGCAATCTCGTTTGGGACATGCGGGCCGGGCCCGAGAGCGTGGGTTCCGTCGAGTTCGATCCAGGCATTGACCTTTTTGAGGTGCTCGAACATCTTCGAACGATCCACCTTGAGGTCGCGGACGTTCGGAAACTTTGACATAGGGGCGAGCGTTACCGTATCGCCGCCCGACGCCAACAGTAAATCATCAAGCAATGCCGAACACGATTGCCGCACTCGGCCGTCGATGACCATCGTGCAGATGCCGCAAACCTGTTCGAGACAGCTCATATCCCAAACCGGCGGCGTAGTTTCCCTGCCCTCGATCGTTACGGGATTTTTGCGAATGTCCATCAAGATCGAGATGATATTCAGATTTCGCCGATACGGGATCTCAAACGTTTCCCATGTAGCCGCTGAACCTTCTTTCTCGCGACGCTGGATCTTGATCTTTACGCTCTTCGGCGGATTCTCGAGCCGCTTTTTTTCGATATGTGCGTTTGTGGTCATAGTCAGTTCAATTCAATAATTTTTCACAGGTTACCTGCAACTCGGGCAAGTTATTTTCGATGATCCCCCAAACAAGTTGATCGGAGATTGATTCGTAACCGTGAACTAGTACTTTTCGAAACCCTACTATTCGATTTGCGTCTACGATCATTCCAAACATTTTCAAGTCTGTTTGCTTTAGCCTGCTAAGTGACTCGCCGACATTGATGAAACGACGTTCTACGGCGGACTTTACCAACTCATTTCGTTCATACGATTCGAATGACATCGTGCCGACGAATTCATTTATTCGCCTGCAGTTCTCAACGATGTCGAAAAGATGAGTTCTGACATCACGTTCCATAAATCAGTATGCGATCCCTGCCAATCGACTCCTTGAAATATGGATTCCTCAAAGCCCTTTCCTCAATAACATCAACCGGACGTTCAAACACCTCTTCCAGTCGCTCTTTAAGTTCAAAATAGCGTTCAAATAATCGGTCATCCCCGCCAAAACTAACCAACACATCGATATCACTGGTCGCCGCAAAATCGTCCCGAGCCGCCGAACCCACAATATCCAAACGCATTAAGAGTAGATCATTGCAAATGGCCTCAACCCGCTCTCGATATGGTTCAATACTGATCATAAGCAACGTACAACTGTTCGCCTCAAGCTCAATGTTTCTTACCGGACGAATAATCCCGTTTCCGCGGCTCGACGAGCGTGACGTCGATCGGGTCGTAGCTGAAAACAGGTGCCTCGGCCGAATACTCGGCGATGGTCGTTTTCATAAAGTTCTCATCGTCACGTTCCGGGAAATCCGGCTTGTAGTGTGCCCCACGCGACTCGTTCCGGTTTAGCGCACCGAGCGTGATCACGCGTGCAAGCTCGAGCATATTCTTGAGCTGACGGGCGTGCGGCACGGCCTGGGTCGCCCACAGGTTCGAGTCGTTGATCGATATATTCGTGAACCTGTCCTGCAGCTCGACCAGTTTCTCGTCGGTCGCCTTGAGACGGTCGTTGTAACGGACGACCGTGACATTGTCGGTCATCCACTTGCCCATCTCGTCATGCAGTTTGTACTGATTTTCGCTGCCCTGATTATGAACGATACCGTCGTTGATCTCCTGCTGGCGTTTGAGTTCCGCGTCATGAATGCCGTTGGTCTCAGTATCGCCGCGTTCTACGTTCTCGGCGTATTCGACCGCCGCCGGTGCGGCCACAAATCCACCGTAAACGCACGAAACCAGCGAGTTAGCTCCTAAGCGGTTAGCTCCGTGGATCGAATAATCGCATTCGCCCGCCGCAAACAGCCCCGGAATATTTGTCCGTTGTTCGTAATCGACCCATAATCCGCCCATCGAATAATGGACGCCCGGAAAGATACGCATCGGCACATAACGCGGATCGTCACCGACAAACATCTCATAGATCTCGAGGATCGCTCCCAATTTTCGCGTCAACGTCTCGGCCGGGATATGCGTGAGGTCGAGATAGACCTGGTTTTCGCCGCCGATGCCGTTGCCATCGAGACAGACCTGGAAAATTTCGCGGGTCGCGATGTCGCGCGGGACGAGGTTGCCGTACGCCGGATATTTCTCTTCGAGAAAGTATAACCGTTCCGCCTCGGGTATGTTCTGCGGGCTCCGCGTATCGCCGGGAGTTCGCGGTACCCAGACGCGACCGCCTTCGCCGCGGGCTGATTCGCTCATTAGGCGAAGCTTGTCTTCGCCCGGTATCGACGTCGGATGTACTTGGATAAACTCGCCGTTCGCATACTTGGCACCCTGTTGGTAGCAGGCCGAAACGGCACTGCCTGTACACGTCATTGAGTTGGTCGATTTGCCGAAAATAAGCCCCGGCCCGCCGGTCGCCATGATGACGGCGTCCGCCGCAAATGCTTTCAGCTCGAGCGTCTGCAGGTTCATCGCGGTCAATCCGCGGCAAACCTGATGGTCGTCCATAACGAGCGAGAGCATCTCCCATCCCTCAAATTTACGGACCTTGCCGAGAACTTCATATTTGCGGACCTGTTCGTCAAGCGCGTACAGCAGTTGCTGACCCGTGGACGCACCCGCAAAAGCCGTGCGGTGGTGCAGCGTGCCGCCAAACCGGCGAAAGTCTAACCCGCCTTCCTGCGTACGCGAAAACGGCACACCCATCCGATCAAACAAATAGATGATCTCCGGGGCCATATCGGTCATCCGCTTGACCGGCGGTTGGTTCGCCAAAAAGTCGCCGCCATAGACCGTATCGTCGAGGTGCTTGCTCGGCGAGTCGCCCTCGCCTTTGGTATTGACCGCACCGTTGATCCCGCCCTGGGCACATACCGAGTGAGAACGCTTGACCGGCACCACTGAGATCATATCGACCTCGTGTCCGGCCTCAGCCAACTTCATCGCCGCAGCGAGTCCCGCAAGCCCACCGCCTACAATTGCAAATTTTAATCCGCCTGATGCCATAATTACCCGTCTTGACCACCTGCCTGAGCAGGGTTCGTCGTCGGCCAAACCGACGATCGTTAAAAACTAAAACTATAATTTTGCCGGAACGCTCGGACTCGGCTTTTTCTGTTCCTCGCACATCGCCTTGGGCAGCAGCCCGCACGGCCTAACAAACCCAAAGGCGGCGTTGATGCCAACCGCCGACAGGAACAATGCAAACGCGAGACTCGCGTACATCGTCATTCGCTGCGCCTTTTCACCGATCACGATGCCCCAGTCAACCGCAAATAGGAACAGTCCGTAAGCGAGATGCCACCCCGTTGCGATAAGGCCAAAAATATAAACGATCAGCACCCACGTAATCCGGAACTCGCCTGAAACGATGCCAAACGCCTTTTCCGCGTTGCCGGCGACCGGGACCATATTTAATCCCGGGATCAGGCCGAAGCGGAAATTGAGCACGTGAAACAGTATGAACACAAACAGAAAAATGCCGGTCGCACGCTGAAACATGTAGAACCAATTGCGTCCATATCGGTACCCGAGCAAGTTCGGTTTGGCCTCCGCTGAAATCAGAACACCATAGACCGAGTGAAAGATCAGCGGCACAAAGATACCCAAGATCTCGATGAGCGGCAGATACGGAATGGCGCCGATGTCGGCAACGTGCTTGTTAAACGCGTCAGCACCATTCAACGCAGTCGAATTTGTATAAATGTGAACAAAGTAAAAAACGCCCAACGGAACGATCCCCGTCAGTTGGTGCAGTTTTCGAAGAAGAAAGGTGTTTGAAAATTTGATCGCCATGCGTTTAATGCCTTTCGTATCGGACTAGGTTTTGGATGTGATTCTAAATCCAAATCATCTGTACAGCAATCCTGTAGTTAAGCTATTTAGTATAGTACCAAAATAAGATAAGATAGCGTTAATTCTTTTGGTAAGAAAAAACAGCGATGCTAATCAGTCTTACTGGATCCTGTTATGCATATTGAAACCTTGAAAGTATTTTGTGACCTCGTCGATCTTGAGAGTTTCTCACTTGCGGCTGAGCGGAATTTCGTGACACAGTCCGCTGTGAGTCAGCAGATTAGAGCACTTGAGGACAAGTTTAAGCGAAGCCTGCTTGAGCGTGTCCGCGGTCGCCGGGATGTTCGATTGACGCCTGCCGGCGAGGTTTTCTACCGCGAATCCAAGCACGTTCTCGATAGTTACGAGCAACTGCAGGAATCGCTCCGCGGCGTTGTCGGCAAGATCGGAGGCACGGTCAAGGTCGCAACGGTCTATAGTGTGGGCCTGCACGAACTGCCGGCGAAGGTCCGCGAGTTTATGACCAAGTTCCCATCAGCCAAGATCGATCTGGAATACTCACGCACCACTCGTGTCGTCCGCGATGTTCTCAACGGCAACGTCGAGTTGGGTATTATCGCGTTTCCCGAACCCCGCCGCGGCCTGAATATCATCGAAATGCCCGATAATCGGCTCGTTCTGATCGCGTCGCCGGATCACAAATTCGCGAAGAGGAAAAAGGTAAAGATTGAGGATCTGCATGGTCAGGATTTTGTCTTGTTTGAAAAAGATATCCCGACCCGAAAGGCGACCGATAGAATACTGAAAGACAATCGCGTAGAGGTTAAAAAGGTCGCCGAATTTGACAATATTGAGACGATAAAGCGTGCCGTTGAGGTCGGATTTGGGTTGGCGATAGTGCCCCAACCGTCTGTTTCCGCCGAATCTCAAAGCGGACGCCTGGCTGTAATCGAACTAGCCGAAAAATTCTGGATCCGTCCCGTCGGCGTTATCTATCGGAGCGATCGCAAACTCTCGCTTGCGGCCCGCAAGTTTATCGAGCTATTAGAACAACCGACGCCAAAAGCTTAAGCCTAATTGTTCCCGATATAGGTCAGCGGCGTGGTCGGCGTCATCTCGTTTAGCGTATTTCGAAGCTTCGGAACGATTCCCTCTGCCTCCATATACTCGCGGCCCAGTAAACGGCGGAAACGCTTTTCTTTTGCCTCTCCGGTCAATTCCTTTAGCATCCCGCGCATAAATGCCGTGACCAACTCGGGTGCAAACTGCTTTCCGGCATTCCGCCTCATATCTTCGATCACGTCGCCCGCGGGTCGCCGTGCCTTATATGGCCGGTCCGTCGTCATCGCATCGAACGCGTCGGCGAGGTTTACTATCTTGGCAATATACGGGATGTCGCGGTCGTATAGCCCGTCCGGATAACCGCGTCCGTCGATCCGTTCGTGATGGTATTTCGCAGCTAGCGGTACATCGGTATACGGATGGTGTATCGGCTGCAGGATCTCGAAACCGATAGACGGATGTTTGTTAAGTTCGGCCGACTCCTTGGCATTGATGCGGTACGGCGCGTTGATGATCTTTCGCTCGACCGTCAGTTTGCCGACATCGTGAAGATATCCCGCAGTTGCGGCACCCTCGACCTCATCATTTCCCCAGTCGAGCTCGGCAGCGATAATTTCCGAATAACGCCCGACACGCACCGAATGGCCCTCGGTGTATTTGTCCTTACAGTCGATCGCCGCGGCAAACGCTTTGACCGTATCGTTATACGTGGTTCGCAGATCCTCGAACAGCCGACGGTTTTCCTCCGCGTGGCGCTCGATCTCGGCCATTAGGTTTCGCTGGGCGATTGCGACGCCGATGTGGCGGCCCATTGCGCAGATGATCTGTTTTTCGTAACTCGAGTACGGCAGACCGGTGGCCTTTTCGCCGAGAAACACGGCTCCGACAATTTCGTCGCGAATCACGAGCGGCACAAAGATCTCGATGCGGCGGCGTGAAAAGCTGGTATCGTAAACCTGAAAAAACGGCAGAACGCGAGCCTCGGCCGTCTCGATCGCATTGAGGCCGTTCGCCAAAAACTGGCGTTCGTCCTCTAAACACAGCGACAAACTGAGCGGAAAATCGTCGCCCAGGCTACGCACCGCGAGCATATTCATTTCGTGGCCAAAACGCGAATATCGTGCGACCCCGCCGCGCATGATACCCAGAGCACCGGAAATCAGATGCAGCGAAGTGCGGATCGTCTCTTGAAAATTATTCTTATTGGCAACTTCCTGCCCGAGTTCCGCCAGAGCACCAAATGCGTGGATGAGTTTTGTTCTTTCTTCGATCATAGGTAAGTTGTCGGTGTCAGCTTTCAGATTATCTTGTTTCGAAACTGACCGGGGACCGGTGTACGCCGGCCACTAAGCGATGGTTACGTGCTTTGTCAGTCCCAGCATTTCAAAAAGTTCGATCGACTGTTCGTTAAGGTGGGAGAAAATCACCTCGGTCCCCGCGTTTTCAGCCGAGTCGATAACGCCGAGCAGTATCGAGATGCCGATGCTGTTAATGATCTCGGTCTTTGAAAAATCGACAACCAGTTGCTTGCAGCCTTGTTCGAGGCGTGTTTTGCATTCACGTTCGACCTTTTCGCCCATGATTTTGTTCAAATAATCGCCGGCGACCACCACAGCGGTCTCAGACGTGCTCTCATTTCCGGCTTCGGACAGATTTTGTGCGATCACCTAATTATGTTCCTTGTAGAGTTTACGGTCAATTATTGGAGAATCAACTTGAACTGTATTTCTAGCACAAAGAAAGTGTCAATACAACATTATTTCAGAATAAATTTCGATTCTTTACCGCTTTTTGTGGAAATATCGGATCTTTCTCTCTTTGGCCCTCCGCATGGGACTCGCAGGCGAGCCCGTGTTTCGTCACAATTCCGATGTTAGCGGGCCCGCAAAACAGATGAAACGCATGAAACAGGTCTTACACGTGGAGCACGCTCAAACGCTGAAACGGCCGAACACCCAGATGCGGTCGAACGAGGGCCGATTAGAACAACATTTACGATCTATGATTAAATCGTTAGGCAAGAGCGGTAAATGCAACGAAACACGACTTTACACACGATAGGAGACCGCCGCGAACCGTGGGACATGATAGTCATCGGCGGCGGGGCGACCGGCGTCGGATGTGCGGTCGATGCCGCGTCACGCGGGTACGATGTTCTACTGCTGGAACAGCACGATTTTGGAAAGGGCACGTCCAGCCGCTCGACAAAGCTCGTTCACGGCGGAGTCCGGTATCTTGCACAAGGCAACATCTCGCTCGTTCGTGAATCTCTCAGGGAACGTGGCATCCTGCTGAAAAACGCACCGCACGTCGTCCATAAACAAGCCTTTGTCGTGCCGTGCTACAGCCTTTGGCAAAAATTCTATTACGGTGTCGGCCTCAAGGTCTACGATCTGCTCTCGGGCAAATACAGCTTTGGCCAGTCCAGGATCTTGTCCGCGGCCGAGACGATCGAGCGCCTACCGACGATCACAAAAAAGGGCCTCGCCGGCGGCATTTTGTACTACGACGGCCAGTTTGACGACACGCGTTTGCTGACGGATCTGGTCGCAACGGCACAGGAACACGGTGCCGCGATGCTGAACTATGCAAAGGTAATATCGCTGACGAAAGACGACGCGGGCAAAGTGAGCGGCGCAGCCTTCGAGGACGTAGTATCAGGCGAGCAATTTTCGGTCAAGGCGGCTGTGGTCATCAACGCGACCGGCGCTTTTTGCGACGCCATTCGTTTGATGTCCGACGAAACCTCGAAACCGATCGTCACGCTCAGCCAGGGCATCCATCTGGTCTTCGGATGCAAATTCCTGCCTTCAGAAAACGCGATAATGATCCCGAAAACGAGCGATGGCCGAGTGTTGTTTTGCATCCCGTGGCTCGGCCGTACCCTCATCGGAACGACCGAGACGCCGATTGACAGGGCTCAGATGGAGCCACACCCTCTCGAATCCGAGATCGATTTCGTCCTCGCAACCGCAGCACGTTATCTCGACCCGGTACCTACGCGTGGGGATATCCGGAGTATCTTTGCCGGCATCCGCCCGCTCGTCAGATCGGGCTCGGCAAAAAATACCGCCTCTCTATCGAGAGGCCACACGATCGAGATCGACCCGGCCGGAATGCTCACCATAACCGGCGGAAAATGGACGACCTATCGCCATATGGCCGAGGAGGCCGTCGATCAGGCTGCGGCACTCGCGGGTTTGGAACGCCGTCCGTCAATGACCGATACACTTGCCATCAAGGGCCCGCGCGTCGATGCCGCCGGCGATGTGACGCAACTTCACTCAGAGCTGCCATACACCGTCGCCGACGTCGTCCGTGCGGTACGCGACGAGATGGCCCAAACCGTCGAAGACGTCCTCGCCCGCCGCACACGTGCATTATTTTTGAATGCCGATGCCGCTATCGAAATGGCACGGCCCGCCGCGGAGATAATGGCTGTGGAGTTGGGAAAAGACAATGATTGGGTCGAAAAACAGATAGCCGATTTCAACAAGGCAGCAATAAACTACCGAAGGGAATAGCCCCAAACTAACACGAACGTGCACGAATAAGAGTTTTTTAATAGTTCATGTTCGTTCGTGTATGTTCGTGGCTAAAAAATCCTACTCGGTCGAAACGACATTCTCGCCGTGCAGCGCCGCATTGAGCGTGTGCCAGCTCAAGCTTGCACATTTGACGCGTGCCGGAAACTCGAGGACGCCGGAAAAGATCTTAAGTTTCCCTAGATTATTTTCTTCCGACTCGGTATCCAGTTCGCCCGTCACCATTTTGTGAAACTCGTCAAATATCCCCTCGGCCTCGTCCTTCGTTTTGCCTTTCACGGCCTGCGTCATCATGGACGCTGACGCTTTGGAAATAGCACAACCTGACCCCTTAAACGCAACGTCGGAGATCTTGTCACCGTCAAACGACACGTAAACCCGCAGAGCATCGCCGCACAGCGGATTCTTGCCGTCCGCGTACTGGTCAGCCGTCTCGATCTCGCGGAAATTACGCGGATTCTTGTTGTGTTCTAAAATTACTTCCTGATAAAGATCGCTAAGTTCTGACATTGATTACAATAATTCGATAAACGCATCAACCGCTAATCCTGCCTGGTTTAAGATCGCCCTGAGTGTGCCTGCTTTCACATTCTTGTGGAATGGCACCGTCGCCCGCAATTCGCCTTTGCGGAGAATATAGTGGCTCCCCGTGGTGTGATCGACCGCGAAACCCGCCCGCTCCAGAGCTTTTATGACTTTGCTCGGTTTGAGGTCACGCGGCAATTTTTTCATTTTCGATTCTTACACGAACAGGAAACGCCATCTTGTCCTCGGGAATTGGATCGCCGTGTTTGAGTAGACTGATCAAATAACCCTCTATCGCATCCTTGGCCATTGCAAATGCCTCATCAATCGTGTCGCCTTCAGTGACAAGTCCGGGTAGAGCGGGACAAGTGACCAAATATCCGTCCGGGTCATTTGGTTCCAATAGAACGGTAAAGCTGTAGTCGCCGACCTGAATAGGAGCCACTTTTTTCATATTAACAGTTTAACTCAACACTACCTGGACATGCTATTAAAATTGAACCCGCGAAAATTCGTCGAATGTCATTGTGCTCGAATACCACGTCTAAATATCGAACATTGAGTTCGGACCAAGTCAGAAAAGCCCCACAATATTGCCGTCCTCATCGATGTCGACCTTTTCAGCGGCCGGATGATCGGGCAATGCGGGCATTGTCCGCATATCGCCGCAGACCGGATAGATAAATCCGGCACCGACACTGGCACGAACCTCGCGGACCGGGAACGTGAATCCGGTCGGAGCTCCCTTGAGCATCGGGTCGTGGCTCAAACTCAGGTGGGTTTTTGCCATACAGATCGGCAGATTGCCAAAGCCGTTTGCCTCATAGCTGGCGATCTGCGTGTCGGCGATCGGGCTGTACGATACGTCGGCAGCACCGTAGATCTTGGTCGCGATGGTCTCGATCTTCTTCTTGATCGGCTGATCGAGATCATACAAGAATCTAAATTCGCTCGGCTGGTCGGCCGCGTCCATCACCATTTCTGCAAGCTCGACCGCACCCTTGCCGCCCTCGGCCCAATGGCGTGAAACCGCGGCCCCGAGTGCCCCTGATTCGACCGAGATACGTTTAACCGCCTCGATCTCCTCAGGGTGGTCGCTATCGAACACGTTGATCGCGACGACGGGTGTGACACCGTGCAGGCGAACATTCTCGATCTGTTTACGGAGATTGGCGGCACCGGCCTCGACGTCGCCGACGTTGCACTCGAGCATTTCGGGCGGTAGAGCCTTGCCGGCGACGATACGGTACTTGCCGCTGTGTGATTTGAGAGCCCGGATGGTCGCGACGATGACGCACGCGTCCGGTTTGAGCCCGCTGTAACGGCATTTTATGTTAAAGAATTTCTCCGCACCGATATCAGCCCCAAAGCCTGATTCGGTAAATAGATAGTCTGCCGTCTTAATACCGATCAGGTCGGCGAGAATGCTGCTGTTACCGTGGGCGACGTTGGCAAACGGGCCCGCGTGTACGAGAGCGGGGGTATTTTCGAGTGTCTGCATCAGCGTCGGACGAATGGCGTCGAGCATCAAAACGGTCATCGCCCCGGCGGCCCCGATTTCCTCGGCGGTTACCGGTCGTTTGTCGTGAGTCAAACCAACGACTATCCGCCCGAACCGCTTACGCATATCCTGCAGTGACGACGTGAGCGCCAGTATTGCCATCACCACGGAAGCGACCGTAATATCGAAACCGGTCTCGCGCGGAATACCGCCCTCCATGCGCCCGCCGAGCCCGATGATGATCTTTCTGAGAGCCCTGTCATTAGTATCGACGACACGTTTCCACGTGATACTGTGCGGGTTAATGTTGTGCGGGTTGCCGCGAAGCAGTTTGTTATCGATCATTGCGGCGAGCAGGTTATTCGCCGCGGTGACAGCATGGATGTCGCCGGTGAGATTGAGGTTAAACGTCTCCATCGGCACGACCTGGGCGTAGCCGCCGCCGGCCGCTCCGCCCTTGATGCCGAATGTCGGACCTTGCGACGGCTGACGAAGCGAGACCACGGCCTTTTTGCCGAGATGTTTCATTGCCTGGCCGAGGCCTACGAGAGTCGTCGATTTGCCCTCACCGAGCGGCGTCGGCGTGATCGCCGAAACGTCGATGTATTTTGCGTTTGGCCGATCCTTTATCTTGTCGAGCACACTCAGCCGGAGTTTGCCGATGAATGGGCTGCCATAGAGGTCCATATCGTCCGAGTCCAGACCTAACTGTTCGGCGATTTCATGTAAAGGACGAAGGTTTGAATGCTGTGCGATGTAGAGATCAGAATACATAATAGCTGAATTATGCAACGATTCCACTTAATTTGATGTGACCAATCTCACAAATACCCGAGAATATTCTAGAAAATCAAGCAAATATTTCCATCACCTTCTGCACGGCGTCGGCAAGTTTGTCGACCTCTTCGCGGGTGTTGTAGAACGCAAAGCTCGCACGGGCCGTCGCCGGTACGTCAAAAAACTGCATCACCGGTTGGGTACAATGGTGGCCGGCACGGATCGCGATGCCCTGTTGATCAAGAATCGTTCCGATATCGTGAGGGTGAATACCGTCGATGGTAAACGACAGCACGGACGCTTTTTCTGCCGCCGTGCCGATGATGGTCACGCCCGGAATATCGGATAGACGCTCGGTCGCATATTCGAGGAGCTCATGCTCATACTCGGCGGCCGCCTCAAAATCAAGGGCATTGATATAGTCGATCGCTGCTCCCAGACCGATGCCCGCCGCGATAGCCGGCGTGCCTGCCTCAAATTTGTCGGGGATCGGTGCAAACGTCGACCCCTCAAAACTCACCGTCCGGATCATACCTCCGCCGGTCTGGTACGGCGGCATTTTCTCGAGCCACTCGCGTTTACCGTACATAATGCCGCTGCCCGTCGGAGCGTACATCTTGTGGCCGGAAAATACCAAAAAGTCAGCGTCGAGATCCTGTACATCGACCGGAAAATGCGGCACGCTCTGAGCGGCATCGACCAGGACGGGTACTCCGAATTTGTGTGCCGTCACGATCATCTCTTTTACAGGATTTACCGTACCGAGCGAGTTCGACACGTGCGTGATCGCGACCATTTTGGTGTGTTCATTGAGCAGGTTCTCGTACTCGTCGATGATCAGTTCGCCGCGTTCGTTGATCGGGACCATCACGACCTTTGCTCCCCGTTCGTCGGCGATCATCTGCCACGGGAGAATGTTCGAATGATGCTCCATCTGGCTGACCAAGATCTCGTCGCCCTCGCCGATGAATTTTCGCCCGTAAGAATACGCGACCAGATTAATGCCCTCGGTCGAACCGCGAACAAAGATGCACTCCTTTGCCTCGCGGGCGTTGATAAAGCGTTTGACCTTTTCACGCGCCGCCTCGTATGCGGTGGTCGCGTGCTGTGACAAATAGTGCACGCCGCGATGAATGTTCGAGTGCTCTTCCTCGAGGTACTTGGAACCGCGGTCGATGACCATCTGCGGCACTTGCGACGAAGCCCCGTTGTCGAGATACACGAGCGGTTTCCCGTTCACCTCACGCGACAATACGGGAAAGTCCTTTCTAATTGTTTCTACGTCCCAATCTCTCGTTGTTTGTACTGCTTTCATTTCTTTTCACCACCGAACTGCATTAGATCTCTGCGTTCAGCCGATTTAACACCGCCGCGTCGAGGTCTGCCTTGATCGCCTCGATCTCGATCTTGTTTATCACTTCTTCGGCAAAACCGTAGGTCAAGAGGTTCTTGGCCAACGTCATCGGCAGGCCGCGGGTCAGCAAATAGAACAACTCTTCTTCCTCAAGCTGGCCGACGGTCGCGCCGTGCGAGCATTTGACGTCGTCGTTAAAAATCTCGAGCTGCGGTTTGGTGTCGACGCGGGCCGTGTCCGACAGCAGCAGATTCTTGTTCGACTGTCTGGCGTCGGTTCCGTGGGCGTTTTCGCGTACAAAGACCTTGCCGTTAAATACACCGCGCGACGTGTCGTTCAACACGCCTTTGTATGTCTGATGCGATGTGCAGTTTGGCACCGTGTGATCGATTATCGAGTGCGTGTCATGGTGCTGCGAACCTTTCAGCATATACAGGCCGTCGACGAATGCCTCGCCGCCCTCTGCCGTAAATTTGACATCTACATCGTGACGCGAAAGGCCGCTGCCGAGGTTGATGTTAGTCGAATCGTAGCGGCTGCCGCGGCCGAGAGTGACCTCGGTCGTGCCGACGTTCAATGCCTCGGGCCCGTCACGCTGGACGCGATAGTGCGTAATATTGGCGTTATCACCGATGATGGCCTGGATCGCAACGTTGGTAAAACTCCTCGCCGGCGAGTCGTATGACTCGACGATGGTCGCTTTACATCCAGCCTCGGCAATGATGATAACGTGCGGAAATATCGCAGTAGTATCCTCGGCGGCAAACCGCAGTTCGATCGGTTCGGCAACGCTCGTCTCTTTTGCGATACGGACGATCTTGATATCGGCAAACGCGAGATTAAGGGCCGTAAATCCGTTTCGGCGAAAATTGGAGCCTTTCAATAGCGCGATGTCCTCGCCCGGATCGTCGCCAATTTTTCCGCCGATCGTCCATTTGGCGTCGACGACCGGTGCAACGTTTGTGTATTTCCAGTCTTCGTTCTTAACGGTCGGAAAGCCTGAAAGCGCGAAGGCGGCAAATGCCTCCTCGCGCAGTTTCAGCATCGAGCCATTTGTTTCGGATCTCAAAAACTCTTTAAATTGTTCCGTAAACTGCGTCTCCATTACGGTTGTCGTTGATACCATTTTTATTAAAACACCTTGATCAAACTAAATTTGTTATCGGCCCGGACCGTTCGGCTCGGGTCGAGAATAAAATCCTTTGCGATCTTTAACTTCGCCTCGTTCTCGGGTCGCGGCATCTTGTCGTCGACCAGCGTTGAACGTTCATAGTCGAACAAAAAGTCGTATCGCGTCAGAACGTACTGGACGTTCATCGCCGCGGCTTTTGCCCTGAGTTCCTCCACCGATCGCGACTCCCAAACCAATCTCCGCAACGTCCAGTCCTCAAAAAGATAATCAGACGTGACTGCCCGGTCGATGTTGTATGTGTCCCGACGCATATTGATGAGCCACACTCTGGCGTCCGCCGCCGTATCCGCATTTATCGCCTGGTAATACGGAAAATAGTCGAGATTTCGCGTCAGATATTGATCGCGAGTCTCACCGCCGAGTGCGACACGGAGCGGAGCCGTTTGGCAAAACCACGCCGCGGTCACCAAGATCGCTGCCAGTGCCGTTGCGGCGATGCCGTACTGCAATACATGACGGAGGTTGCTGCTCGCCGCCGAAACCTTTTCCGCCGAAGCGCCGATCGCCAGGCTCAAAACCGGAACGATCGGCAGCAAATACCGCAACTGCTGGCTCGAAAACATCCAAAACAGGAACATTACCGCGGCAACGCCCGTGCCGATCTTTGCCTCGACCGGGAGGTCAAATTTCCAAAGCCCCCAAATCAATACCGGAAGTCCGAACAGAAACGTCACGCCGAGAACGCCGTCAAAGTGCTCTGCCAACTCGGGCTGTGCCGAAACCGACAGCGTCCACGGCGTTAAAAGGTAGTCCAGAGCGTTCTTATCATCGCCGCCGTACGCTTTGTTCATCTGTTGGAACAGGTTCGACCGCTCGACATCCCAACCCGCCGCCTCGCCCTTCCAGATGCTCATGTAGAAGGGAAACACCGGACTGCCCGTCGCTTTCCACGTTCGCAGATACCACGGCGATGCGATGACGCCTGCCAGGATCAACGCCGCAAATCCGCCGGCGACTAGCTTTCCCGCATCTTTCGCGTCGCGGGCCCTGACCAGAATTATCAGTGCAAACGCCGCAACGACGAAAAGGGCCGTAAGCTTGATCGCGAGAGCGGCACCCAAAAAGATCGAGATCATCACGAGCGAACCTCTCTCACCGGACTTCCACCAACGGCACAGCGAACCGATCGCCAACGTCACGTAGAGGGCCAGCGCGAGGTCAATGTACCCGCTTGACGCAACGTGAAATGCCGTCGGCACGGTCGCGACCATCAAAACCGCGATCAGCGACCATCGCCGCGAAATGCCCGTCTCACGCGACCATCCGAAAACACTAGCGAGCAGCAGCGGCAGGAACGCGAAGACGATCACGCTTCCCGCTACCTCGGCCGCTCTCGAATTTAACAAGCCGCCAAGCAGCATCGCCCAAACCGTGTGCATCTCGGTACCGAGAGCCAAATAGCTCGCGATATTACCCTCGATAAACGCATTGCTGTGCTGCGCAATAAAAGCCTTTGGCACCGCAAAATGATACAGCAACGTGTCTTTGGCGACCGGCGGAGCGAGCGACGCGATGAACGCGAGGCCGAGCGGTACCGCGATCAGCACCAACAGAGCCTTATCAAATCCGGTCGGCTTTTCCGGAACACGGCTCTCGCCGGTTGCCTCGCAGACCCGGCGAAGGCTCATCACCGCCAACGCCAGTCCGACGAGCACCGCAATAATTGCGGTGATGCCCGAATACGCTCCTACGAGCCCAAAAAAAAACCAAATGAGCGACCAACCCGCGGCGCCGATCGCTGTTTTCGTGACCAGTTCGAGCACGTGCGAGTGGTCAGAGCTCTTGTCGACCCCGATATATCCGGCGATAAAACTACCAAGCCCAAACCACGCGATCCCGATCATTGCTGCCGCAAGCGTCCCGACCAGGCTGTCCAGTAGGCCGTCAAAACCGGCTAACGGCCCGCCGCCGAGATTGCCCAAGAGCCGGGCCAGTTGACCTGCATCCGAACCCCGATAGGACAGAAACGCAGCGATCAGCACGACAGCGAACAGGCCGAAACCGACGGCGGCCACGCCGCTCCTGCCGATCGGATTTTCCCTCTTTTCGGCCATCGGAAACTATTTGCTGCCGGCGGCTCCCTTGACCCAGTCGTATCCCTTTTCTTCGAGTTCGAGGGCGAGTTCCTTGCCGCCCTCTTTGACGATCTTGCCGCCTGCCAAAACGTGGACAAAATCAGGCTGAATATAGTTGAGCAACCGTTGGTAATGTGTCACAAGGATGATCGCATTCTCGCTGCTCCGGAGCGTATTGACACCCTCCGCGACGATCCGCAACGCGTCGATATCGAGTCCGGAATCGGTCTCATCCAGGATCGCGAGTTTAGGTTCAAGCACCGCCATTTGCAGTATCTCGTTGCGTTTCTTTTCACCGCCCGAAAACCCCTCATTAACCGAGCGTTTGAAAAATTCGCTGCTCATCTCGACGACCTTGGCTTTTTCTTTCAGATAGTCGTTAAATTCGAGCGGATCGAGTTCTTCCTGGCCGTGGTGCTTTGCTTTCTGATTGTAAGCGAGCCGCAAGAATTGCGAGTTTGACACTCCCGGAACCTCTACCGGATACTGAAACGCCATAAACACTCCCTCGCGGGCACGTTCGTCGGGTTCGAGTTCGAGCAGATTATTACCGTCAAACAGCACCTCGCCCGAGATGACCTCGTACGATGGATGCCCTGCTAAAACTTTGGACAAAGTCGATTTACCCGAACCGTTGGGACCCATAATGGCGTGAACTTCGCCCTTGTTGACCCGCAGATTGAGGCCTTTCAATATCTCTTTGCCGTCGATGCCGGCGTGTAAATTCTTTACTTCTAATAACATAATCTTATCTCGCTATCGGGTATTTTTCGGCGATCTTTGGCAGCATCGACGGGTCCCGTACGAACATTTCGACATACCCGCACTTTGCACAAACGTAATAGTCCAGAAACGCCGTGTTCAGCCAGTTGATGCTGATCGCGACCTCAGACGTGGTGGTCGTGACGACGTGGACGTCCGGCGATTCACACTTTGGGCACTTTCCCTTCTTCATCCTCTAGCCGATCTCCTGCCGGATCGCCCGGTCAAACATAGATCTCACCCCTCATATACAGCGACGCACTGCCGCCGATCTTGACCCTGTCGCCGCGAAGTTCACAGAATAGTTCGCCACCGCGTGCCGATACCTGACGGGCGAACATCTCCGTTTTACCCAACCTTTCCGCCCAGTACGGTATCAATGTGCAATGTGCCGAACCGGTCACCGGGTCCTCGAATACTCCGACCTCAGGGGCAAAGAACCGCGAAACAAAATCGCTGTCATCGCCCGGTGCGGTGACGATCACGGCGTGCGTCGGGATATTTAATATCTCCGCGAAATTTGGCTCTATCGCACGAATATCGGCTTCGGTTTCGTATACGAGCATATAGTCGCGTGCCTTTAGTATATCCCTCGGCTCACGGCCGATCGCCGCGACCAGGCCGCCCGGAGCGTCGCAGATGGCGGCCGGGCGAGACGGGAAATCCATCACCAACCGACCGCCGTCGCGCTCAACGGTCAGTTCGCCGCTTTTCGTCTGAAATCGCAGGATCTCAGTGTCCGATCCCAGAACCTCAAATATCACAAACGAGCTTGCAAGCGTCGCGTGTCCGCATAGGTCGATCTCAAACGTCGGAGTAAACCATCTGAGATCATAAACATCGCCGTTACGCACAAAGAATGCGGTTTCCGACAGGTTGTTCTCCATCGCGATCGACTGCATCGTCTCCGCCGGCAGCCACGCGTCAAGCGGAACGATCGCCGCCGGATTGCCGCCGAACGGCTTGGAGGTAAAAGCATCAACCTGAAATATATCGAGTTTCATATCGACCACTTGTTAACTGCTCGCCTTAATCACCGCGTAATAGACCGGCATTCCGATGGTTATGTTAATCGGAAACGTCACGCCCAATGCCATCGGGATATATAACCCCGGATCTGCCTTTGGTGCGGCTAGTCTCATCGCCGCCGGTACCGCGATATAAGAAGCACTTGCGGCTAGGATCGCGAACATAAATCTGTTACCCACACTCTCAGTGACCAATCGACTGGCTACGGCAAATACGGTTCCGTTAATTAACGGCAACAAGATCGCGAACGCCGCAACAAACCATCCGTACTTTCGAAATGCCCCGAATCTCCGTGCCGTTACCATTCCCATCTCGAGCAGGAATATGGCCAAAAACCCCTTGAAAATATCCGTCGTGAACGGCTTGATGCCCTCCGCCTGTTTCGTGTCGGCAACTAACCCGATGATCAGGCTGCCAAGTATCATAAGCACGCTGCCGTTCGTGAACGAATGCTGAATGATGTCTTTCAGTTTTCCATTGCTCTCGGTTTCGGCGTCGTACTTCATCATTAAAATGACGCCGACGATGATCGCGGGCGATTCCATCAGGGCCATCACGGCGACCATATGTCCGCCGAAGGTAATGCTTTGAGCCTCAAGGAACGACGTTGCCGCGACGAATGTCACCGCGCTGACCGAACCGTACGTCGCCGCCACGGCAGCAGCATCGCTCACGCTCATTTTCCGCTTTAGGATAAAGAACGTGTAGAGCGGTATGAGCGACGCGATCGCGATACCCAGTAAAAGCGAATATGCGATCTCCGCCGAAAAACTGCTGTGTGCCAATTCCTGCCCGCCCTTAAACCCGATCGAAAAGAGCAGGTAAAGCGAGATGAACTTAACCGTCGTCGACGGTATCTCGAGATCGCTCTTGACGATCGTGGCGAAAATGCCGAGAACAAAGAACAACAGAGTCGGGTTGGTCAAATTCGAAACTACTAGCTCAAAATTCATATTCAAAGATCAATATCCATCTTTGCCGGTCACCTATTTCCTGAACGTTATCAAGACCAATCCGCCGATACACAACAGGATGCCGATCACCTTTTCCATCGACAGGCTCTCGCGAAAGGCGATCGGCCCTATCAGGATCAACAGCACCGCCCCGCACACATTGACCGAAACCGGCAACAAGCTCAGGTTCCATCCGGCACGATACGCGAGCATAAAGCCGACCTCGATCGCGGCAGCCCCGAGTCCGATACCCAATGCAGACCATAAGACGGTTCTCATCATCGGCAACAGGTCCGTATCCTGCCTCGGAAACAGAAAATATCCGCCGATGCACGCCGCGATCCCGATCAGATAGGCCAAGATAACTACAACAAACGGATTCGCGCTCTGATCGGTGGACTTTTGCGCGAGCTGGTAAACTACCAACCCCGCGACGATCAGAATTGGCGCTAAAAAGTAGCCCATACCTCTAGGCCAACGCTATCGCCTGTATCTCGATCTGGGTGCCAAAGTGCAAATCCTTGACCGGCACGATCGCCCTCGCAGGGCGATGGTCCCCCATCACCCGTGCGTAAGCGGCGTTAACCTCGCCCCACAGTTCCATATTGGACACATAGATCGTCATCTGCAAAACACGGCTGAGATCGCTGCCCGCCGCGTTAAGAACAGCCTCGACATTTCTCAGTGCGAGCTCCGTCTGCTCCTCTATCGAACCAGTGAACGGCTCGCGAGTCACAAGATCCATGGGCAATTGGCCGGATACATAGATGATCCCGTGATGCTCGATACCCGGCGAATAATGGCCTTTCGGCTGCGGCTGTCCGCTTGGCTGTATAAGCTTCATAACGCTCTCAACGCACGCTCACCTTAAAACTCGTTCCGAACCCGTTCAGCGTTCCGGGACGCGTGCGATTTCCTGTCTCATCCTGCCGAACGTAAAAGAAATCCGCGGTAAAATGGCTATTGAATTTGTGCGAGATACCAACCTGTTCGCGGTATCGGGCAAAACTCTTCAGCTCAGAGTCATAAAACGGCTCGAACGAGACAAACGGTTCGATCTTGGTCTTTCCGACCGTAACCTCGCGCTTAAGTGTAAACTTTGACCTAAAAACGATCGCGTTCCGCCGCAAATACCTGCTCTCGTACTGGACTTGATCGCGGTTCACAAGCGTAAACTTGTTGCCAAGCGGAACTGTAAGCGTGACCAACCCTAGAAAGCGACTCTCGTATCGCTTCCTAACAAACGTCGGATTTCCATACCGGTAAAGGTACCCGCCGCCGAGTGTCACGTATTTATTCACCTTTTTGGTAATAAGCCCGCCGATCCGGGCGTCAGTTATCGTGCTGACGTTATTTCCAAGCCTGCCAAAGACCCAAAGGACGAAATTCCAATCCTTCTTTTTGGTTAGCGGAAATACGAACTGCGTGTCGTTCCAGATCTGAAAATCGGTGTTGTAGGTAGTCTGCGAGAATCCGGTTGACGCTAGCACGCCGGCCAAGATGGCTGATAGAACAAGCTTTTTCACAATATTTTCACTGCTCCTATTTTATTCCGCCCCCCTGCTTGTTCTTTACCCTACACTTCCTTCAAGTTTCAACCCCAATAGTTTCGTCGCTTCGACTGCATATTCCATCGGCAGTTCGCGAAAGACTTCTTTACAAAAGCCGTTAATGATCAGGCTGACCGCGTCCTCTTGCGGGATGCCGCGCTGCTGCAGGTAAAAGAGCTGGTCTTCGCTGATCTTCGAGGTTGTCGCCTCGTGCTCGACGCGGGCGGTGGCGTTCATTACCTCGATGTAGGGAAAGGTATTTGCCTCGGATTTGCCACCGATCAGCATCGAATCGCACTGGGTGTAATTACGGGCACCCGTCGCCTTTGGCATTATTTTCACCAAGCCGCGATAGCTGTTGTTCGAACGTCCGGCCGAAATACCTTTTGAGATGATCGTTGACTTGGTGTTTTTACCAAGGTGGATCATCTTTGTTCCCGTATCGGCAATTTGGGCGTTGTTCGTTAGAGCCACGGAGTAAAATTCTCCGATCGAATTGTCGCCCTGCAGAATGACGCTCGGATATTTCCAAGTAATGGCCGAACCGGTCTCGACCTGTGTCCACGAAATTTTTGATCTGACACCGCGGCACGCACCGCGTTTTGTTACAAAATTATAGATGCCGCCCTTGCCGTTCTCGTCGCCGGCGTACCAGTTCTGAACGGTCGAGTATTTGATCTCGGCGTCGTCCAGGGCGACGAGCTCAACGACCGCAGCGTGAAGCTGGTTGGTATCAAACTGCGGTGCCGTGCAGCCCTCGTTATAGGCGACGTAGCCGCCCTCCTCAGCGACGATCAGCGTGCGTTCGAACTGGCCGGATTCCTGCGTGTTGATGCGAAAATAGGTCGAAAGTTCCATTGGGCAACGGACGCCTTTCGGGATAAAGACGAACGAACCATCAGAGAAGACCGCCGAGTTCAGCGCGGCGTAGTAATTATCGCCCACAGGCACTACTGAGCCTAGATACTTTTTGATCTTGTCCGGGTAAAGTTCGACCGCCTCGGTAAACGAGCAAAAGATAACGCCAGCCTCGAGCAGTTTCTTCTTGTATGTCGTCGCAACCGAAACCGAATCGAAAACAGCATCGACCGCGACATTCGCAAGCATTTTTTGCTCGGTGATCGGGATGCCGAGTTTCTCGAACGTCTTGATCAACTCGGGGTCGACCTCGTCGAGGCTCGCTTTTTTGGGCTTTTCCTTTGGTGCCGAGTAATAAGAGATATTCTGAAAGTCGATATTCGGATACGCAAAATTTGCCCAGTTGTCAGGTGCCGTCATCTTGAGCCATTGGCGAAAGGCTTTCAGACGAAACTCGAGCAGCCATTCGGGCTCGTTCTTTTTAGACGATATCAGCCTAACTGTTTCTTCCGTTAACCCCTTGGCGATGGTCTCGGTTTCGATATCCGTGACGAAACCGTATTTATATTCCCGATTTGTAAGTAATTCTGCTGCTGTCGACATGATGATTGTTGCCGCTAAATACGCTGGGTCTCAAGCGTTCGGTGAATGCCCTGGATCTGATGAAATGCCGCACCGACCGCACTCTCGCTTCCGACCAATTGTACCAGGGTGATCTGCGAAAGCGCATTTGCGACGATCTCATTGAGGCCAACTATTACCGGGCGAATACCGCAGTCGCCCTTATGCACACACGAATCCAATACGCCGGTGTAGTTGTCGCAGTGTTTGTTCATTACCTCTTCGTCGAGCACACGTATGATCTCACTTAGACGAATCTCCCCCGCCGGACGTGCGAGCAAATAGCCGCCCTTGGTTCCACGGGTCGAATGAACGAATCCTGCCCGGTTCAGGAGCCACATCAGTTTACCGGCATTGGCAGTCGAAATCCCCTCGCGCTCAGCTATCTGCGGCAAGGTCAGCGACTCGCCTTCCGGCAGATCCGCTAGCTGTACCAGGCAGCGGAGTCCATATTCCTCTTGTGCCGAAATTTTCATAAGCTAAACTTAAAAACAAGATTTTCGAGTTCTATCAATGTCAAGAATCGCAAAACGTTACTTTTTTGTCAAGATTGGATTGCGGCAATGCCAATTGGCGCGTGACACGAGCGAATTATTCTCGATGAATGCCGTTCTGATAATATTCCATTATGAAGCTTACAGTCCTCGGTTCCGGTACTTCGGTGCCGCACCAAAATCGCAGCAGTTCCGGGTTTTGGCTCGAAACGTCGGGCGGCACCATCCTGCTCGATTGTTCGCCGTCGTCGATCCACCGGATGGCGGAGGAGGGTTTGGACTGGGCAAACCTCGACTCGATCTGGATATCGCATTTTCACCTCGACCACTGTGGCGGTCTCGCTCCATACCTGTTTAGCGTCAAGCACGCCGCCGAAACCGCTCACCGTACAAAACCGCTCAAAATTTTCGGGGGCGACGGTCTGCGAAAACTTGTTGACGCCTTTGACGCGGCGGGAAACTATCGTCTTTTTGAACAGCGATTTGGGATCGAGGTCTTGGAGGTCACCGCACTCGAGAAATGGGAGATCTTGCCCGGCGTCGAGGCCGTCGCGATGAAAACGCCGCATACGGACACCAGCCACGCGATCCATATTCGCGATGGCGAGAGCACGCTGGTTTTCACGGCCGACACCGGGCCTGATAAGGCTCTTGCCGCACTCGCGAGCGGTGTCGATCTCTTTCTGCTTGAATGTTCGTTCGTTCGCAACAAACCCGTCGAGAAACACCTCGAACTAGCCGAGGCGATGTATCTCATTCGCAAGGCAGGGCCCAAACTGGCGATGCTCACGCATTTTTATCCTGAATGGGATGGTGTGAATTTTGTTGAAGAGGTCCGTAAGTTCGATCCGCGTTGTGACGTGATCGAAGCGATGGACGGGTTGACTGTCGAGTTCTAGTTATTCGCTTTGTCGCCTCAGGGACTTAAGGACCGTTTACACGCAAAGCCGCGAAGCACGCCAAGTAAGAATTAAGGAGATTTCTATGCTCCGCGTCACATAGTATTTTTTTTCGCCATCGCCATCAGTTCCTCGGGCATCCATTTGCTGAGGTTCTTTTCTTCGGCAGCGGCGATACCACGATCACGATTACGCCACTCTTTAGCCGGGTCATCTTCGCGGCCGGATTGTTTTGGGTAATTTTCGACCTGCTCCAGGCTAATGATGATGCCATGGGCGATGTCGTTCCAGTCTTCGTTCTGGATCCCGCGCATAACGATCGGCAACCCGGACGTCCAGTCTTCCTCCGGCACGATATTGTCATACTCCGGTATGGTCAGAAACGCCGAGTCGGGAAACCCCTTGCTGCTGAATTCGCTGATGATCTGTGCCTTTACGTCCTTTAGGGCCGCATTCGGATTAGCCTGCCTCATCTCGAGCGTGCGGCGAAAAATATCAGAAACTGTCGGTTTGTCTGCCATTGTCTTTGTTCAAACTCCTGGAGATACGAAACCTCAGATTACCACAGATGGACATGGAAATTAATTTCCGAGCGCAAATTCCCGGCTGATGTAATATCGGCGATCAACATTCTCCGGTCAACTTTATTCTTGATGTTTGGCATCTGAGAAGTTAGTCTTTTGACGACGGGGATTAATCTATGATCAAGAGTTTCTTTGCCATTTCGATCGTCTTGTTGGCATTTACGATTGGCTTTGCTCAGAACGAGCAGTCGCCGATCGTTGAAAAGGAGATCGGCTACAAAAACTGGACGCTCAAGGATGTTCGGACCGGTCGAGACACGACGCTTCGCGATCTGACCGTCGGTAAGAAACTGGTTGTGGTCGTGTATTTTGCCCCGTGGTGCGGCAACTGGCGCCACGATGCTCCGTTCCTACAGAAATTCTATGACAAGTACAAGGCGAACGGACTCGAGATCGTCGGCGTCGGCGAATATGACCCGGTCATCTCGATAAAAACCAATCTCGACAATCTGAAAATCACGTTCCCGGTCGTTTATGAATCGGAAAGCCGCAACGAAAGGGAAAAGACCGAGCACTACGCATATCGCCGTTCGACAGGTGATATGCGAAACTGGGGGTCGCCC
This sequence comes from Chloracidobacterium sp., assembly GCA_043788335.1. Taxonomy (GTDB): domain Bacteria; phylum Acidobacteriota; class Blastocatellia; order Pyrinomonadales; family Pyrinomonadaceae; genus OLB17. The sequence continues at coordinate 14,913 of JAYVUD010000024.1, read as the reverse complement.
TGGTACGTCCTGCTCGAACCCGCGGCGTTCGAGAAAAAGGGAGACAAGCTAGTCAAAAAGACTCATGTTATCAACGGCGAGATGATCGAGACCGAGGGCGAAAAGTTTATCCGCGAAAAGCTCGGGCTGCCCGCTGTTGAGACAAAAGCGACAACGTCAAAGACCGGCAAGGTCGAACCCTGCGACCCGGACAAACCGGCGACGGTGACGTTGAAAAAGCCTTAGAAAGTAAAAAGGGCAAAAGCTAAAAGGCAAAACGACGAACAGGTCTGTCGTTTTGCCTTTTGCTTTTTTACTTTTACCTTTGGGCTTTCACCCCTACTTCGGCAAAATCGCCAGCGTGTCGGTCAACTTGGCCGCTATATCCCCGAGCGGTTGTTTGGCGGCAACAAATTTACCGGCGATCGCCAGATCCTCGGATTGAGCGGCGAGATCTGTGATCCCTTTGATCGTCGGCAGATATTTCTGCAACACCGGCTTTGTCCGAAACTCGGATTCCAGGTTGCCCAGGCCCAGTTTAATATTTCGTATCGCCTCGACGATCTCCCTCTTTTTCGCCTCGATCTTTGCGGCGGTGGCCGGTTTGAGGCTCCCTGCCTGGGCGTCCTTATCCGCGACCTCCAGGCCTTGGGCGATCGTCCCGAGCTTATCAATGAAATCATTGACATTCGAGAGCTGAATGCCCACTTTTTCGCGGGCCGCGCGGACGTCGAGCGGCGGAACCGTCACCGTGGTCGGCTTTTTGACCGGACGCCGTCTTTGGGCCTGGGTTCCGACTGCACCGAGTGCCGCCAAGATCATCAACATCACCGATATTCGAACATTCTTCATTGATTTACCTTCCTGTCTTTATGGTCTGAAACATTTTACTATAACAGTTATGCATCAGCGGAGTTTAGAAGTAAGAAAGCTTGGCCGGGTTGGCTACGCAAATGCCCTCGATCTGCAAAAGGAACTAGAGGCTGAGGTAATCGACCGCCGTAAGCAGGACTACCTGCTGCTGCTCGAACATCCGCACACGTTTACCTTAGGCCGCCGTTCGAAAAATGACGGCGTACTCGCCACCGCCGATATGCTGCGAAAGTTGGGCGTCGACGTTTTCGAGATCAACCGCGGCGGCAAGGTCACGTATCACGGCCCCGGCCAGATCGTCGGGTACCCGATAGTGAGCCTCTCGCCGGACCGCGAGGACGTCCACAAATACGTCCGCGATATCGAGGAGGTCCTGATCCGCACGATGGCCGATTTCGGCATCGAAGCGTTTCGCATCGAGGGACTGACGGGCGTCCACACCGCCGAAGGCAAGGTCGCCGCGATCGGCGTCCATATCAAACGCTGGGTCACGACCCACGGATTTGCCCTCAACGTCAACACCGATCTCAGCTACTACAACTGGATCATCGCCTGCGAGGGCGAACCGGTTGCCTCGATGGACAAACTGCTCGGACGCGAGATCGATCTGGCGGAGGTCGAGGACCGTCTGATCGAGAATTTCCGCAACGTTTTCGGAATAGTCGGCAATGTAATGTCTGCCGATAATGCGGTCGCCTAAAGCGAGTTCAGTTCTTATTTGCGTTCTTTGCGGCTTGGCGTGCGAAGATTTCGCGCAAAGCCGCAAAGAACGCAAAGTAGAAACGTGATAATCCCGACCTCCCTATACCCACATTTTCACCATTTTACTTGCGGAAACCGTCGTTTTCTTTTAACCTCTCTTTTTCGACCTCTTTGGGAGTATTTTGTAACCTATGCGACGTGAAATAACCTCGTGGTACAGCCACAACCTGAATATGGATATGCCGCTGGTGGCCTACGGGCACGCCGGGTATCCGCTGCTGATGTTCCCGACGGCCGCGGCCGATTATCTCGAGTACGAACGGTTCCTGTTGGTCGACGCCATCAAACCCTTTCTCGAAAATGGTTTGATACGGGCATATTCGATCAACTCGGTCAATAAATACAGCCTGCTCAACCGCGAATCGCACCCCGCGTGGAAGGTCGAAATGCTCTCGCGATACGACAAATACGTGACGGACGAGGTACTGCCCCTGATCCGTAACGAATGCGGGCCTGACGCCCGGCCGTTGACCACCGGAGCGAGTCTCGGGGCCCTGCTAGCGGTCAACACCTATTTCAAGCACTCAGACGCATTTCGCGGGACGATCGCGATGAGCGGCAGCTACGATATTTACAACTATCTTGAGAGTTACTTCGACGAAAACGTCTATTACAACAACCCGATGATGTATCTCAAGAATCTCAATGACGACTACCACCTGCCGCGGCTCAGGCAGGCCGACTCGATCGTCATCGTCAGCGGCCAGGGCAATTACGAGGCACCGGACCGCAGCCGCGAGTTCTCGACTCTACTAAATTCCAAGGGCATACCGCACCTGCTCGAACTCTGGGGCTATGATGTCGCCCACGACTGGCCGTGGTGGCGCAAGATGCTGCCGTATTACCTCGATCGATTTTTGGCATAGCGCCCAAACGTCCGCAAAATTGAAGTTTGTCGAGCCAACATAAAGATTAATAACATTTCATAAACGTTATTAAAGCTTATGACCGCGGGACAAGTTGGGACAGGTCGTGGGACAACTTAAACCCTTGTGCCGGCAGGAGATAGCCGTTTTGTCCCACTGTCCCACCGTTTTTTAACATTTTCGCCGATCGAGCTATCGTCGCATTTTATCCGATCTCGCTAAACTCACTGCTCCAAGCTGGTCAAGCCGTTTGGCCGGTCGACGTTACGGCCGGAGAAACGTTCCAAATTGATCGTTGGGGAATTTGGAACGGCAGCCGGAACATAAACCATTTAGATGATTAAGTTACAAGAAATGTCGACCGAAGTTAATCCCACGTTCTAAAACAATTTGGAACGGGTTAAGTGTTCTATTCACGAGCTTTAACCCCCGAAATCGTTCCAAATTAATTTTGCTGCTGTAATTTGAGACGATCCCGCCGCCGAGCGCTAAACCACTTTCGGTTCGCTAAGTCATTTGTATGGTTAAGTTACGCCCGACAAGCGTCCCAAACTCGATTCGCGTTTTCAAACGATTTGGGACAGGTTAAGTGTTTCGTATAAGGCAGTTAACCCCCAAAAGTGTCCTAAATTGTTTTCTCTGCCCTAATTTGGAACGGTGTGGATCCGGAAATACGGATAGCGGACAACCGACCACTGTCCCATGTTCCACGACCACAACGAGCACACATTAGCAGGTTAATCAATTGTCAAACATCCCGCCCGCCGCGATCGTGCAGCGAGTATTGAAATATCATAACACAATTCCGTCTGCTGTACAATATATTATAGATGAAACGACGGTCGGAGGGCGGACGGGGCTTGGCCACAGAGAACACAGAGGATCTTTGGCCACGAATAACACGAACGGACACGAACAATAAATTCTGATGTTTGTTCCCTATGTGTCTATGTGGTAAGTATCCCGTTCTTCTGTCTTTAAGAGTATTCACCACGGAGCCACAGAAAACAATGAGAAAGATCAACTCGCCCAAAAAACCCTCTGTGTTCTCCGTTCCGTTCCGTGGTTAAAAAAAATCCGTCCAACCCAAATTTCCCACCTTTCGTGTTCGGCGAGCTCAGCCGAGCCGCGTATTCCGCGGTCAAAAAAAAGCTCCCCTCTTGGACAGGAGGGGTGGCCGCCGCCGCGGCTGACGGGGTGGTAGACTCTGCCGACGCCTCCGGTAAATGACTTTTCCACCTTTTCCCCTATTTTCGCTGAGCGGTCGCGGCTACGCCCGCCTGGCCCCAACATCCCCTTCCGGAGGCGGCGGCGCCGCCGACAACCACCGCCAAAACCGCCGGCTATCGCCAACTTAACCGGTCACGCCGGATGATACCTCGGGCAAACAAATGGCTGCCAGAATAAAGCGGATACATCGGATCCTAGCGATCTTTTTCAAGTACGTGAAGATACTCGACGGTAGCGGTCGCTTTGTGATTTCGACTGGCGGTTTTGTCAGCTTTGAATCGCTGATAGTCGGTTTGAATTAGTTCATACCGACCATATTTCGACATTATTTTTTTGACCTGATCGATACTCATCAAGCCCTCGTTGTTGTAGGACAAAAACACATATTTGAAAGCGGCATTTAAAGCGGCATTTTTTATCAAGTCATCGAATGCTACCGAAACCTGATTCTTTACACACCAACGTGACCTCTCATATTTCCGCAAACCCGTCTTACCAGCAGGCTCAAAAGAATCATATTTTGCGATCGTGTTGAGCATATGGTAGTTCGCACCATATTGGCGGTGATTGTACGGCGGATCGAGGTATAAAATATCGCCTTCAATGTTCCCGATTAACTTGTTCGCATCTTCGTTATAGACTTCATGATTTTCGTCATTGATTACATAATCTGCGGGTTGAAGAAACATATCTTTCTGCGCTGTTTTCTTCAAATGTTTTAAATATGCACCGTAAACACTGGCGGTATTAGCGACTGCATCGGCGGCTTCTAGCAGACTTGTTAGTAAGAAGAAATAAAGCCCTTTCTCAATCTGTTTCGAAGTAAACCACTCCTCAATCTTTTGACGGATTGCATCTATCCTACGGCCATTCTCGTCACTAAAATACTGCCGTCCTGTTCCACCGCCAGCACAATAATGGTTAAAAACAAACCCTTCCTCGCCTTGCAAATAATTGAGTTCTTGCAAACTTGCCCAATAGTCCATCGGCGTATGGTTTCCGATATAATTTTGGTTCAAGACATAACTATAATATTCAACATCGTTCGAAATAATCTTCTTGGAGTCACGCTTAAAAGATCGGCCAATCGCTCCGGTTCCGGCAAATATCTTGCGAAAGAGTTTGTAGCCTTTACGCGCCAAAAAAATCGTGATACTTCATGTGATGGTTGAGAAGAATGAATCTCGAATAAGGAAACTGATTATGAAGAAAATATTGGTAAAAGCCTTAGTTGTAATTGACGAACAGGCCATCGTAAATAAATATCCCAACTTCAAAATTAATTACGAAAACTCCGATCAAGGATTTAAAGATTTTGCTTTCAATTTGATGATGCGTGAAGACACTATGTCCGACTTTGGGTTTGGAGTCTATGTCGAAAGTGCCGAAGATACGGATTCAATTGATTACCTACGAACAGAAAATATCCTCGAACGTTATGACAACATTGAATATTGGGATTACGAAACCTTTGGGTAGATTTTAAGCGTGATTGTTATAATATCCGTCTTAGATAAATCAACGCTTTTGTTTAAAAAATAATGACGAAAAATACTTTTACGTGGTCGGACGCAATTGAAGAAGTGATCAGACGAAACGATAATGTCGCGACCTTGAAATTGATGCATCAAAAGGCTCCGGAACTTTACGCGCAGCACAATGAAATCAAAGGACTGACGCCGCATAAGACTATTGACGAAAGAGTTCAGCGTGATAAACGATTTCACAAACTCGTTCCGGGACTTTATACGCTTGTGGCAACTCTCGATAATCTTCCGGCCGAGTTAAACCCTAAAACCCAAACTCCTGAACAGCGGGAGACGTTGACGCACATTTCTATGCAAGCGTTATTGCTTCAACTCGGGCAGTTTTATCAATATCAGACATACACGCCAGACCGAATAAAGAAATACGTAAACCAAAAGCTTGAAGATTTTGCCTCGTTGAGCGAGTTTCCAAAGTTTACCTACGACCGAATTATTACTCGCACTCGAAACATCGATGTTTCTTGGTTTAACGAACGTGGTTTTCCATCACGCGTCTTTGAAGTCGAAAACAGCACAGATATGAAGAATGGCCTGTCAAAGTTTATGGAGTTGGTCGATTTCAAGACTTCAATGTTTATTGTCGCTCCGTCAAAACGGGAAAACGAGTTCAAAAATATCCTTGAGCAACCTACTTTCAAGCCGATTGAAAAACAGGTTCAATTCTGGAATTATGAGAAGGTAGAAAAACTCTTCAATGCCGAGAAAGATACTCACGAGCTTCGAACTCAGATGTATTAGCCAGTAATTGGCGGTTTTTCCAGCCGCGTTTACGCGGCTTTCCCGAAGGGCAAATAGCCACGTAGCTTTAGCACGTGGATGGTTTGAACAAATAATTCATAGGGCGTTTTAACGTCCTTTCCACAGCTTTAGGAAATATGTCGAATAGCGTTTATTCAGAGATAAACTTTCACATCACTTGGCACACCAAAACGAGTCTGCCGATGATAAATGAACAGATCGAAAGCCGTCTTTATCATTGTCTAACCCATAAGATTCTCGAAACGCCAGGAGCACGACTTCACGCGATCGGTGGGATTGAAACCCACATTCATATCGGCGTTAGCCTACAGCCAAATCTTCTCGTGTCAGATTGGATTGGAAAGCTAAAGGGTTCGAGTTCTCATTACATCAACCACGAGGTTCAACCGAAAGCGCTCGAATGGCAACGTGGTTACGGCATAGTTACTTTTGGCACGAAAGATCTACAATGGGTGATCGATTACATCAATAATCAAAAGGAACATCACAAACGAGGCACTACAAACGACCGACTTGAAAAGCATTCAGACGAGGATGGCTAGAGCCCAAATCGACATGGACGTTGAAACGCCCTATAAATCATTCACTCAAACGGCCCACGTGCTAAAGCGACGTGGCTATTTGCCCCGAAACGCGGAAAGACGGCTAAAGCCGCCTAATAAGAGCGATTTTGCATCCAAACCGCACCCTTTGTAGCCCGGTGATTCGAGGCGGCTGATGTGCTGTTGCGAGGTATTTAGACGGCGTGCGACTTCCTTTTGCGTGAGACCCGCCTTTTCGCGAAGAGCCGTCAGCTGCAGAGCTATATCCCAGGCGTCACCGATCAGATCATTAGGATTCTTGTACCCCTTGATCAATTCATCCAATATCTCTTTCCATATTTCCATTGCGTAATTCTCCTTCCTTTTTTTGAATTACACAAAATTCCTGACAATCTCCTACAAACGACCGACTTGAAAAGCATTCAGACGAGGATGGCTAAAGCCCAAATCGACAAGGACGTTGAAACGCCCTTCAGATCATCTGGACAATTTACCCACGCCGTAAACGGTCGTGGCTATTTGCCGCGCGAAACGCGGAAAGACGGCTAAAGCCGCCTGTTTCAGAGTTTCGTCTATAAATTCGCATTCATCATCACACTCAAATTATGACAGTTTGCTGCATCACACTCGCTCACATTAAATCTAGAAGCGTTGTTGGTTAGATCAACCTGGAAAATAACATACTCGATCATCTCAGGATCTATATCGAGGCCAATGGATTTTAGCCTTGTTCACAGGACTTTTCGCGTCTTCGCGGTGCATAGCCCCGGTGACGTGGAAGGCCGTTAAAACGGGCTACGGGTTATATTCGCGGCACCAAGCCCGCCGCAGACGAGCGGGGCTCTACGGTCCGCCTGTCGCGGGAACGTCCGGTCAAACAGCCCGCCTGCGGCGGCGGCCTTCGGGGGCACGGTGCGAGGTCATTCGGACAGGAACATTTTACCCGGATTCAGGATGCGGTTTGGGTCAAAGACATTTTTTATCGCCTTCATGATATCGATCGTCGGTTTGTCGAGGGCGTAGGGCATATAGGCTGATTTGACGTAGCCGATGCCGTGTTCGCCGGAGATGGTGCCGCCGAGATCGACTGAGAGTTGGAACGTCTCGGCGACACACCGGCGGGCACGGGCGATCTCGTCGGGGTTTTCGCGGTCGATGACGAAATTGACGTGGATGTTGCCGTCGCCGGCGTGGCCGAAATTGGCGACAAAGGTGTTGTGTTTTCGTCCGATCTCCTCGATCCGTGCGACAAGCTCCGGAACGCGTGAACGCGGGACAACCACGTCCTCGTTGATCTTGAGCGTGCCGTATTTCATCAGGCTTGGGCTGATCGCACGGCGGACGTCCCAGAGTTTGTCTTCCTCATGCTTTGAACGCGCGCGGAGAATGTCAAAGCCGCCATTTTCGCCGATGATGCGTTCGATCATAACGGCATTTCGCTCGACCTCCTCACGGGAACCGTCAACGGCGACGAGCAAGATCGCCTCGGCGTCGGGCGAGAGGCCGAACGCGAAATTTTCTTCGACGGCGGCGACGCAGTATTTGTCGATGACCTCCATCGCCATCGGCAACAGCCCGTGCGGCGTAAATTTGGTCAAAACCTTGCACGCGGCTTCCATTGAGTGGAAATTGGCACGCACGGTCGAGGTCGCCTCGGGCATCGGCAGGAGCTTAAGCGTTGCCTCGGTGATGATGCCGAGCATACCCTCGCTGCCGCACATCAGACCCGTTAGGTCGAACCCGACAACATTTTTGACCGTCTTGCCGCCCGTGCGGATCACGTCGCCGGTCGCGGTGACGACCTCGAGGCCGAGGACGTGATGTTTGGTGACGCCGTATTTGGGCGTCCGCATACCGCCGGCATTTTCGGCAATGTTGCCGCCGATGAATGAGTCCTTGTAACTTGCCGGATCAGGTGCGAACATCAACCCCTGCTTTTCGGCCGCCTGCTGGACCTCGTACGTCGTGATGCCGGGCTGGCAAACGGCGTAAAGATCGTCGACGTTGAGTTCGATGATGCGGTTCATCCGGTCGGTCCCGATGACGATACCGCCGTCGACGGGCACCGCACCGCCGGTGTAACCGACGCCGCCGCCGCGGGCGGTCACGGGGAACAAATACTCGTTTGCGAGTTTGAGAATGGCGACCATCTGAGCCGTCGACGCGGGGAAAACGACGGCCTCGGGCGGAAACTTCTCCTTGACGGCATCAGCCCCGTACGGTTCGACGCGTTCCGGATCGACGAGGACGTTTTCCTCGCCGACGATGGCTCGCAGTTTCTCAATGACCTCAGGTTTTGACGCGGTGGTCGTTCTACGACCGGAAGACTCAAAATGTATCGAAGTAAACATCAGTTGATCCTGGTTGTCCAGTCCTCGACGGAAAGATCTCGAACGCGGGAAAATTCGCGTACGTTTGCGGTTATTATACTGAGCCCGCGGGACAAACACGATGCCGCAAGCCAAAGATCGTGGGGGCCGATGATGTTTCCCGCCGACTTGAGTTCGGCAAATATCCGAGCGTGGATGCGAGCGGTCGGGAGATCGATATCGAGCAACTCAAACTGTTCGATCCACGCTTCGACCGTCGCGGCCCTAGCGGAACGAAACTCGCGGCGTGAGCGGTGTACGCCGTGCAATAACTCACTCGCCGTAATGACGGACATGAAAATGTCTTCGCCGCCCCGGGCCGTTATACGGCCTTCGAGGTCAAGCCGGCCCCGCTCAGACTCAATAAAGATGCTTGTGTCTATCAGGATTCCCATGGATCACGGATCCCCATTCTGGCAAGTTCCCGGCGAGAGTCCTCAATGTCCTGGGCAAACGCTTCGACATCCTCAGGATCAAGATGCGGAACAGAGGCGAGGATCTTCGGCAGATCTGCGAGTTTTCTACCCGCGGGTATCGGCCGGATCTCGGCGACCGGCTTATTACCGCGGGTTAAGATAAAGCTCTCACCGCGATATACGACACGGTTTATGTACTCGGCAAAACTCCGGGCGATCTCGGTTACGGTGAGCGTTTGAGACATAAGATCTAAGCAAACATATTATCCGATTATAAAATTATCTGATAATCAGATCCGCGTCAACGATTTTCCGGTAATTCCCGGTTTTATGAAATGGCCCGACTCTGATAAACTCTCGGAAAATTGAAACGTTCGGGTACCTATATGAAACTGCCAAAGATCTCGTTGACCTGGAAAATAATGATCGGCCTTGTGATCGGTATATTTCTCGGCTGGCTGATACATAAGCTTGATGAGGGCTCGGGTGATGCCCACATGGTTTTCGGAATGCAGACGCAGACGGTTCTGGGCTTTGCCCGGTCGCTCTCGACGCTTTTCCTAAATCTGATCAAATCGATCATCGCTCCGCTGATCTTTGCGACGCTGGTCGTCGGCATAGCAGGGACCGGCGACATCAAGCAGGTTGGACGGATCGGCGTCAAGGCGTTGATATATTTTGAGATAGTGACGACGCTGGCGCTTTTTATCGGCTTGGCGGCCGTTAATATCACTCGGCCGGGCGATGGCGTTTCGCTTGCCGGAACGGTCAAACAAGAAAAGGATTACGACAAAGCGGATTGGAGTGCTCGGGCGAAATCTTTAACCCGGGAAGCGAATGATGCATCCTTAAAGGCCGATGCACTGCTCTCGCAGGCCAGCGGAAACCCGACCGCGGCGGCCGAGGCGAATGTCCAGGCGACGTTGGCCGCACAGAAATCGACCGAGGCCTTTGATGCGATCACACGCGGTTTGACCGCCGGCGATCCGCCCGGAAAAACGCAGAGTTTCGGTGACATTATCGCACATCTTTCTCCGACCTCGATCTTTAAGGCAATGGCCGAGGGCGATGTGCTGCAGATCGTGGTATTTACCGTAATTTTCGCCTTGGCGGTGACCGCGATTGGGAAAAAGGCGAAGCCGGTGGTCGAGTGGTGCCAATCGTTGGCGGACATTATGTTTCGGTTTACAGAATACGTGATGATGTTTGCCCCGATCGGCGTGGGAGCGGCGATGGCATATACGATCGGACATAACGAAAAAGGGCTCGAGGTTTTAACCAATCTAGGGAAGCTCGTGGGCACGCTCTACGGTGCGTTGATAGTCTTTGCGGTGGTCATCTTGCTGCCTATAGCTCTCCTTTTCAGGGTGCCATTGCGAGATTTCTTTAACGCCGTCAAAACGCCCGCATCGATAGCTTTTGCGACGACCTCGAGCGAGTCGGCCTTGCCAAAAGCGATGGAAAATCTGGCCCGGCTCGGCGTGCCGCGGCGAATCGTGGGCTTTGTCCTGCCGACCGGCTATAGTTTTAACCTCGACGGCACGACATTATACTTGTCGCTCGCGTCGGTCTTCGTCGCACAGGCCGCGGGCGTTCAAATGTCGTTCGGCGACCAGCTTTTTATGGTCTTTATCCTAATGCTGACGTCCAAGGGCGTCGCCGGCGTCCCACGGGCGTCGCTCGTCGTACTGCTGGGAACCCTGGCGACGTTTAAGCTGCCGGTCGAAGGCGTGCTACTGATCCTCGGCGTCGACGAACTGATGGACATGGCCCGGACCGCGATCAACGTCATTGGCAATTGCCTCGCGACCGTCGTGATCGCTAAGTGGGAAGGCGCTTTTCGCAACGAGGAATGGGAGCGTGAGGAGGCGGAGTTAGAGGCGGTGACCGGCCTGCCGGCGATCGTGACGGCCTGATCGCGAAAGACCCGGTCTCTCAAATGTCGAACACCTGTCGAATATGCGGAAATACTGACGGCAACCGTAACCATCGGGCGCGCGAGATGATGTTCGGCACGAGGGACGAGTTTGACTATCTGGAGTGCAGCCAATGTGGAACGGTCCAGATCGCCGAGGTGCCCGACCTCGCACGGTATTATCCTGCCGAATACTATTCTCTCGACGCGGACGCGCAGACTGACGTTCTCAGCAAATTTCGCCGGCGGATCATCACCCGTCTCGCGGCTAAATATGTTAAGACCGGCCGTGGAGATCTCGGGCGATGGATCGTCAGCCAACGTGGTTGGATCGAGGATCTGTTTCCAAAATGGCTGCGAATTTCGTCGATCAATATCGATGACGAGAGCAAGGTTCTCGATCTCGGCTGCGGGACCGGACGACTGCTGCGGACGATGCGGATTTTCGGCTTTCGGAACCTGACCGGTGCCGATCCGTTCATCCACAACGACGTTCGCTACCCGGACGGGGTCACTGTTTACAAACGCGGTGCGGCGGAGATGGAACCGGATTACGATCTGGTTATGCTTCATCATTCATTTGAGCATTTCGCGGACCCGGTCGGCGAACTCAGAGCGATCCGGAGGCTCGTCCGAGACGACGGCGTCTGCCTGATCCGCTTGCCCATCGTTAATTATGCCTGGGAAAAATACGGCGTGAATTGGGTCCAACTCGACCCGCCGAGACATCTGTTTCTATACACCGAGTCGAGTTTTCGACAAATGGCGACGAATGCCGGTTTTGCCGTCACGGACGTCGTCTACGATTCCGATGAATTTCAGTTTTACGGCAGTGAACAATACGAGCAGAACATACCCCTGAATGACGAGCGGGCATACCGCGGCACCGCAGCAACGAGCATTTTTACCGAGCAGCAAATTGAGAATTGGAGACTTGAGGCGGCAGAACTAAATGCTTGCGGAAAAGGAGATCAAGCTTGTTTCATATTGACTAGGGCAGACCTTTAGAACGTACGTTAGTGATTTTCCCACTCCAGTATCGGCCGGACGACGCCCGGGATCGGCCCGGTAAAATCCCCTCGAGCCGAATCTTCGTCAACGCTGTCCACGACATTAAAGGTCACCGCGTCCCACTCGACGAAATGAACCTCAAGCGGGTTATATGTGGTCAGCGCCGCACCGACGAACACGGATCCCTCCGAAAAGAAATTACCCGGCACCCACACGGTGCTCGTATACAAACCGGCCGTTCGGGGCCGATCTCGCCAACCGCTGTACCAGTCGTGTGAGACAAAGATGCATGTGCCTTGGTCGTTAAAGAAATGCAGGTTCGGGATCAGCACCCTGCCGCCGGCGAGAACCCGATAGGCCATCTCGACGCCGACCCGCTTTCGGATACCCACGGTCGCGGTCGTCGCTCCGGCTTCGTCACGTACGCGAACGCTCAATAATCTCGCGGTCCCGTTGCCCGGGCCGGCGGCATTGTCGTCCCATCGGCGTTCCGCACCGGTCCGGGTTTGTTCGTGCAGATATTCGCTGACTATCCGTGTGGCCTCGCCATCGTCCCGTAATTGGCCGTCTTTCAGCCAGATTATCCGGCTGCACAGTCGCGTCATAGCGGACATATCGTGCGAAACAAAGAGCACGGTTCGGCCCGCCTCGCCGACGTCGCGCATTTTAGTCAAGCATTTCTTCTGAAAGCTCGCGTCGCCGACGGCCAACACCTCGTCAACGATCAACACCTCAGGGTCGAGATGGGCCGCGACCGAGAAAGCAAGCCGCATATACATGCCGCTCGAATAGTGTTTTACAGGGGTGTCCAGAAAGCGTTCGATCTCGGAAAACGCGATGATCTCGTCGAATTTGCGTTCGATCTCGCTCCGCTTCATTCCGAGGATGGCACCGTTGAGATAGATATTCTCACGGCCTGACAACTCGCTGTGAAATCCGGTCCCGACCTCGAGCAGACTGCCGACTCGGCCGCGAATGTCGGCAGTGCCGCCGGATGGCTTGGTGATTCGAGAGAGAATCTTTAACAGGGTCGATTTGCCAGCACCGTTGCGGCCGATAATGCCGAGCCTTTCGCCCTCATTCACCGAAAAGCTCACGTCATCGAGTGCCTGCACCGTTTCCCTCGTGCTCCCGCGGGCGATTCCGCGAAAAAGGCTGCCAACGGCATCGCGAATCGAATTGTGCTTCACTCCGCCTAGCAGATAGCTCTTTGAAAGGTTTTGGACGTTTATAACAGGCATCGGTTGATGAACTCTGCGGATCGACCCCGGCGGCTAGATCACGTCAGCAAAATCGTCCTCCATTCGCTTAAAGACAACTAACGACACAATGCAAAAGAACAGAATTGACAGCGACGAAATGGCGATGATCGGCCAATCAAAAGCGAGGCCAAAGAGCGAACTACGAAACCCATCGATGATGCCGGCGAGCGGATTGATCGCGTAGACAAGCCGCCATTTTTCGGGAACCAGACTGACAGGATAAAAAATAGGTGACGCGACCATCCACACCTGCAGAACGAACGGCAGGGCAAACTTTACGTCGCGAAAACGAACATTTAACGCCGAAAGCAGGGTGCCGAATGCCGCGGCCTGAATGAACGCGAGCAGCAAAAAGAGCGGTGCGGCCAATACGCTCAAGTTCAACGACGTCCGGAAATAGATCATCAGCACAGCCATAACCGCCGCACTGAAAACAAGATCGAGCAACCCGGCGAGCGTGGCCGCGATGGGAACTATCAGGCGCGGAAAATAGACCTTGGTGACCAGGTTTGTGTTGTTGATAAAACTTGCACTGGCGATCGTGATCGAGCCGTGCGTGAACAACCAGACGATCAACGCACTCAGAGCAAATAGCGGGTACGGCACATCGCCAGTCTCGAACCTCGCCCACGAACTGAAAAGCAACGTAAAGATCGCCGTGGTGACGACCGGCTGCAGAACGGCCCACGCGATGCCGATCGCCGTCTGTTTATACCGGATCTTAACGTCACGCCAGGTCAGAAAATAAAGCAGCTCGCGATATGCCCAGATCTCGCGGAGATTCAGTGCCATAAACGAACCCCTCGGTTCGATATGAATTACCTGAATACTATGCGAATCTTGGTTAATCATGATGCTCTCAAACGGCGTCCGAGATGGTCGCCCGTCGATCGCTAGCGACCGGAGGTCGTCCGCGTTCGACACGAGCAACCTCTAAAAAATGAAAGCATATTTAACGTTCTTTGTCATTCGGGCGTTCGCGTTCGAGGCATCCGGCGATCAGGCAATGTTGGTCGGGCGGCGTTTTTAAGTCTGGGGAAGTTCCGGCCAATATCCGTTTTAGAAACTCGCGGTCGTCATATTCGCCAAACCGGCCCGGGCATGCCCGCCCGTCGGCCCGATGCCGGGATGATTGAGCCAGAACGAAATGCCGTATGCCGGATTTGCGGACGAGCTGACTGTTAGTTCATCGAGAAGTGCTTTTCGGACGATCTGCTTGCCATTCCATTTGCCGCCATTTTTGAGCAGCATGCCAAATTTCACCCATTCCCGTGCTGTCAGAGTCGCACCCTGCGGCAAGAGCGGTCGGCCATTTTCCATTCGCCAAAACGCTCCTGATCGTTCACGATTTTGAGTGTCTGGGCGGAGACGTGGCACCCGCA